>SLSW01000022.1 GCA_007130245.1 Micromonosporaceae bacterium
GCCAGCACCGGCTTGACCAGCTCCAGGTACCAGTCGCAGACGTCGTCCCAGGCGAAGTGGTACAGCGTGTCGCAGACCTTGGCCAGCTCGTACGCCTCGAACTGGGCGTCCACGTCGGCGGTGACCCGCTGCAGCTGCGACAGGATCCAGCGGTCGGCCGCCGACAGCTCGTCCGGCAACTCGCCGCGGGTGTGCGCCCCGCTGATCAATGCGAACCGGGTGGCATTCCACAGCTTGTTGGCGAAGTTGCGCGCCCCGGCGCACCACTCCTCACTGACCGGCACGTCAGCGCCGGGATTGGCGCCGCGGGCCATGGTGAACCGGGTCGCGTCTGCGCCGTAGCGTTCGATCCAGTCCATCGGGTCGACCACGTTGCCGAACGACTTCGACATCTTCTTGCCGTGCTGGTCGCGCACCATGCCGTGCAGCGCGACGGTATGGAAGGGCTGCACCCCGTCCATGGCGTACAGCCCGAACATCATCATCCGGGCCACCCAGAAGAACAGGATGTCGTAGCCGGTGACCAGCACGCTGGTCGGATAGAACTTGCGCAGGTCCGCGGTGTCGTCCGGCCAGCCCAGGGTCGAGAACGGCCACAGCGCCGAGGAGAACCACGTGTCCAGCACGTCCTCGTCCTGCACCCACCCCGCCGGCGGCTCCTCCTCCGGACCGACGCAGGTCATCTGGCCGTCCGGGCCGTACCACACCGGGATGCGGTGACCCCACCACAGCTGGCGCGAGATGCACCAGTCGTGCATGTTGTCGACCCAGTCGAAGTACCGCTTGTTCATCTCCTCCGGCACGATGCGCACCCGGCCGTCTCGCACCGCGTCGCCGGCCGCCCTGGCCAGTGGTCCGGTGCGCACGAACCACTGCAGGCTCAGCCGCGGCTCCACCGTGGTCGCGCACCGCGAGCAGTGGCCGACCGCGTGCTCGTACGGGCGCTTCTCGGCCACGATGCGGCCCTGCTCGAGCAGCGCGGCCACGATCGCCGGGCGGGCCTCGTAGCGGTCCAGCCCCTGAAACGGCCCGTGGGCGGTGATCACACCGCGCTCGTCCATGATGGTCAGGCTGGGCAGGTCATGGCGCTGGCCGATCTCGAAGTCGTTCGGGTCGTGCGCCGGGGTCACCTTCACCGCGCCGGAGCCGAACGCCGGGTCGACATATTCATCGGCGACCACCGGGATGCGCCGGCCGGTCAGCGGCAGCTCTACCTCGGTGCCGACCAGGTGGCGGTAACGGTCGTCGTCCGGGTGCACTGCGACGGCCGTGTCACCGAGCATGGTCTCGGCCCGGGTGGTGGCCACCACCAGCGCATTGTCGCCCTCGCCGTACCGGATCGAGATCAGCTCACCCTCGTCGTCGGTGTGGTCGACCTCGATGTCGCTCAGCGCGGTCAGGCAGCGCGGACACCAGTTGATGATGCGCTCCGCGCGATAGACCAGGCCGTCGTCGTACAGCTGCTTGAAGATCGTACGCACCGCCCGGGTGCGCGGGGCGTCCATGGTGAACGCCTCCCGGGACCAGTCCACCGAATCGCCCAGCCGGCGCATCTGGCCGGTGATCACACCACCGGACTCGGCCTTCCACTGCCACACCCGCTCGACGAACTTCTCCCGCCCCAGATCGTGCCGGGACAGGCCCTCGGCGGCCAGCTGGCGCTCCACCACGTTCTGGGTGGCGATGCCGGCGTGGTCCAGCCCGGGCATCCACAGCGCCTCGTACCCCTGCATCCGCCGGCGGCGGGTCAGCGCGTCCTGGATGGTGTGGTCCAGGGCGTGGCCGGTGTGCAGGGAGCCGGTGACGTTGGGCAGCGGGATGACGATGGTGAACGGGGGCCGGTCGCTGCTCGCGTCGGCGGTGAAGTAGCCCGCCTCGACCCACTGCGCGTACCGTCGCTGCTCCACCTCGGCCGGCTGGTAGGCCGACGGCAGTGTTGGTGTCTGGCTCACCCGGCCAGTCTACGAACCCGACATCCGCGCCTGCACCGGGCAGTTGCCCGACGCGACTGCGTGCCGGCACGTACTCTCGTGCTGACGGGTCCACCCGGAATGGAGGCGCAGGCGTGCCCGACCACACCACCGATGACCCCGACCCGCCTACCCCCGCCTCCGGCCCGACGCGGGTGCGCAGGCGGCTGCCGCTGATCGTCGCCGGCGCGCTGGTCCTGGTGTTGGTGATCGGCGCCGTGAGCGGCTACGTCTTCTTCCGCCCCCACCTGTCCGGACAGCATCCGGCCTCGCTGAGCACCCCACCGCAGGTCGCCGGTCTCGACCTGGCCACCGATCCGTTCCTCGAGGACGCGGCGGTGCAGATGGCCGCGGCGATGACCAACGAGATCGACCTGGACGACGCCATCGCGGCCTTCTATCTCGACCCGGCCGACGATCAGCGGCTGGTGCTGCTCGCCGGTGGCACCGGCCCGCTGCGCAGCCCTTCCGGGGCGCTGGACGACGCCTTCGAGGAGGCGGGCGTGGGGTTGGCCATCGCCGACGTGGACGACGTGGACGCTGGACCGATGGGCGGTACGGCGCGCTGCGGCGAGACGGCGATGGACGAGTTCCCTGCCGCGGTGTGCGGCTGGGCCGACCACGGCAGCGTGGTGGTCGCGATCTTCCTCAACTGGACCGTGGCTGAGGCGCACGCGCTGCTGCAGGAGATCCGGGCCCAGATCCTCCAGCGGTAACCGCGGCAGCCGCCCGCCGCTGTCGGGTCGCCGGCAGGGTGGGCAGGCGGACTTTACGCAGGCGTGCCACAGTTGGCGGCATGACCGACGCGCCGGCCGGGGCCCAGGACGCCCTGTCGAACCTGCTGCTGCCAATCTGGCAGGTGGCGATCGGGTTGTGCGTGATCGCCGCGGTGGTAGTGGTCGCGGTCCGGCTGGCCCGGCGCGGTCCGTCGCGCGTGAGCGCCGCGCTGTTGCTCACCGGCGGCGCCGTGGTCACGATCTGCACGGTCGGCATCCTGCTCGAACGGCTCTGACCAGCCCGGTTGAACCCGGTTGTGGCGGGTGCGGGATCCGGCGACACTTCCGCCATGCGGTGCCAGACCGACACGTTGGACGAGTTCGCCACCACCGCCCTGCCGCGGCTGCGGGAGGATCCGGTACGCAACAACCTCGTGTGCACGATCGTGGAGGGGAGGCTGCGCGGCCTGGTGCCGCTGGAGCCGGACGCGTGCTGGCTGAGGCTGGTGGACGACCGCGGCGAGCTGGCTCTTGCGGCGCTGCGGACACCGCCCTTTCCGCTGGTGCTGGCCGAGCCGCCCGGGGGTACGGCCTCGCTCCAGGCGGCCGACGCGTTGGTGGGCCACCTGCTGGCGGCGTACCCCGAGCTGCCGGCGGTCAGCGGACCCGAGCCGCTGGTGACCCGGTTCGTCGAGCGGTGGTCCACCGCCACCGGCAACCCGCCCGGTCCGGCGATGGCGGGCAGGCCAGGGGTGCGCAGGCGGTGGTCAACCGGTGGCTGGACCGTGAGGGCGCGCTGTGGGTCTGGCAGGTCGGCCGGGAGCCGGTCTCCATGCTCGGCATCGCTCCGGTCAGCATGGGCGTGGCTCGTATCACGCTCGTCTACACACCCCCGGCTCACCGGCGCCACGGCTACGCCAGCGCGGCGGTGGCGGCCGCCAGCCGGTGGGCGCTCGACCATGTGGCACGCGAGTGCGTTCTCTACACCGACCGCGCCAATCCCACCAGCAACAAGATCTACGAGGCGATCGGCTACCGGCAGGTCGAGGACGCCGCCGAGTGGAGCCTGCGCTGAGCGGCCCGGTCAGGGCAGGCGGCGGTGGGTGAGGCTGGGCAGCTCGGCGCGGATGCGCCGCAGCCGTGCCACGTCGAGATCGCCGACGGTGACGCCGACCTCGTCCGGAGCCTGCGCGAGCACCAGCCCCCACGGGTCGATGATCATGCTGCGGCCGTAGCAGGTGCGCCCGGGCTCGTGGTCGCCGATCTGCGCCGCCGCCACCACGTAGCACTGGTTCTCGATCGCCCGTGCCCGCAGCAGCACTTCCCAGTGGTCCCGGCCGGTGTGCAGCATGAACGCCGAGGGCGCGAGAAGCACCTGCGCGCCATCGTCGACCAGCCTCCGGTAGAGCTCCGGGAACCGCAGGTCATAGCAGATGGACAGGCCGACCCGTACCCCTTCAACGTCGACGGTCACCGGCGTGTCTCCCGCCGCCACCGACCGGGACTCGTGGAACGAGACCCGACCGGCGATCTCCACGTCGTACAGATGGATCTTGCGATACGTCGCCGTCACCGTACCGGCGCGGTCGAACACGACCGAGGTGTTGTAGGTGCGCCCACCCCCGGCGCCGGCCTCGTGGAACGAGCCGGCCACCACCCACATGCGGTGGGCGGCGGCGGCGTCGGCGAAGGCCGCCAGGTACGGGCCGTCGACCGGCTCCGGTGACGGGGCGTCGCGGCCCGGTCCGAGATAGTCGGTGTACTCCGGCAGCACCGCCAGGTCGGCGCCGGTCGTGGCGGCCTGCGCGAGGAGATCCAGGGCCACCTTCTGGTTGGCGCCGCGGTCACCTCGCGAGTTCATCTGGCACACCGCAACCCTCATCGCGCCAGCGTAACCGCGCCGGGGCCAGCGCCCGCTTCCCCACCAGCGCCCGCTTCCCCACCGCTTGGTTGGGTGGCGGGCGATCTTGTGTCCGAATATTTCTAGGTTTAATGGGGCACAAGATCGCCCCCAGGCCAACCAAGCCGTGAACTGACCCGCGAGCTGAACCGGTTCGGAAAGCTACAACGCCACCAGGGCGAGCGCGGTTGCGGCGAACGCGAGCCCGGCCACCTGCACCGCACGCAGCCGCTCCCGGTCTATGCCGAGCGCCAGCAGCACCGTGCTCGCCGGGTAGAGCGAGGAGAGCACCGCCACGATGCTCAGGTGCCCCTGCATGACCGCGGTGAGGTAGAAGGCGCTGCCGAGCACGTCCAGCGACCCGGCAAGCGCGGTCCACCCCCACGCGTGCCGGCTGAGCCGCAGGTCGGTGCGCAACTGCAGCGCCAGCGGCAGCCCGACCGCGAGCGCGCCGGCGCGCAACCCGACCAGCGCCCACAGGCCGGATTCCGGGTCGACCTGGCCGAGCAGTACGAAGGCGAGCCCGAACATCGCTCCCGAACCCAGTGCCAGCGCGACCAGCCCGGATGTCACCGGCGCCTTCGCGCCCCGGTGCCCGGTGCTGACCATCGCGATCGCGGTCACGGCGATGACGACTCCGGCCAGGGCGGTCGGACCCAGCGGCCCGTCCAGCACCAGCCCGACTCCCAGCGGAAGCACCGCCGCGGTCACCGCTGTCACCGGCGAGACCACGGTCATCGCGCCGGTGGACAGGCCGCGGTAGAGCAGCACCACCCCGCCCAGGCCCGCCACCCCGGCCAGCGTGCCCCAGCCGAGGTCGGCCGCGCTCGGGGTGCCGGAGACCAGCAGCAGCGCGGCGACGAGCACCGGCAGGCTCGCGACCTGCGACATCAGCCCGACCGACAGCGCACCGGCGTGCCGGGAACCCTTGCCTCCGCAGAAGTCGGACGTGCCCCACAGGACAGCGGCACCCGCCGCGAGGACAATGGGAGTCACCGTGCCGTTGTAGCATAATATTGACCGTGAAGGACAGAGTGTTGACCGACACCACGGGCGAACGGGTCGGTGAGATCACCGCCGCGGTCGCCGGACACGTCCGGGAGCTGCGCGCATCCCGTGGCTGGTCGCTGGACGAGCTCGCGGGCCGGTCCGGCGTCAGCAAGGGCATGGTGGTGCAGATCGAAGGTGCCCGGACCAACCCCAGCATCGGCACGCTGTGCCGGATCGCGGACGCGTTCGGGGTCACCATCGCCCAGCTGCTGGAGCCGGTGCCGCCGCGCAGCGTGCACGTCTCCCACGCCGAGGACGCGCCGGTGCTCTGGCGCGGCCCGCGGGGCGGTTACGGGCGGCTGCTGCGCGGGGTCAACCACCCGGCCCTGGTGGAGCTGTGGCAGTGGCGACTGGCCCCCGGCGAGGCGTACCAGGCGCCGGACAACGCCCCGGCCATCCACGAGCTGGTGCATGTGCTCTCCGGCGAGGTCACGGTGGCCGTCACCGGCAGCGAGCGGCGGGCCGGCCCCGGGCAGACCCTCGGCTACCCGGGCGACCGGGCGCACACACTGCGCAACGACGGCACCGAGGTAGCCGAGCTGCTCATGGTCGAGGTGATCCCCGGCGGCGAGTGGGACCGGCGCCGCTCAGGGCACCAGTAACGCTTCGGCACCCACCGGCCGGAATCCGGCCGCGAGGAACGCCCGGATGCTGGCGGCGTTGCCCGGCGCGATCTGCGCCCACAACGGACGCGATTCCGGTACGAGGTGACGGGCCGCGGCGGCAAGCGTACGGCCGAGACCGCGACCCCGGTATGACGGATCCACTTCGATCGCCACCTCCCAGCGACCGGCCACGCCGGACCCGACGACCACCACGCCACCATCGGTGGTGAACACGCGCACATCCGGGCGGTAGCGCCGCGCCCGGCGTACCCGCGGGTGGTCCAGGTCGTCGACCTCGCGCAACTCCACCGGCGGTCGTCCGGGCGCCGGTGCAGCCAGGTAGAGACCGTCGAGGTTGTTGACCCGCCGGCCCAGTTTCCGCTCGCAGGCGTGCAGGAACGGCGGGTTCATCGGCGCGGACAGGTCACTGTCGGGCAGCTGGGCGCAGATCCAGGCCGGTTCGAGATCGGTGGCGACCACCACGTGGCCGGGAAACGCCATCACCGCCGGGGTGCCCGGCGGTGCCGGCACCAGCGACAACCACGGATCCGTGGGCAGCCGGTCGCCGGCCTCGACGCGCGCCAGCAGATCGGCGAGCGTGGTCATGCGGCCCGGCGGGCCTTGTACTCACGCGGCACCACGGTCGGGTTGACATTCTCCAGCACCACGTCCGGCGTGATCAGCACGCGGGCGGCGTCGGGGTCGCTCGGCACCTCGTACATCACCGACAGCAGCACCTCCTCCATGATCGCGCGCAGCCCACGCGCGCCGGTGCCCCGCTTGAGCGCCTGGTCCGCGATCGCCTCCAGCGCCTCCGGCTCGAACTCGAGACCGACCCCGTCGAGCTCGAACAGCCGCTGATACTGCTTGACAAAGGCGTTGCGCGGCTCGGTCAGGATGCGCACCATCGCCTCCCGGTCGAGGCTGCGCACAGTGGTGATCACCGGCAGTCGACCGATGAACTCCGGGATCAGCCCGAACTTGAGCATGTCCTCGGGCATCACCTGCGCGAGAGTGTCGTCGACGCTGCGCTCGGAGATCGCGCGCAGGTTCGCGCCGAAGCCCACGGCGCTGCGCCCTACCCGCGTGGAGATGATCTCCTCCAAGCCGGCGAAGGCGCCACCCAGGACGAACAGGATGTTGGTGGTGTCGAGCTGGATGAACTCCTGGTGGGGGTGCTTGCGCCCGCCCTGCGGCGGCACGCTGGCCACGGTGCCCTCGAGGATCTTCAGCAGCGCCTGCTGCACACCCTCGCCGGAGACGTCCCGGGTGATCGACGGGTTCTCCGACTTGCGGGCGACCTTGTCGATCTCGTCGATGTAGATGATGCCGGTCTCGGCGCGTTTGACGTCGTACTCCGCGGCCTGGATCAACTTCAGCAGGATGTTCTCGACGTCCTCGCCGACGTACCCGGCCTCGGTCAGCGCGGTGGCGTCGGCGATGGCGAATGGCACGTTGAGCATCCGGGCCAGGGTCTGCGCCAGGTGGGTCTTGCCGCAGCCGGTGGGCCCGATCAGCAGGATGTTGCTCTTGGCCAGCTCGACGGCGTCGGTGTCGCCCCCCGGCTGCCGTTGCGGCTCGGCCTGCACCCGCTTGTAATGGTTGTAAACCGCCACCGACAGTGCCTTCTTGGCCTGGTCCTGCCCCACCACGTAGTGGTCGAGGAACGCGCTGATCTCCTTCGGCTTCGGCAACTCCTCGAAGCTCACCTCGGCCGACTCGGCCAGCTCCTCCTCGATGATCTCGTTACACAGGTCGATGCACTCGTCGCAGATGTAGACACCGGGGCCTGCGATGAGCTTCTTGACCTGCTTCTGCGACTTGCCGCAGAAAGAGCACTTGAGCAGATCGCCGCCGTCACCGATCCGTGCCACCCAAGCCTCCCAACTGTCAGTGACGGGGCGGAGCTCCCAGGGGGGTGCGACCCGGGGGTGCCGCCGAACCGTCGACGGGGACGTTTCCGCCGGCCCGTCCCGTACGGTGCAGCCTCGACGTTACCCGCTCCGGTCGATTTTCTCTTCCCCGCGACCTGGCGTGTTGCGCCGCCCCCACCCTTTCAACGGAGCTGTGCTCAGGCGACGGCAGCGGCGGCGACCGGGGACTTCTTCCGGCTGGCGATCACGGTGTCGACCAGGCCGTACGCCTTCGCCTCCTCGGCCGTCATGATCTTGTCGCGGTCGATATCCTTGCGGACCTGGTCGGCCGACTGACCCGAGTGCTGGGCGATCAGCTCCTCCAGCTGGGTGCGCATCCGCATAATCTCGCGGGCCTGGATCTCGATGTCCGAGCTCTGGCCGTAGCCGCCCTCGGTGGCCGGCTGATGGATGATGATCCGCGAGTGCGGCAACGCCATCCGCTTGCCCGGAGCGCCGGCGCCCAGCAGCACCGCCGCCGCACTGGCCGCCTGCCCCAGGCACACCGTCTGGATGTCCGGGCGCACGAACTGCATGGTGTCGTAGATCGCGGTCATGGCCGTGAACGAGCCGCCCGGCGAGTTGATGTACATAATGATCTCGCGGTCGGGGTCGTTGCCCTCCAGCGTGAGCAACTGGGCCATCACGTCGTTGGCCGACGCGTCGTCGATCTGCACGCCGAGGAAGATGATGCGGTCCTCGAACAGCTTGTTGTACGGGTTGGACTCCTTGACGCCGTACGACGTCCGCTCCACGAACGACGGCAGCACGTACCGGTTGTGCACCGGACCACCCGGAAGCTGAAGTTCGGTCATCGCCTGTCCCTCCTCATTCCTCGGAGCCCGAGCGGGTGCCGGCACCGGCCGGGATCTGCGCCGCGCCGGTGATCACGCGGTCGATGAAGCCGTAGTCGACCGCCTCCTTGGCGGTGAACCACCGGTCCCGGTCCGAGTCGATCTCAATCTGATCCGGAGTCTGGCCGGTGTGGAACGCGACCCGCTCCTGGAACATCTTCTTGGTATAGATCATCTGCTCGGCCTGGATCGCGATGTCCGCCGCGGTGCCGCCCACGCCACCGGAGGGCTGGTGCATCATGATCCGCGCGTGCGGCAGCGCGTACCGCTTGCCCTTGGTGCCCGCGCACAGCAGCAGCTGGCCCATGGATGCCGCCATGCCCATGGCGGTGGTCACCACGTCGTTCTCCACGAACTGCATGGTGTCGTAGATCGCCATGCCGGAGTGCACCGATCCGCCGGGCGAGTTGATCCACAGGTTGATGTCCCGCGCCGGATCCTCGGCCGCCAGCAGCAGCAGTTGCGCGCAGATCCGGTTGGCGACCTGGTCGGTGACCTCGCTGCCCAGGAAGATGATGCGCTCGCGCAGCAGCCGGCTGTAGATCGAGTCGTCCAGGTTCAGCCCGGACACGTCGGTGGTTCGGGCCACGGCGGCCCGCAACTGCTGCACTCCTGGATCGTTCATGGCTGACCCCTCTTCCTCACTGCCGTCGCACTCGACCCTAGCCGTCCGCTACGGTGCGACGGCCCGGTCCGTGGCTGGTTTCGCTCAGCGCGGACAGACCTGCGTCCCGCAGCAGAACAGCGGCTCAGGCGTTGCCCTCGCCGCTGGCACCGCCCTCGCCGCTGGCACCGCCCTCGCCGCTGGCGACGCGGATCGCCTCGGTGCTGACCGGGTTGCCGGCCGTGTCGGTGATGGTGATGCGCTCCAGCAGCACCCCGAGCGCCTTGCCGCGCCGGGCGTCGGAGAACACCGCCGCAGCGTTCCCGGAGCGCAGCAGCTGGTCGTAGTACTGCTGGGGCTCCATGCCTGCCCGCTGGGCGCGCGAGATCACTTCCTGGCCGAACTCCTCGTCGGTGACCTGGACCTCCTCCGCCTCGGCCAGCGCATCCAGCACCATCTGGATCTTCACCCCGTCGGCGGCGTTCCCGGCGAGCTCGGCGTCCATCTCCTCGGCGGACTTACCCTCCTGGGCCAGGTAGTCCTCCCAGGTGCGGCCGATGCGCTGCAGCTCCCCGGTCATGTGCTCCTTTCGGTGGGCAACCTCGTCGCGCACCACGCCCTCCGGTGCCGGCACACCGGAGCGGGTGACCAGCTCCTGCAGGGCCTTGTCCCGGGCCGCGTACAGCTGCTCGCCCTGCTTGACCCGTTCGACCCGCTTGCGGACGTCATCGCGCAGCTCGTCCAGCGTGTCGAACTCGCTGGCCAGCTGGGCGAAGTCGTCGTCCAGCGGCGGCAGCTCCTTCTCTTTGACGGTGCGCACGGTCACCGCCACCTCGGCCGGGCGGCCGGCATACTCCTCGCCGACCAGCGACGTGGTGATGGTGGTCTGATCGCCGGCCGCCAGGCCCACCAGCGCCTCGTCCAGGCCCTCGATCAGCTGCCCGCTGCCGACCTCGTGCGAGAGGTTGCTGGCCGAGCCTCCCTCGACCGGCTGCCCGTCCACCGTGGCCTCCAGGTCGATCTGTACATAGTCGCCGTTGGCGGCGGCCCGCTCCACGGTCTTCAGCGTGGCGAACCGGTCTCGCAGGCCGTTGACCTGCTCGTCGACCTCCTCGTCGGTGATGCTCAGCTCGTCGACCGTGACCTCGATCTCGGCCAGATCCGGCAGGGTGATCTCCGGCTGCACGTCCACCTCCGCGGTGAACGTGAGCGGCTGGCCGTCGTCGAACTGCAGCTCACCCACCTCCGGGCGACCCAGCGACTTGACCTGGTGCTCCCGCAGTGCGGCCATCAGCTGCTGCGGCACGACCTCCTGGACGGCCTCGTTGAGCACCACCCCGCGCCCGACCCGCTGGTCGATCACCGCGGCCGGCACCTTCCCCTTGCGGAACCCGGGAATGCTGATCTGCTGGGCGACCTCCCGGTAGGCCCGCTGCAGGGACGGTTCGATCTCGGCGAACGGCACCTCGACAGCCAGGCGCACCCGGGTCGGGCTCAACGTCTCGACGGTGCTCTTCACGGACATACTCCCCTAGCTGGCGTGAATGATCCCGACCGTCAAGTCTATGCAAACCCGCACCGCGGGTTCCCGCCCGGGCTACGGAAGGTCACCGTGCGTCGGCACGTCGAACCGCGACCGGACCCGGTCCAGCTCGGCGGCGTTCACGTCGCGCTGAGCCCGCAGGTCGGCCCGGGCCCACCCGGACAGGCTCCAGCCCAGCGGGGCGAGCGGGCCCGGGTGGCCGCGCGGATACAGCTGCGGCGGTCCGGGTCGGCGCAGGAGGTCAGCCCGCCCGAGGGCGAGACGTACGGGCCGCGCGGACGCGCAGAGTGGTCGATGTCGCTTGCCGACTAGACGCGGCACCTCTCAGCTGAGCGGTCCGCAACGGTGTCAGCGTTTGGCGGCGGCGGCCGGTTGCGGCTGCAGCTGCTCAAGCTGCTCGGCCAGCGTGGCGTCGAAGGCCTGGGCGGTGGCCAGCTGCTCGCGCAGGGTTTCGCAGCGGGCGGCGATGGCCTGCCGGAACTCGCCCAGGGTGGTGCGCAGTCTGGCCCGTTCCGTCTTGGTCAGGCGGGCGCCGCTGGACAGCCGGTCGGTGGCATCCAGTAGCTGACGCATCTGCTCCAGGGTGAACTCCAGCGGTTTCATCCGTGCGACCAACCGCAGCCGCTGTACGTCGGCCTCGGTGTAGAGCCGGAACCCGCCCTGGCTGCGCGCCGACGGCTCGACCAGCCCTACTTCCTCGTAGTAGCGGATGGTGCGCAGGCTCAGGCCGGTGCGTGCGGCCACCTCGCCGATCTGCATCAGCCCGTCTCCGCTCATCGCGCCATAGCCCTTCTCGTGAACCTAACCGGGTCGCTATCGCGATCCGGCCAGGGTACCTGCCGGCCCAAGGTGGCCAGGGCCTCGTAACAGCCGCGCCAGGATGGTGGCCCGCCTGGTCATGTGGATCGCATCCTCGAGCCGTCGGGCCGTCACATCCACCGTCACAAACCTACTCTCACGAAAGAGATCAGTTACGGCCACGCCTGAGCGCAGGCCGCGCCGGTGACCGCCGACACGTCGCTGCCCGCGCGCCGGTGAGTCTTCCCTGACGTTAAGGTTGGGTCGCCGACTCTCTCGCCCTGGAGGACCAAAGTGCGTTCCGTGACCCGCATGGAACTTATCGATCACATCGAAAACGCCTTCGCCGCCGGTCCCGCCACCCGCGACCAGCTGCTGGCCGCCGCCACCGCAAGCCACGCCCGGCCTGAGGTCATCGCGGTGCTGCAACGGCTGCCCGAGCAGCCCTACCGCGGCTTGCGGGATCTGTGGCCGGAACTGGCCGACGTTCCCGTAGGCGCCTGACCCGCCAGTACCAGCGACGCCTGATCCGTTCCCTGCGGCAACACGGCCCGGCTGACCGATCGCCGGCCGCTGGCTGCCGAGGGGCGGGTCTGGCGGTGACCAGTGCAACAACCACCGCGCGGCAGCAGCCGCACCGGGCGGGGCACCGCTAACCTCACCCTGCCCCAGACCACCACCAGTACCGCGACACGCCAACAAAGGGGGAGCCGTGTCGGCGACCCCACCCTCGCCCGCCGCCGGCGGCGGAACCGTGCGCACACGTACGCGGTTTGGCGGCTGGCGCATCGTCGCCTACGCCACCGTTGTGGTGGTGATGACCGCGCCGGGGCAGACCGCTGGCGTGTCGCCGTTCATCGACCCGGTGATGGCCGAGTTGGGGCTGTCGCGTTCGGCGGTCTCGACGGCCTACCTGATCGGCACCCTGACCGGTGCGGCCGCCATGCCGCTGGTCGGGCGGCTGGTTGACCGCTACGGCTCACGGGCGGCGATCGTGGTGATCGGTGCCGTCTTCGGCGGAGTCCTGATCGGCTTGTCTCTGGTCAGCAGCATCGTCGGGCTGACCGCCGGGTTCATCGGCATCCGGCTGGCCGGCCAGGGCGCACTCGGACTGGCCGCGGTCACCGTGGTCGCCCACTGGTTCGACCGCCGCCGCGGCACCGCCCTGGGCATCGTGTCGGCCTTCGGCTCGGCCGGCATCTCGCTGGCCCCGATCCTGATCGAACGGCTCATCGCGTTCCACGGCTGGCGCACCGTGTGGCTGATCGAAGGGCTGGCGGTATGGGCGATCGTGATCCCGATCGCCTTGTTGGCCATCCGCAACCGGCCGTCCGACGTCGGGCAGCAGGTCGACGGGCGACCGGCCTCAGCAGCCGACCACCAGCCAGCGGCTGGCGCCACCCGCGCCGTCGCGCTTCGTACGCCGTACTTCTGGGTGCTCGCCGCCGGGGTTTCCACCTCCGGGCTGCTGGGCACCGCGGTGGTGTTCCACCAGATCAGCCTGCTCGGCGCCCGCGGCCTGACCCCCGCAGAGGCCGCCTCCGTGTTCATACCCATGACCACCGCCGGCCTGGCAGCCACCCTGCTGGTCGGATACCTCATCGATCGGCTCCACCGGCCCCGCCTGCTCATCGTGACCTCCATGGGCCTGCTCACGCTCGGGCTGGCCTGGGCCACCATCGCCACCCCCGGCTGGTCAGCATGGGCCTACGGCGCGCTCATGGGCGCCTCCACCAACGCCATACGCGCCGCCGAAGCCGCCCTCACACCGCACATGTTCGGCACCGACCATCTCGCCTCCATCCGCGGTGTCATGACCGCGCTCAGCGTCGCCTCCACCGCCGCCGGACCGTTGATTTTCGCCGTGGTTCACGACACCACCGGAAGCTACAACGCCGTCCTGCTGGCCAGCCTCGCCCTGCCGCTGGCCGTGGCCACCGCCGCGCTCACCACCCGGCTACCCACCACCGCGCCGCGGGTGACACAACACCGGGGCGGACAGTCCCGCTGAGTGTCGTGGCCGAGCCGGGCACAACTGCGGCACCCCGCTAACGGGGAAGGATGCTGCCCCGGTCGCTGACCGTGTCGTCGGGGTCGCGCCGATGTGTGGCCGCCGGCACGTAGCTACCCGGCACCGGTTTGCCGGCCAGCGAGCGGGACAGCATGTCGGCGTCGCAGGTCACGCACAGCGCGACGGTGCGCCAGCCGACGATGCTGACTTGGGTGCCGCGTGAGTAGGCGGTCACCGGCTGCGGGCGCTGCTGGAGGTCGGTGCCGCCGCAGGTGGCGCATGTGGCCGCGACGGCGTCGCGTAGCCAGTCGGTGCCGCACTTGCCGCACGTGATGCGGATGCCCTCCTCGGTGGGCCGGCCGGACAGCTCCTCGCTCTCCCCACAGGACGGGCACACCTGCTGCATCAGCGCTCTCCTCCGGCCGCCGGGGTGGTGGGCGTCTGGTCGGTGTCGGCCAGCAGCGGCTCCAACACCACGTCAGGGTTGTTGCGGGCGACGGTGTCCAGCCGCCACCGGTTGGGGAACAGCGCCAGCAGCGCCCCGTCGCGCACCCGGGTCGCCACCTCGACCCCTGGTGCAGTCCGCAACGCCTCCTGCCCGACCGCATCGGTGCGGCGGGCCAGCTGGTAGGGCAGATGCTCGATGCTGGTGGCCACCCCGAACTCGGATTCCAGCCGGGCGGTGGCCACCTCGAACTGCATCGGCCCCACCGCCGCCAGCACCGGCGCCTGCTCCCCGCGGCGGTCCGAGCGCAGCACCTGCACCACCCCCTCGGCGTCCAACTGCCCGATCCCGCGACGAAACCGCTTGAACGTCGACGAATCGGCCGCGGTGATCACCGCGAAGTGTTCCGGCGCGAACGAGGGCAGTGGCGGGAACCGCACCGCCCGGCCGGTGTGCAGGGTGTCGCCGATGCTCAACGCGGTGGCGTTCACCAGTCCGACCACATCGCCCGGGTAGGCGATCTCGACCGTTTTCCGGTCCCGGCCGAACAGCTGCTGGGCGTACTTGGTGGCGAACGGCCGCCCGGTGGTGGCGTGGGTGACCACCGACCCCCGTTCGAACCGACCTGAACACACCCGCACGAACGCCACCTGATCCCGGTGCGCCGGGTCCATGTTCGCCTGGATCTTGAACACGAACCCGGAGAACGGCGCCTCCAGCTCCCGCACCTGCCCGTCGGCGTCAGGCCGCGGCGCCGGCGAAGGCGCCAGGTCCACAAGCGCGTCCAGCAACTGCCGTACGCCGAAGTTGGCCACCGCCGCCCCGAACAGCACCGGGGTCGTGGCCGCCGCCTCAAACGCCTCCTGATCATGCTCACCGCCGGTGGCCGCCAGCAGATCCAGCTCCTCCACCGCCCGCGACCAGTCCTCCCCGAACCGCCCCGCCGCCTGTGCCGCGTCCAGTTCCTCCTCGATCGCGGTGGTGGCCCCACCAGGGGTGCGCTCGAACCGCACCATGGCGCCCGTCCGGCGGTCCAGGACTCCGTGGAATCCGCCGGCGATACCCACCGGCCACGTCAACGGCGTCGGCCGCAGACCGATCCTCGACTGGATCTCGTCCAGCAACGCCAGCGGCTCCATACCGGGCCGGTCCCACTTGTTCACGAACGTGATCACCGGGATTCCGCGGTGCCGGCACACTTCGAACAGCTTCAACGTCTGCGGCTCCAGCCCCTTGGCCGCGTCCAGCAGCATCACCGCGCAGTCCACCGCCGTGAGCACCCGGTAGGTGTCCTCGGAGAAGTCGGCGTGACCAGGCGTGTCCAACAGGTTGATCACCATGTCGCGGTAGGCGAACTGCAACGCCGCCGAGGTGATCGAAATGCCGCGGGCGCTTTCCATCGCCATCCAGTCCGACACCACACCCCGCCGCTGGCCCTTACCATGCACCGCACCGGCCTGCCCGATCACCTTCGCGTGCAGCGCCAGCGCCTCCGTGGTCGTGGACTTACCCGCGTCCGGGTGGCTGATGACCGCGAACGTACGCCGCCGCGCCGCCTCACGGGCAACCTCCGGCACCACCGCCGTGGCCGAGCCCACCAGCCCCACACCTCCCTGATCACATCCGCCACAGCGGCAAGCCCCGCAGGGGCCACTCACACCAGCACCGTAGCCAGACCGCCCGGCCAAGCCGACCCCGCTACCCTACTGTTACGCAAGCGGAGAGTTCCCGCCAGCGTGACCCCCGCCACCGACCGGTCATCGACGGGCACCGAGCCAGATCCTCGTCGTGTCAGGGCCGTCGGCGAGTGCTGTACGGTCCCCGCCGCCCGATGGCGACCCGACGGCCTGGAACTACGGCGAGGAGGCAGGGTCCATCGGGCCCCGGACGTGCCGGGAAAGACTCAGGTCATCGGCCAGGGACGCTAGCTCCTGGGCACGGCGTCGGTCGCCCGCAGGGGCTGACCCACCTCGTGAAGGTAGCCCAGGGCCTGGGCGTAGGAGCGCAGTAGTGTCGTCTCAGAGTAGGCGACGCCGCGTTGGCGGCAGAAGGTGCGGACCGGTTCCACTGAGCGGCGCAGGTTGGGCCGGGGCATGCTCGGGAAAAGATGGTGTTCGATCTGGAAGTTCAGCCCACCGAGCAGGAACTCGACCATTCGGCCCCCACGGACGTTGCGCGAGGTCAGCACCTGTCGGCGCAGGAAGTCGATCTTTTCGCCTTCTGGCAGGATCGGCATGCCCTTGTGGTTGGGCGCGAATGCACATCCGAGGTAAAGCCCGAACAACCCTTGTTGGATCAGGATGAAGGCGGCTGCCTTTGCCGGCGGCAACACGAGCAGCACCGCTGCGACGTACCCGGCGAAGTGCAGTCCGAGTAGCAACGCTTCCCATGACCGGTAGCGCAAGCCCCGGCCGGCCAGCGCCCTGACGCTGGACACGTGCAGCGACACGGCCTCCAACAGCAGCAGCGGGAAGAAGAAGTAGCGCTGGTGGCTGACGATGAACCGCACCAGCCCGCGCGTGGTGCGGGCCGATCCGGTGGTGAACGCCAGTGCGCTGACTTCTATGTCGGGATCCTTGCCCTCCTGGTTGGGATGGGCATGGTGGCGGTTGTGCTTGGTGACCCACCATCCGTAGCTCAAGCCGATCGCCAGGTTGCCGAGCAGGAGCCCGAGAACATAGTTGGCCCGAGTCGAGCGGAAGATCTGGCGGTGCCCCGCGTCGTGACCGACGAAACCGACCTGTGCGAACACGAACGCGAGGAAGACGGCCACGGCCATCTGCCACCACGAGTCACCCAGCACCGCGAAGGCGGCCCATCCGCCGACCAGCAACCCGCCAACGGAAAGTAACGTTGCCAGGTAGTAACCGGGCCGCCGATCGAGCAGGCCGGCGGCTTTGACAAGCCTCAGCAGGTCCGCGTAGTCACTGCCGCGCGGGGGCGCGGGCACTTCGCCGACTGGCACAACAGCAGACTGTTCCATTCCGCACCCCTCCCTGGCCGCGCGGCGATAACGCGATGCCGGGGTCCAGGGCGACGTTTGTCGAACGTAGCACTCCGCGACGGCGGGCTCGGATGCCGCCCCGGTCTCAGACCCCTGCCAGTCTGGCTCCCGCCCGGCGACGGGCCGAGTCGACTCCGCGGCAGTCGACTCCGCGGCACTGGCCGCCTGCGATGTCAATGCTGTGCTCGCGGCGATGCCGAACGGTCCTAGGGCGTGTCTCCTGGATCATTTTCGGGGTCTCCGGTTGCGATCGGGCTTTGCGCGTAGCCAGATGAAGATGTCGGCGATCTGCACAGTGGCGCGGTAGCGGTCGCCGAGTTTGTCGTA
>SLSW01000073.1 GCA_007130245.1 Micromonosporaceae bacterium
CGACTGACGGCCGGCCATCGACTGACGGCCGGCCATCGACTGACGGCCGGCCATCGACTGACGGCCGGCCGCCCCGGCGGCGGCCGTTACGGCCGGCTGGTCACCGACTGGGTCTTGGCCGGGTCCCGCTCGATGACCGGGCCCAGCGCCTCGTCGATGGCCTTGAGCAGGTCGGCCTCCAGCTTGACGCCGCTGGCGGCGACGGTGTCCGCAAGCTGCTCCGGCCGGGAAGCGCCGATGATCGCCGACGCCACGTTCGGGTTCTGCAGCACCCAGGCCACCGCCAGCTGGGCCATGGCCAGGCCGGCCTGCTCGGCGAGCGGACGCAGCTTCTGCACCGCGGTCAGCGTTTCGTCGTTCATGAACCGGGCGATCATCCGGGAACCGGACCGGTCGGTGGCTCGCGAGCCCTCCGGCGGCTGCTGCCCGGGCAGGTACTTGCCGGTGAGCACCCCCTGCGCCAACGGGGAGAAGACGATCTGGCTCAGCCCCAGCTCCTCACACGCGGGCACGACCTCGGACTCGATGACCCGCCACAGCATCGAATACTGCGGTTGGCTGGACACCAGCGGCACCCGCAGCTCCTGCGCGAGCGCGTGGGCGGCGCGGATCTCGTCCGCGCGCCACTCCGAGACTCCGATGTAGTGGGCCTTGCCGGCGTGCACGATGTCGGCGAAGGCCGTCATCGTCTCCTCCAGCGGCGTGAACCGGTCGAAGCGGTGCGCCTGGTAGAGGTCGACGTAGTCGGTCTGCAGCCGGCGCAGCGAGCCGTTGATCGACTCCATGATGTGCTTGCGCGACAGGCCGCGGTCGTTGGGGCCCGGACCGGTCGGCCAGAAGACCTTGGTGAAGATCTCCAGCCCTTCGCGCCGCTGGCCCCGCAGAGCCCGGCCGAGGACCTCTTCGGCCTTCGTGCCCGCGTAGACGTCGGCGGTGTCGAAGGTGGTGATGCCGAGGTCGAGGGCCTTGCGGACGCAGGTGTGCGCGGTCTCTTCTTCGACCTGTGAGCCGTGCGTCAGCCAGTTGCCGTACGAGATCTCGCTGACGAGCAGGCCGGAACGGCCGAGGTGTCGAAACTCCATGGCCGTGAGCCTATCGTCCCCGGGCAGGCGCGAGCGCGGCACCCATCGACGGTAGTCGACCACACCGGGTCAGCCGGTGGCCACCGCCATCTCCGTCGGTGACCGGTGGGTGCGGGCCAGGAAGCGCGGGTGGAGCGCAGCGGCAGGTATCCGCGGTTGTGGACGCTCCGGCTGGTGCGGGGAGGTCAGCGAGATGTCGTCGCTGAGAATCGCCCGCTCGATCGCCTGGCACTCGGGATTGGGTTCGATGCCCAGCTCGTCGATGAGCAGCTGCCGGCCGTCACGGTAGACCCCCAGCGCGTCGGCCTTGCGCCCGCACCGGTACAGGGCAGTCATCAGCTGGGCGCGGAACCGTTCCCGGAACGGGTGCGTGGCCACCAGCGCCGTCAGCTCCGACACCAGTGCTGCCGAGCCCGTGCCGAGGGCAAGCTCGGCGGCGATGCGCTCTTCAAGCACGGCGAGCCGCAGCTCACTGAGTCGCTGCGACTCGATCGCCAGCTCGGCGACCTCCTCCAGCCCGTGGAATGCCGGACCGCGGCACAGACTGATCGCCTGCCGTAACAGGGCCGCGCCGCCCGGCTCGTCTCCGCTGGCACGGGCGGCGCGGCCCTGGTGGGCCAGTGACTCGAAACAGCACACGTCGACGTCGGTGTCGGGCACGGTCAGCACGTATCCGGGAGCCTGATAGCGGATACTGGCGACGTCGCCGAGCAACCGACGCAACCGGTGGGCATGAAACCGGAGGTTGCGCATGGCCGCCTCCGGGGCGCCGGTCGGCCACATCCATCCGACGAGGGTCGGCACCGGAACCACCGCGCCCCGGTGGACCAGGAGCGCGGACAGCAGAACCCGTTGGAGGTGGGACGTGACGGGGACCGTCGCGCCGTCCGACACCACCTCCATCGTCCCGAATGCGCGTATCGCGACCCCGCCGGTCGACAGGGTGTCGCGTTCCACCAGGGCGTTGGTCATGGCCCGGCCTCCTCGTCGCTGGATGTTCGAACGTCTGGCTGGCTACGGTGGTGTCAGTCCCACGGGGTGTCGTCGACACCGCTGTCGGTTGTTGCGGGCGCCACGAGCGGTGTGCGCGACCGGAACGTCTGCATGGTTGACCACCCCTTCGTCGTACCTGGGATCCGGCTGGCGAGGCGGCGCCTCTGCCGGCTTACGGAGGTGATCCTGGCGACCGGGCGTATCCGGCGGCGATGTGAACGCTATTCGCGCGCTATTCAGATCCGACGTCGTCGGTCGGCAACCGCTCCCGCAGCCGGTTGACCCGGTCTCGCCACCTCGCCGCACCAATGTCGGCGAAGGCGGCGTCCGCGGTGCGGAGCCAATCGGCGGCCGCCGACGGCTCACCGGCGGTCAGGCACAGTTCGGCCAGCGAGAGCAGGGCGCGACCGGTGCCGACCCGGCTACCGGTCTGCCGCATGGCGGTCAGCGCCTCGATGAGAGTGAGCCGAGCCTGGTCGAGCTGGTGGCGCGCCGTCAGCACGGCGCCGATGCCGAGCAGGGCGTACGCCTTGCCGGTCAGGTCCGCGGCGGTGGTCACGGTACGCAATACCGCGTCGAACTCCTCCTGCGCGCGGTCGAGGTCGTGGTCGTCGAGATAGAGCTGCCCCAGCCGGCACCGTGCCTGCGCCTGCACCCGGCGGACGCCCAGATCGGCGCAGATCGCCAGTGCCTGGCGCAACAGGTCCTCAGCGTCGCGACGGTGACCCTGGTCGGCGAGCACCTCTGCCAGGTTGGTGAGCACATGCGCCTCAGCAACCCGGTCGCCGGCGGCGCGCAGGTCCGCCAGGGCGTGTTCGTACCGTTCCCGCGCGCGGCGATGGCGGCCTTGCAGCCGGTCCACAGAACCCAGACCGCGCAGCGCCAGCCCGCGGCCGTGGGCGTCGTCGGCCCGCTCGAACCACGACAGCGCGGAGGTCAGGTCGGACTCGGCGTCACCCAGTCGCTGTTCGACCAGCGCCAGCCCGGCGCGGGAGCACCGCACCACCGCCTCGGCGCGGGCCTCGGCGTGGCGTACGACCGCCTCCAGCGCCACCTCGTGCGTCTCCCGCCAGTCCTCCCGGTATGCCCGGGCCTCGAAGAAGGTCACCAGCGTGACGGCGAGGTCACTGCACAGCACGGGATGATGCAGCTCGGCCGCCAGCCGCACCGCCGCCACCAGGTTGGTGTGCTCGGACTCGAACCAGCCGATCGGGTCGGCGAGCAGGTCGTTGACGACCGGCGGGAAGAGTGGCCACGGTGTGGCGCCCGGCTCCAGGAGGGTGAAGTCCCCACCGTACTCGCGACGGTGCGCCTGCCGCACCAGGTGCAGCCAGCACCGCAGCAGCCGGTGAGCGGCGGCGTGGCGCTCACCGGTCGGAACCTCGTCGGGCAGCATCTCGCGCGCGAGGACGCCGACCAGGTCGTGCAACTGGTACCGCGCCCGGTGACCGGTGCCGACCTGGGCGACGGCAAGCTGCAGGTCGATCAGCTCGTCCAGCACGTCGTGGCTCTCGTTGACGTCCATGTCCAACAGCGGGCCGGCTACCCAACCACCGAAGTCGGTGGCGCCGAGCGAACCGAGCAACAGCAGAAGCCTCCTGGCTGGTGGGCTGAGCGCCTCGACGGAGATCAGAATGCTGGCGCGCACCCCAGCGCCTTCCAGCGACAGCTCGTCCAGACGCCGGTTCTCGTCACCAAGCCGGCTCGCCATATGAAAGATCGGCCAGTGTGGTCGCGCCGACAGCTTGGCGGCGGCCACCTGCAACGCCAGCGGGAGGTGGCCGCAGGCGTCGGCGACCGCTGCGGCGGAGTCTGGTTCGGCAGCCACCCGCGCCTCCCCGAGGACCTCCGCGAGCAGCTGCCGGCTGCTCTCAGCTGGCAGCACATCCAGGTCGAACCGGTGCGCGTTGCGCAGTCCAGGTAGGGCGCTGCGACTGGTCACGATGACCGCCACTCCGTGGTCGCCGGGTAGCAGCGGTTCCACCTGCCAGGCCCCGGCCGCGTCATCCAGCAAGATCAGCAACCGCTTGCCGGCGAGGTGGCTGCGGTACGGACCGCCGAGTGCCTCCCGGTCGGTAGGAAGGTTCACCGGCGGCACCCCGAGCGAGCGGAGGAAGTAGTCCAGCACCTGGTCCGGTGCCGCCGGCTGGTTGTCGCCGCGGCGCAGGCGCGCGAACAGCTGCCCGTCCGGGAACTTGTCGCCGAGTTGATTGGCGACCTCCACGGCCAGGGTGGTTTTGCCGACACCGGCCGGTCCGCTGATCACCACCACCTGACCGTCGGCCTGGGCCAGCGTCTCGATGAGCCGCTGTGTGCCATCGGTGCGACCGACGAACACTGCGGAGCGGGCGGGCAGCTGGCGCGGGCGGACCTGCTCCGGCTCGGCCATCGGAGCGTTGACTGCGGTCGGGTCGGCCTCCAAAATGGCTCGTTCCAGCGCGCGAAGCTGCTCGCTGGGGTCCAGGCCGTGTTCCTCGACAAGGATCCGTCGGGCCTCCCGGTAGACGGCCAGTGCCTCGGCCTGCCGCCGGTCCCGGGACAGGGCGAGCATGAGCTGGGCGTGCAGTTTCTCCCGGAACGGATGGCCGGTCACCAGGTTACGGAGCTCACCGATCACCTCCCGGTGGTGGCCCAGCTCCAGCTCCAGGTCTATGCACTCCTCGGTGACGGCGAGGCGCTCCTCGTCGAGGGTCAGCGCCACGGCGCGGACGAGCCGGCTGCGGAGGCCGGTGAGGGCGTCGCCGCGCCACAGCGCGAGTGCTTGCCGCAGGGCGGAAGCGGCCTCCGTGGGGTCGCCACGCCGGGCCGCGTCCCGTCCACCGGCGACCAAGCGGCGGAAACGGGTCGTGTCGAGGTCGTCGTCGGGCACCTGGATCAGGTATCCCGACTCGTGCGTGACGATGGCGTCCGGGAGATCCAACGTGGTCAGAAAAGCGCGCAGTTTCGAGATACTGATCTGCACCTGCGCCCGCGCGGTGCTCGGTGGTGTGTCGTCCCACACCGCGGTGATGAGTCGGTCGGTCGGCACCACTTTGCCCATATCGAGCAGCAGCAGGGCCAGCACTACCCGCTGCCGGTGCCCGCGCAGCGGCACCGGTGCACCGTGCGCGCGTACCTCCAGTGGCCCCAGCAAAAGGAAGGACGCCATTGATCCGACCTCCTCCGGAGCGTTACGCGACGGCTCCCTAACGGTAGGTCAGGAAGTACATCCGTGGAACCCCGAAGCGAGGGTCGCGATGTCACCGGGGACGTAAGCGCCATCGGCGCCCGTCCGGACAGCTAGTTTCGCTGACCGTTGGTGCGACCAGCGGTGACCAGTCGGCACACTACCGATGACGATGGTGTGACGGCCATGAGCACATGGACCGTTTCAGTTACGTGGAAGCGCCGGAATGTGACGTCCACCCGGGACTGGAACGGTTCGACACCCAACGCCGGAAAATATTTGTCGAGGTCGAGCACCAGTCGGTACCTGCCCCGGGGAGTGTCACTGCCCGCAGTCGAGGCACACCCCGTGTCATCGGTAACCAGACTCACCTCGTGGCGCCAGACCGCGTCGACCTCCCGCAGCAGGCTCACCGGCACGCCTTCGGCGGGGCGGCCGAAGGCACAGTCCATAACTTCAACTGAGACGCTCACGCGGAAACCGTCCCGCCGGCCGCTATTCGTCCGCTATCCGCCAGCCTTCTCCGGACAACCGCCGCCGGCGCAAACGGATACCTCACCCTGCTGCAACCCGGCGCTAATCCGCCCGGGGCAGGCTGGTGCCCACAGTAAGCACCGCAGGTCCGCCGCCACCGCCGCACCGGCCGGCGGCGACCGCGATGGCCGGCGGGAGGTGGCATGGCCGTGGACATCAGGCGGGCGTCGAACGTGGTCGCTCTGCTCCGGGAGCACGCCGCCACCGCCGCGACGCGGGCAGCGGTGTGCCATGTGGCCGACCCGTCCTCCGGCAACAGCGGAGCCGTGCTCACCTACGAACAGCTCGACCGGGAGGCCCGACGGGTGGCGTGCTGGCTCCGCGAGCGGTGTCCCGCTGGGACGCGGGTGCTGTTGGCGTACCCGACCGGTGCACAGTTCGCCGCCGCCCTGCTCGGCTGCTGGTACGCCGGTGCCGTCGCGGTACCGGTACCCCTGCCCGACCGGTACACCCACCAGCGTCGCCGACTGACCGGCGTGGCGCGCAACTGCGAGGCCGACGCGGTGCTGACCGACGCGGGCCACCTTGCCGACGTGGCGGCCTGGGTAGCCGGAGACCTGCCAGGCGCCCGCTGCGAGGCAACCGACCGGCCGGAACTCGCCGACCCGGACGGCTGGACGATGCCGCGCCTGTCGGCGGACACGACCGCGTTGCTGCAGTACACCTCCGGATCCACCGGCAGCCCCAAGGGAGTGATGATCTCCCACGCCAACCTCCTGGACAATGGCCACCACGTGCTGCGCCTGTTCGGTGTGCAGGAGCCGGTGCGGATGGGCGGATGGCTGCCGCTGTACCACGACCTGGGGCTGGCGCAGCTGCTGCTGCCGCTCTACCTGGGTGGCACCAGCGTGCTCATGGACCCGGTGACATTCCTGAAACGACCCCACCGGTGGCTGTCGATGATCGACGAATACGACCTGGTCATGTCGGGGGGACCGAACTTCGCCTATGAGCGGTGCTGCGACCGGGTCACCGACGAGCAGATCGCGCAGCTGGACCTGTCCCGATGGCGGGTCGCGATCAACGGTGCCGAACCGGTACGGGCCGCCACCCTGACCCGGTTCGCCAAGCGGTTTGCGCCGGCGGGCTTCCGCAGCGACGCCATGGCGCCCGGATTCGGGATGGCGGAGGCCACCCTGCTGGTGGCCGCCAGCGCCGGCCGGGAACCGGTGGTGCGCACCGTGGACGCCGCCGCCCTGCAGGCAAACCGGCTGGCCCCGGCGATCCCGGACCGCCCGAGCCGGACCCTGGTCAGCTGCGGCAGTCCGCTGGGCATCGAGGTGCAGGTGGTTGATCCGTCGACCCGCCGGCCGGTAACCGACGGTCAGGTGGGCGAGATCTGGCTGCGCGGAGCCAGCGTCACCCGCGGCTACTGGGGCGACGAGCAGGAGACCGCCCGCGCCTGCCGGGCGCGCACCGCCGACGACACCGGGCAATATCTGCGCACCGGTGACCTGGGCGCTATCGACGACGGGGAACTGTTCATCACCGGGCGCCTCAAGGAGACCATCGTCATCCGCGGCCGCAACCTGTACCCGCACGACATCGAAGCCGAGGTACGCGCGCACCACTCCGAGCTGGGGGAGGTCGGGGCCGCCTTCACCGTCACGGGCGGCGACACCGAGGAGCTGCTCGTGCTCACCCACGAGATCCGGGGCCGGCCGTCCCGTGAGGCGCTAGCCGCGCTCGCCACCGCGATCACGCGGACCGTGTGGCGCTGCTTCGGGCTGCGGGTGGACGGGCTGTTGCTGCTACGCCCCGGTGCGGTGCGTCGGACGACCAGCGGCAAGGTCGAACGCGCCGCCATGCGGGGGCTGCTGCGCGACGGCGGGCTCGAGCCGCTGCACCAGGAGGTGTCCGACGAGCTCGCCGCGGTGCTGGCCGAGCGGACCGCCGTGCACCGCGACGCCTCGCTGGCGCGCCTGGACCGCACCATCCGCAGCCACCAGCAACCGGGTGGCGCCTTCGCCGCCGCGACCCTGGCCGAGCTCGACCGCCGGGAACAGTTCCCGGAAGCGGCCTGCGCGGTTCTCGACGACGCGGGAATGGCTCGCCACTACGTACCGGCGCGCTACGACGGTGCACTGACGGACTTCGCCGAGTCGATGCGGCTGCTGCGTCGGGTCGCCCGGGAGGACCTGACGGTGGCGGTGGCGCACGGCAAGACCTTCCTGGGCGCCGCCCCGGTGTGGGTGGCCGGCAGCGACGCGCAGGCCCGCTGGCTGGCCGCGCAGGTGCGACCCGGCGCGGTGGTCTCCTGGGGACTTACCGAACGCCACCACGGCAGCGATCTGCTCGCCGGTGAGGTGACGGCCACCCGGGTGGGCGACACGTGGCGCCTCGACGGGGAGAAGTGGCCGATCAACAACGCCACCCGGGGCCGGATGTGCTGCGTCCTGGCGCGCACCGACCCCGCCGGTGGCCCGCGCGGCTTCAGCTTGTTCCTGGTGGACAAACAGCGCCTGGACCCGGGCATGTACCGGCACCTGCCGAAGGCCGCCACCCACGGCATCCGCGGGGCGGACATCAGCGGCATCGCCTACGAAGGCGCCCGGCTGGATGCGTCCGCGCTGGTGGGGCCGGTCGGTTCCGGAGTGGAGACCGTGCTCAAGACCCTGCAGCTGACCCGGACCGTTTGTGCCGCGCTGTCGCTGGGCGCCGGCGACCGGGCGCTGGAGCTCGCCGGCGCCTTCGTAGCCGGACGCCGTCAACGCGGCCGGGCGCTGCTCGAGTTACCGCAGGTGCGCCGGATGCTGGGGGAGGCCCACGCCGGCCTGCTGCTGGCGGACGCGACATCCACGGTGGCCGGCCGGGCGGTCACCGCCCTGCCGGCGGAGCTGAGCGTGGTCTCGGCGGTCGCGAAGGCGTTCGCGCCCACCGTGGTGCAGCAGGCACTCGACCAGTTCGCCGAGCTGATGGGGTTGCGCGCGTTCCTCGCCGACGGCCACGCCGACGGCGCGTTCGCGAAACTGGAACGCGACCACCGCATCGTGGCCATCTTCGACGGGAGCACGGTGGTCAACCGGCACGCGTTGATCACCCAGTTCCCGCGGCTGGGGCGGGCGTTCTTGGACGGGCGATGCGATACCGACGGACTGGTCCGGGCGAGCACGCTGGGCGAGCCGGCGGGCTCCTTCGATCCGGGGAAGCTGCGGCTGGTCTCCCCGTCCGGCGCCAGCGTGGTCAACGGGGTGCCGGAGCTGGTGGCGCGGCTGGCGGACGCCGACCCGGACGACGGGCTGGCGCCGCTCGCCCGGCGCTTCGAGGCCGCGGTGCGGGCGCTGCACCAGGAGCTGGTGACAACCCACGCCGGGCCCCGGAACGCGCCGCCGAGCGCCTTCCACCTGGCCGAGCGGTACGAGTGGTGCTTCGCCGGTGCCGCGTGCCTGCACCTGTGGGCGCGCAACGCCTCGCCGGGGGCCGACCGGACGTGGCTGCGCGCATGTCTGGCACTGGTGCTGATCCGGCTCGGGGAGCCGGTGGCGCCCACCGAACGTGGGGCGTTCGTTGAGCTGGCCGACCGGTGGGTGCCCACCTGGCCCGACCGGGGCCAGGGGGCGGAACCGTCATCGACGCCGACACCGGAGCGGGACCTGGCCAGTCACCTGTACGAGGGGAACGAGGCGGGATGATGGACGACCAGCGATTCCGGCCGGGCCGCGCCGACGACCTGGAGCGGCTGCTCGGTGATCCCTATGACCGCGACAGCGCGCTCGGGTTCCCGGCGATCGTCGCCGCCGACGAGCGCGCCGAGATGCTCGCCGCTGGCGAGCAGGCCCTCGACGCGTACCAGTTGAACGCCGAGCTGGTGCCGGCGGCCTACGGCGGGCGGCTGACCCGCCTGGACCACCTGGTGGAGATCATGCGTTCGGTGTACCGCCGGGACCCGACCCTGGGTCTGGGCTACGGTGGCAGCTCCCTGATCGCCGGGGTCAACGTCTGGACCGCCGGTGACGAGGCGCAGCAGCGGCGCGTCGCCGAGCTGCTGCTGGACAACCGCAAGCTCGCGTGCGCGTTCCACGAGCTCGAGCACGGCAACGACATGGCCGGCACCGAGTTCGCGGCCGCGCCCGACGCGGAGCGGCTGGTGCTGAAGGGACGCAAGGAGGTCATCACCAACATCGCGCGGGCGGACGCGTTCGTGCTGCTGGCGCGCACCGATTCGCGCGCCGGCAGCCGCAGCCACTCGCAGCTGCTGGTCGAGGCCGCGCACCTGCCCCCGGACCGGGTCCGCTACCTGCCGCGGTTCGCCACCAGCGGCATGCGCGGGCTGCCGCTGGCCGGGGTGGAGCTGCTGGACTGCCCGGTGCCGGCCGGCAGCGTCCTCGGCGAGCTCGGGCACGGCTTGGAGACGGCGCTGCGCTCGCTGCAGATCACCCGCACCACGCTGGTCGCGATGGCGACCGGCGCGCTGGACACCGGTCTGCGCACGGCGTTGCGCCACGCGCGGTCCCGCCGGCTGTACGGGGCGCCGGTGGTCGAGCTGCCGCAGGTGCGCTCGGTGCTGGTCAACGCCTTCGTCGACCTGCTGGTGTGCGAGTGCTTCGCGGCGGTGGCGACCAGGGCGTTGCACCTGCTGCCGGAGCAGGCCAGCATCTACGCGGTGGCGGTCAAGTACCACCTGGCGCAGGTGCTGCTCGACGCGCTGAGCCGCCTGTCGAGCGTGCTCGGGTCGCAGTTCTACATCCGCGACGGCGAGCACGAGGTGTTCCAGAAGCTGCTGCGGGACTCCCGCGCGGTCGGGTTCGCGCACATCGCGCGTCCACTGTGCCAGGTTTCGTTGCTTCCGCAGCTGCCGCTGCTGGCCCGGAGGTCGTGGACCGCCGACCGGGACGCGCCGGCGGAGCTGTTCGACCTCGACGGGCCGCTGCCGCCGGTGCCCTTCGGCGAGTTACGGGTCAGCGCCGGTGGTCGCGACCGGCTCAGCCCGTCGCTGGCGGCGGCGGTGCAGGCGCTGGCGGCCGAGCACGGACCCGATTACCGGCAGGCGCGCGTGCTCGCCGAAGCCTTCCTGCAGGAGCTGCGGACCGTGGCCTCCGACGCCGCCGCGCTGCCGCTGACCGAGCTGGCGGTCACCGCGAGCCCGCACAGTTACGACCTCACGACCCGCTACATCCGGATCCTGGCGGCCACCGCCTGCCTGCAGGTGTGGCGACACCAGCAGCACCGGGGCGACCCGTTCCTGCAGGACCCGGCGTGGCTGGCGGCGGCCCTGCACCGGCTCGGCCCGCCGTGGGCGGGTGGTTCGGCCCCGGCGGTGGCGCCGCTGCCGGAGCCGACCGGCGCGCGGCTGTTCGCCGAGTTGGTCGACCGGCACGAGTCCGGTCACGGGTTCGGAATCGCGCGAAGCTGCTACCACGACTAGTTCATTGACGAAACGAAAGTCCACCTAGGAGGCAGGAAAACATGACGGAGTCGACACTGCAAGAGCACTCGCTGGAGGAGATCCGCGCCTGGCTGACCGAACGGGTCGCGGAGATGCTGGAGACTCCCGCTACCGAGGTGGACCCGGACCGGTCGCTGGCCGACTACGGCCTGGACTCGGTGTCGGCGTTCACGGTCATCGCGGACGTGGAGGATCACTTCGGCCTGTTCATCGAACCGACCCTGTTGTGGGACCACCCGAGCGTCAACGGTGTCAGCGAGGCGCTGCTGGCCGAGCTGAAGAAGGCGGGCCCGGCGTGAGCTGACCGGGTCGCCACAGCCCGGCCGGGTCCATGGTCGGCCCCAGCCCGGCCGGGTCGGTGGTCGGGCCAGCGCCGGCCCACCGCTGACCAGCTTGGCCCGCGACCTCGCCGGAACGGGTTTCGTGCCCCCGGGGACGACGGTCACCGTCGTCCCCGGGGGCACGACCCGTGTCGGTGGGGTGCGAAGCGTGGGGGTCGGGGGTACCAACCGGGTGGGCGGCGCCGGCCGGGTCCGAAGCGGGCACCGGCCGGCGACGTGGCCGCCTCACCGGCAGCGCTAGCCGTGGCGGGCGAGCGTCCGGTGGCCGTTGTGCTCCGGGCTGGCCGCCTCCGCCGGCGGCGCCGGGTTGGCGTCGAGGAACGTGGCCAGCGCCGAGACGGTGCCGGGGGAGCGCAGGTGCTCGGCGAGCACCCGGCGGGCCTGCTCGTACTCGGAACTCGGCACCTGCCCCCGGGGAGCGAAGCGCTTGTTGATCGCGGTCACCTTGGGCAGGAAGACGTCGCGGTACTCGTTGCGCAGCATCGACCAGATGGTGTCGTCGTGCCACTCGCCGTCCAGGTACTTCGTCTGCCGCAGAATCCCCTCGAACACGAACCCGGCCCAGCTGAGCAACGTCAACATCCGCTGGTTGAACACCGCGGTACGTACCTGGACCCGCCGCATGTTGCGGTTACGGAACAGGTAGTGCAGGACCGCGACCGCGCCGTCGACGCCGTAGCCCTGTTCCCACAGGTCTTCGCGGATGCCACCGCCGACCTCGACGCAACCCGGCCCTTCATTGTCGGTTCTGACCCATCCGATCGGCTCGCCGTCCGCCAGTCGGCGAAGGACGAGCAAGCGAAAGGTCCCGTTCCGGTGGGAGGTGCGGATGTCCTCAGCGGTGGTGAACGTCACGAAGTCGCCGGTGAACGAGGCCACTCGGCCGGCGGGTGCCACCCATTGCGCGATCGCCTCGTAGTCGTTGTCGTCCGGACGCGCCAGCTCCACCAACAGGCCGCGCATGGCCAGCTCCTTTCCACGTTGGAGAGTGTGTGCCCGCAACGGGCGGCCGCTGCCGCCGTCGCGTCATCCCCCGATGGTGTGGCAGGACAGTTAGTCCGCGGTTGCGCGGCGATTAGGCCAGCGTACGAGCGTCAGCACCGGCCACAGTGCGCCGGCGGGCGCTAATCGGCGCACAACTGTGCGCTAACCGCGCCCAGCGAAACTCCGTGACGTGGACGGACGGGAGCGGCCCGCCGCCGGGTCGAAACCCCGCCGCCCATCACGAAAGGAGACGACCGTGCGCGAGGAGTTCGAGGCCTTCCTGCTGGCGGACCCGGTGTACTTCGACCACGAGAGTCGTTCGGACAACCGGCGTAGCGACTTTCCGGCGGCCTGGGAGGCGGTTCCGGCGGGTTGGCAGCGCCACGAGCGGGACGTGTGGGTGGAGCTGCGCCCGGAGGGCTACCGGATGCCCCGGCAGGGCTGGAAGGTCCACGTGTCCGCCTGCCCGGACAACGGGCCACGGATCGTCAAGAAGATCTACGACTACTGCATCGAGCGGGGGCTGGCGTTCAAGTTCCTGCGCGGGCGCAACACGCTGCGCGCCAGCCTGCTCAAGTACGCCGAGCGCAGCGCGAGCGGCAAGCTCGTCACCATCTACCCGCGCAACACCGAGGAGCTTCGCACGGTGCTCACCGACCTCGGTGAGGAGCTGGCCGGCGAGCCCGGCCCCTACATCCTCACCGACCTGCGGTGGGGCGAAGGGCCGCTGTACGTGCGCTACGGCGCCTTCGTGACGATGTACTGCGCCGACGACAGCGGCGAGCAGGTCCCGGCGCTGGTCGGGCCGGACGGGGAGCTGGTTCCGGACGCCCGGGTGCCGACGTTCTCCGTACCCGACTGGGTAGAGGTGCCGGACTTCCTCGCCCCCTATGTGGCGGCCCGCGCCGCGCACACGGACGACTTCCCGTACCAGATCGACAGCGCGCTGCACTTCTCCAACGGCGGCGGGGTGTATCTGGGCCGGCGGCTCGACGAGTCCGGCACACCCGACGAGATGCAGGTCGTGCTGAAGGAGGCGCGCCCCTACGCCGGTCTCGACTCGCTCAACCGGGACGCGGTCACCCGCCTGCGTGTCGAACGGGACGCGTTGCGCCGCCTGGCCGGCGTCCCCGGAGTGCCCCAGGTGGTCGACTACCGGCAGGTGTGGGAACACGAGTTCCTTGTGCAGGACTTCGCTCACGGCGACACCCTGTCGCGGTGGATCGCCTCGAACTACCCGCTGATCGACGCCCAGCCGGACCCGGCCGACCTCGCACGATACGCCGCTCGGGCCCGGGCGATCGCAGACCAGATCACGACCGTGGTCGACGCCGCGCACGCGCGGGGCCTGGTCATCGGCGACCTGCACCCGACCAACGTGCTCGTGGACCCCGACAACGACGACCGGGTGACCCTCATCGACCTGGAGCTCGCCTCGGACGCCGGGTCGCAGACACCGGTCCGGATCGGCGTGCCGGGTTTCAAGGCATGGAACCGGACCGGACCCGCCGCTGACCGGCACGCGTTGGCCGCGATCAAGCTGTGGCTACTGATGCCGATGGTCGAGCTCGTCGGCCTGGTGCCGGAGAAGGTCGAGCTTCTGTTGCAGGAAGCCGCCCGGCTGTTCCCCGTGCCGGAGCGCTATCTCCACAGCATCCGGGACGACTTCATCCCGGACGCGGTGACGACGTTGGACACGGGACTGCGCGACGCGGCCGTTGCGCTCGACCTCGGGCTGGGAACCGACGAGACGGACTGGTCGGCCGTGCGCCGGTCGCTGGCTGCGGCGATCCAGCAGTCCGCGACCCCGGACCGGACGGACCGGCTGTTCCCGGGCGACTACCAGCAGTTCGTCGGCGAAGGCGCCGGGATCGGCTTCGGATACGGTGCCGCCGGGGTGCTGTGGGCACTCGACGTGGCGGCCGGCGTCCGCTCCGAGGCGTACGAACAGTGGCTCCTGGATGCCGCCGCGGCGGTGCCGCGGGTGCGGCCCGGTTTCTTCGACGGGTTGTCCGGGCTCGCCTATACGCTCGACCACCTCGGCCATCACGACAGAGCCACGGAGCTGGCGGACGCGGCGGCGGAGCTGGCGGGCAGGCACCAGGACGTGAGCCTGCACAGCGGACTGGCCGGGTGCGGCCTGACCTTCCTGCACTTCGAGTCCCGCACCGGCGAGTCCGGGTACCTTGACGCCGCGCTGGCGGCGGCCGAGCGGCTCGGCGACGCCGTGGTCAGCGATCAGCCCCACGGGATCGACCAGATCCTCGGTCGCTCCGGCAAGCCGATTCCGAACCTGCGCTCGCGCGGCGGCCTGGTGCGCGGCTGGTCCGGGCCGGCGCTGTTCTTCTGCCACCTGTATGAGCGCACCGGAGACGTCGCACACCTCGACATGGCGGTCCGGGCGCTGCACCGTGACCTTGACCTGTGTGAACCGGCCAACGATGGCTCGTTGCAGGTGGATGTGGGCTACGCCGTCATGCCCTACCTGAACGTGGGCAGCGCCGGCATCGCCCTGACGGTCAACCAGATCCTGGACCATCGGGCAGACGAGCGCCTGGTCGAGGCGCTACCGCTCCTGGCCCGCGCCTGCTGGTCGGAGTTCACGTTCGAAGCCCAGTTGTTCACTGGCCGTGCCGGCCTGATGGCGACCCTCGCCATGCTCGGGCGGGACAGGCCGGAACTCGAAACGGCACCGGCGGTGGCGCGCCACCTGCGCCGCCTGGCCTGGCACGCCGTTGCACACCACGAAAGCCTCGTGTTCCCGGGCAGCAAACTGCTGCGGCTGTCGATGGACCTGGCGACCGGAAGCGCCGGGGTTCTGCTGGCCGCGGGGGTCGCTAACGGCGGGGGACACGAGTTCCTCCCATTCGTCGGTCGACGGGCAGCGGTCGCTGCCGTCGACCGTGCTGGTGACGCGACTGGTTGGAAGGAGGTGAACACGTAATGGCGACCATTCTGGACCTGCAGGCTCTCGAGGCCCGCTTGGAGATGCGCGGCGGCCGCAGCACGGTCAGCTGCTCGGACTGCGGCGGTGGCAGCGAGGAGCTGCAGTGCGACGAGGAGGTGCAGTGACCCTTCCTCGACCCATGAACACACGGATCGCGACCGGGAGGAGGTGAACAACGATGGCGACCATTCTGGACCTGCAGGCCATGGAGGCCCGCTTGGAGATCATGCGTGGCGGTAGCTCGATGAGCTGTAGCGGCTGCGGCAGCGACTCGGAGCTGAACGGCGACCAGTGCGAGGTCGAGTAACACCTGGCCGAATCGCCTGAACCGACCGGTGTGCGGCCCGCTCGGGGCCGCACACCGGTCGAAACAACATTGACGCGAACCCGCGAGCTGCCGGTTCGCCCCAGCTGCAAGGAGGCGCGCGAATGTCCGACCCCGCCACCACCGGCGCGACGCCGCGCCGAACCGTGGGGATCACGACGTTCCTTCCGTACCTGCGCGACCAGGTACCGGCCATCGCCGCGGTAGCGGTGTTGTCCGTGGTGGCCGCCGGCGGCACACTCGCGCAACCGTTACTCATCCAATCGGTGCTTGACCGGGTCGGCACCACTGAACCGCTGTGGGGGCTTGTGCTGCTGCTGGTGACGGCGCTGGCAGGGGTCGCGGTGCTCAACGCGGTGCGTGGTTTTCTGCTGCGCCGCACCGCTGAGGCGATGGTGCTGTCGATCCGTCGCCGCCTCGCCGGACACCTGTTGCGCCTGCCGGTTGCCGAGTATGACCAGCGCCGGACCGGCGACCTGCTGTCCCGGGTCGGGGCGGACAGTAACCAGCTGCGGATGGTGGTCACGTCGGGGCTGCTGGAGGTGGGCACGGCGGGGGTCATCATCGTCGGGGCGGCTACCATGATGCTGCTCATCGACGCGGCGATGTTCGCGCTGGCGGTGGTCGCCATGGGTGGGCTGGCTGGCGCTATCCTGGTCGCGCGAAAACTCCGCAGCGCCTCGGCGGAGGTGCAGGCGCGCGTGGGGGAGATGACCGCCGCGGTCGAGCGCGCCATCAGCGCGGTGCGGACGATCCGGGCCGCGCGGGCCGAGGAGCGGGAGACCGCCACGGTCATCGACAGCGCCACCCGGGCCTACCACGCCGGTGTACGCATGGCGCGGTTGCACGCGGTGATCAGCCCGTTGGACATCGCCGCAGTGCAGATCGGCCTTATGGCGGTGCTCGGATTCGGTGGCGCCCGGGTGGCTGCCGGGCAGATGAGCCTAGGCGACCTGGTCGCGTTCGTGCTCTTCCTGTTCCTGATGATGGTGCCGATCGGCCAGCTGGTGAGCGCCTACACCCGGTTGCAGTCGGGCCTCGGCGCGATGCAGCGGATACAGGACGTACTGGACCTGCCGACCGAGGCGACCACCGACCCGCCCGCCGGACCCCTGCCGACGGCGGTGTCCGGTCCGACGGCGGTGCCCGGTCCGACGGCGGTGCCCGCGGTCGAGTTCGACCGGGTCAGCTTCGCCTACCCCACCGGTGAGCAGGTGCTGCATGAGGTCAGCTTCACCGTCCCGGCCGGCAGCCGCACCGCCCTGGTCGGGCCGTCCGGAGCCGGCAAGTCGACGGTGCTGGCGTTGGTGGAGCGGTTCTACGACCCCACCTCCGGCGTGGTGCGGGTCAACGGGGTCGACGTGCGCGGCCAGTCGCGTTCCCACCTGCGCGCCCACCTGGGATACGTCGAACAGGAAGCGCCGGTCCTGGCCGGCACCATCCGGGACAATCTGTTGTTGACCATCCCGGACGCGGATGAAGCCACGCTACGGGAGGTCCTGGCCGCGGTGCGACTCGACAGCTTGGTCAACCGGACCGCGGCAGGCCTGGACGCGCAGGTCGGCGAGGGTGGCGTGCTGCTGTCCGGAGGGGAACGCCAGCGACTGGCCATCGCCCGGGCGCTGTTGGCCGGGGCGCCCATCCTCCTGCTCGACGAGCCGACGAGCAACCTGGACGCCCGTAGCGAACACGCGCTGCGCCAGGTGGTCGACGCCGTGTCGCAGCAGTGCACTGTCATCGTGGTCGCCCACCGGTTGGCCACCGTCGCCGACGCCGACCAGATCGTCGTGCTCGACCGTGGTCGGGTCAACGCCTGCGGCACGCACGCGGAACTGACCGCGGCAGATCCGCTCTACCGCGAGTTCGCCGCCCACCAGCTCCTGGTGAGCTGACCAACGCCGGGCTCAGCGC
>SLSW01000257.1 GCA_007130245.1 Micromonosporaceae bacterium
ACCGTGCGCGACCTGGCCGCGCTGATCTGGCGCAAGATCCACGGGCCGCAGGTGCCGTTCCACTACGTCAGCGATCCCGCGTATCCGCACGACGTGGCGCGGCGGGTGCCGGACGTGGCCAAGGCCCGCCGGCTGCTCGGGTTCGAGGCCACCACCGACCTGGAGACCATGCTCGACGAGGTGATCCCCTGGATCCGCCAGGCGGTCACCGACGGCCGGCTGTAGCGGGTCGGGCGATGGCCGGCACCACCACCGAGCAGCGTCGCGCCCCGCAGCCGCGACCGCGCAGCCACCGCCACCGGCGCGTGGGCGTGGGCGTACGGGTGGTCGGGGTGCTGCGGCCGGTGGTGTTCACGCTGGCGGCGGCCGCCGCGGTGGCGGCGCTGGCGCTGGCGGCCTACGACCCCTTTGATCCACGGGTCGAGTACGCGCTGCGGGCCGCGACCGCGGTCGCGGCGGTGGCGGCGGTGGCGGCGCTGTGGTGGTCGACCCGCCGGGTGCGGGTACGGGTCGCCGGCGCCGACCTGGCGGCGGCGCTGATCGGTGCCGTCGCCGCATCCACAGTGGTGGTGTCGCTGAACGGCACCCCGTTCCCGCCCGGTGGGCTCGACGCCGACCAGTCCTTCCGCACCGCGGCGATCACCCGGTTCGCCGACGAGCCGCACCTGGCCGACTTCACGTTCCCCACGCTGCCGTCGTTCTACGCCCCGGCGTACTTCTGGGTGCTGGGCCGTGCCGCGGATATCGCCGGCGTCGAGCCGTGGCGCATGGGCAAGGTCGGCACGGTGGCGGCCGCGCTGCTGGTTCCGGTGGTGACGTATCTGCTGTGGCGCCGGCTGGTGCCGGCGTACGCGGCGGCGCTGGTCGCGGCGGTGCCGCTGCTGGTCACCGACGTCTACCAGCCGTACGCCTGGCTGGTGCTGTTCGCGATCGTGCCGTGGTGGCTGGAGGCGGTGCACGGCGTGCGGCGCGCCGGCCGGCCGGCCGGCAACCCGGTGTTCCTCGGTCTGGTGGGGGCGCTGCTGTTCCTGACGTACTACTACTTCTTCTTCATCGCCGCGCTCGCGCTGGTGCTGTCCGTGGTGGTCGAGGCGGCGCTGCGGCGGCTGCGGTGGCGCCAGGTCGGGCGGGCGGCGCTGGTGCTGGCGATCGCCGCGGCCGCCGCGGCGATCTACTGGCTGCCGCTGGCGGTCAGCATGCTGCAGGCCGAGCACGCCCGGTCACTGGCCAACCGGTGGTTCGCTACGCACCATCCGGACCTGCCGCTGCCGATGGCCGAGGCCACCGTCGTCGGCGCGGTCGCGCTGGTGGGGCTGGCGTACCTGGTGGGCAGCGCCCACCGGGATGCGCTCTCGCGCGGGCTGCTGGTGCTGCTGGTCGCCGCGTACGCCTGGTACGCGCTGGGCGCGGCCGCGGCGGCGGTGGACACGCCGCTGCTGAGTTTCCGCGGCAAGCCGCTGGTGCCGGTAATCCTGCTGGCCGGCGGGGTGCTGGGCCTGGTGCGGCTGGCCGGGCTGCTCGCTGCCCGGGCCACGGCCACAGCGCACGGTTCCGGTGCCGCGCGGGGGTACAGCGCCGCGCGGGGGTACAGCGCCGCCGACGTACGGCGGGCCGCGTGGGCGCTGGCGGCGGTGCTGGTGGTCTACGCCGGGCAGGAGTTCGTCTCCGACGTGCGGGACGATCCGCTGACCGCGCAGGCGCATTCGCAGGCGCTGCCGGACGGCAGCCTGCCGCCGCATCACGACGAGGAGGCGGAGGTGCCGGACCCGCCGGCGGCCGAGCTACGGTCGATCATCGACGGGATGGTGCACGCAGACGCGGGCCCGGCGGTGCTGCTGTCGGACCGCGAGGACATCCTGGCGCTCTACCCGTACGCCGGATTTCTACAGTGGAACGCGCACTACGCGCACCCCGCCTCGGAGTTCGACCAGCGGGTGGCGCTGCTTCAGGAGCTGGCCGGCGTCGGCGACGCGGACGAGTTCGCCGCCGGGGTGCGCGACAACCCGTACCAGCCCATCGACGCCTTCGTGCTGCGCCCGGACGGCGACGACCTGGTGCTGCGGTATGCCGCCGACGACTTCCCGCACGGCGTGCGCACCGAACAGATCCGGTTCCCGCGGGATCTGTTCGCCGAGGAGCACTTCGACCTGGTCGCCGCCGGCGCCCACGTGGTCGCGGTCGCGCGCTGACCAGGAGGCCCCCACGCCCCCTTTTTCGGCGATCTTGGACACTTTCCGCCCCTATGAGGGCCGCCATCGTCCAAGATCGCGGAGAGAGGCGCCAGGTCGATCTCGCCACCACCACCGGTGCGGGCGTACCCGATGGCTCAGCCGTCGGGCAGGCGGGTGTCGCGCACCTTGGCCCACCGCAGCGAGTCGCGGATGCCGTCAGCGATGCTGTGCTGCGGCTTCCACCCGAGCACCTGCCGCGCCCGGTCGCTGCGGGTGTAGGCGCCGGCCACGTCGCCCGGGCGCCGGCCGGCGTCGCGCTGCCGCAGCGGCTCCCCGGTGACCTGCTCGAACGCACGCACCATCTCCCGCACGGTGGTGCCGGTGCCGGTGCCCAGGTTGACGACCTCGTAGCCGGGGCCGTCGGCGGGCACCACCTCGTCGAACCGGCGCAGGCTGGCCACGTGCGCGGCGGCCAGGTCCCACACGTGGATGAAGTCGCGGATGCCGGTGCCGTCGCGGGTCGGCCAGTCGGTGCCGGTCACCGCGAATTCGGTGCCCGACTCCCACGCCTCGATCAGCTGACCCAGCAGGTGGGTGGGCCGTTTGACCTGCAGGCCGGTGCGCAGCTTCGGGTCGGTGCCGATCGGGGTGAAGTAGCGCAGCGACAGGGTGCGCAGCGGCGTGGCCGCGGTCACGTCGGCCAGCATCGCCTCCGCGGCGGCCTTGGTGCGCGCGTACGGGCTGACCGGCTCGATCGGCGAGTCCTCGTCGACGGCGAAGTCCTCACCCGGCGCGTACAGCGCGGCGGTGGAGCTGAACACCAGCCGGGGCTTGTCGAGCCGCAGCAGGTTGTCCACCAGCGAGATGGTGTCGGAGACGTTGGCGCGCCAGTAGCGCAACGGGTCGGTCATCGACTCCGGCACCACGATCAGCGCCGCGCAGTGCACGGTCGCCTCAATGTCCGGGTGGTCGGTGAAGATCCGCTCCAGCATCTGCCCGTCGGCCAGGTGCCCCTGGTAGAAGGTGCGGTCCCTGGTGAACTCGCGGCGACCGGTCAGCAGGCTGTCCAGGATCACCGGCTCGATGCCGTCCTCCAGGCACGCCGAGGCCACGGTGCTGCCGATGTATCCGGCTCCGCCGGTGATCAGGACCTTCACGCGCACCTCCTGGTAACCGCCCGCCCGGCCACGTGGCGGGCGGTCCGATCGTACGGTAGGCGGCGCGCGCCATGCAGCCCACTTGGGGAATGGCTTGACCCGTCGCGGGTGGAGATTCCCGCTCGAACGGTGGACGAGCCCAGATGGCTGATCGTCGGCCAGATCGAAGATAACCACTGATCGGCAGTGATCACGCGTCGAGGTGCACGAGTCCGCATCATCTCGGTGCGCCGTTCGCGGAACGAGGAGGTGGCCATCTATGAAAGCTGAAGACTTCGACGAGAAGTTCGATCAGGGAGAGGACGTCACGGCACTGCTCGACCTGGCCAGAGCGCAGCGTCCCGGAGAAGAACAGCGCCGGGTGAACGTCGACTTTCCCGTTTGGATGATCGCGTCGCTCGATCGGGAGGCGAGGCGGCTCGGCGTCACCCGCCAGTCGCTGATCAAGGTGTGGATCGCCGAGCGGCTCGAGCACCCCATCACAAGGGCGGCGTGACGGCGTCGGAGCCCGTTGCCTGGTCCGTCCGGCGTGAGCTACCGCGAGCGGCGCGGTGCGGCCGGCAGGCGTTGCAGCCACTCGTCAATCGCCTTGAGCATCGCGGTGTGGCCGGTGTCGACGCTGGCGAGCCGTTCGGCGATGATCCCGAGCTGCGAGGTGCGGATCAGTGTGGCGAGCGCCTCCACGTCGACCGACACACCGGGCCGCGATGACTCGTACTCGGCCAGCGCCGCGCGGACGGCGTCGCTGAGCACCGCGGTGAAGCCGTCCATCATCCGCCGCAGCGCGTCCTGGTAGGCGGGCTGGTTCCACCCGAGGGCGAGCAGTTCGGCGGCGAGCTTGGGGAACGGGTCCGACCGCAGGTCCTCCTCCAGGTACGCCATGGCGGTGCGCCACTTGTCGAGAAACGGCTCCTCGCTGGCGTACAGCCGCCGCTGGCGTGCCAGGATCCGCTCGGTGGCCCGGTCCAGACCTGGCGCCGGCCCCGCGCCTACCGTCCGGTGCCGGCCGACGGTGCCCGCCGCGCCGCGTCACTGCTGACCACGCTGTTGTGACGCGCCGGTTGCCGGGCAGGACCGGCGCCGCACCGTCCCGGCATTCACCACAGCGAGCAGGGTTGTACGGTGGTCTGGCCGCATACGGACCGGGGCACTGGTGATCGCAGGGAGAGGCCATGGAGGCATCGGGACTGGTGGCCCGGCTGCAGGCCAGCGAGTCACCGGCGGTGTGGCGGCTGGCGACCGCCGGATGCCGCGTCGCCCGCCGGATCAGCCGGCACCGGTCACGGTGGTCGTCGCGCCTGGGGTACGCGTTGGACCGGCTGGAGACCGCGCGGGAAGCGCGCCGCGACGCGGCCGCCGACCGGGCCTGGTCGGCCTTCCGCGCGCACGGCCCAGCAGCGCGCCCGCTCGCCCTGGCGCGCGAGCGCGAGCGCGCGGACGACTGGACCGGGGCGGCGACCGCCTACCGGGAGGCGATCACCCTCGACGACACCCACCCGTCCTGGTGGCACCGGCTCGGCTGGTGCCTGCACCGCGCCGGTGACCCGGCCGGCGCCGCCCAGGCCGTGCGTACCGCCTGCGAGCGCGACGGCAGCCACCCGCGCTGGTTCTCGCTGCTGGCCGACGCGCACGAGGCCACCGGCGACCTGGCCGGCGCGGTGGACGCGCGCGAACGCGCCGCCGAGCTCGCCGGAGCCAAGGATCCGCGGTGGCGG
>SLSW01000132.1 GCA_007130245.1 Micromonosporaceae bacterium
CGCCACCCCCGGCCCGTGACCCCTGCGGAGAGGACCCATGCCCGCACCGACACGTCAGGCGCCACCGCTGGCGCAGAGCCCTACCCAGACCTGGATCCAGGAGTGGCTGGAGTTCCTGCAGACCACCCTGCCGATGGTGTTCCTGGTCATCGTCATCCTGGTCGGCACCGTCCTGATCATCCGATCACGCGGTGGCCTGCAGAAGGCCATCATCTTCGGCATCGGCGCCGCACTGGTGTTCCTGATCCTGACCAACGTGGAGGCCCTGTCGAACCTGTTCGGCGAGGAGCTTCCGGTGGACAGCGGTTGATGGACACCTCCGACCCGGCCGCGGTGGGGCGCACCTACACCCGTGGCCGCCGCCAGCCGTACCTGATCCGCAAGTGGCCGGGTTCCAACTGGGCGCTGCCGATGGGCCCGTACACCATCACCCAGCTGCTGGTCTTCGTCGGATCGGTGTACCTGCTGTTCACCTACCGCACGGTATGGGCGCACTTCGGCGCGGCCAACCTGATCATCGGGATCGGGGTGCCGGTGGCGCTGACGTACGCCACGCGCCACACCCGGGTCGAGGGACGGGAACCGGTGCGTGCGGGTGTCGCGGCCGCCGGGCTGCTGCTGCGACCGCGCGCCGGTCACCTGAACGGGGCGCCCGTGCGCGCCGGCGCCACCGTCCACCAACCCGGCTCGCGGTTCCCGGTCGCGGCCCTGCCGCCGGCGCTGGCCCCGGGCCCGCTCCCGCCGGGTGCCGTGCCACGGCGACCGGATCGCGCCGCGCGCTGGGTCACCGACCTGGTGGCGCAGGCGGCCACCACCGCGGGCCAGCGATGATCGGCATCCCGCTGCCCGGTGTGCCCATCCGCGCGATCGTCGGCAACCTGCTGTGGAGCCACGACGGGACGGTCTGGGCGGTGTGGCGGGTCGATCCGGTCGCCTACCGCTACGCCGACGACGTGGACAAGGTGAGTTACGGCCGGATGGTCGCCAGCATGCTGCGGTCACTGCGGGGCGAGCCGTTACTGCTGAGCCTGTGCGGCCGCGTCGACACCGACGACGAGCTCGGCCCGCGCGAGCGCCGCACCGGCTACCGCAGCGCCCTGCATCACGAGATCACCGATGGTTACCTGCGCCTGCTGGACGAGTACGACCTGCGGGAACGTACCTACTGGCTGGTGGTGCCCCTGCCGCACGCCTCGGGTTGGGCCAGCGCATCGGCGATCACGGCGGCCGCGACCACGGCCGTGGCGCGCGCCTTCGGGCTGACGCCGGGGCTGCCCGGCGCCGCGGAGGTGCGTCAACGTGTCGAGCAGGCCACCCGCATGCGCCGGGGCGCCGCGGGACTGACCCCGGCCACCGCCGACGAGATCGTGTGGATCCACCGGCGCGCGGCGCGGCGCGGCACACCGACCGAACCGACGCTGGCCAGCGCCCGGCGTGCCGCCTACGCCGAGGCGTGCCTGCGGGGAAACCGACTGCGCAGCCCCAGCTTCGCCTCGCTGGGACAGGTGCACCTGGTCGAGGGGGCGAGCGTCGGCTCCGGCCGGCACCACCCGTTCGCGCACCGGTACCTCACCGTCACCACCGCCGACGGTGGCACGTGCTACCAGGCATTCCTGGCGCTCGCCGACCTGCCGGAGAGCTGGCGGTTTCCGGGTGGTGAATGGCTGGCGTCACTGCACGAGGACGTCGGGTTCCCCGTCGACTGGGCGGTGCGGGCCACGGTCAACCCCGGTGGGCACGCCCGAGCGCAGGTGACCCGCAAGCGGCGCCAGCTCAGCGACCAGGTGGGCGAGTTCACGGCCGCCGACAACGAGGCTCCGACGGACGTCGACGCGCTGCCGACGTGGGTGTCCACCGGGCACCGCCAGCTGGCCGAGGAGCAGGCGGCGCTGGAGGGCCACAGCGCGGAGGTGGAGTACGAGGCCACGGTGGTGCTGGGCGTCTGGGGCGCCACCGTCGACGAGTGCGAGGAGAAGGCGGAGCTGCTGCGCACCACGTTCTCCGACGAACTGGTGGCGGTGCGCCCCACCGGTGACCAGCTGTCCTGCTACGCGGCGATGCTTGCGGGGGTGACCGCGCCCCGGGTGGTCGCCGACTACCGGCAGTACCTGCTGGCCGGTGACCTGGCCAAGGCGATGCCGTTCGTCGGCGGCCGCCTCGGCGACCGCACCGGTCAGGTGCTGGGGTTGAGCGCCGACTCCGGCACGGTCGCACCGGTCCGGCTGCACCTGGCCGACTGGACCCGCCGTGACATCTCCGCGTCACTGGGACTGTTCGCCGAGCTCGGTGCCGGAAAGTCGGTGACGCTGAAAAAGATCCTCGCCGACGTCGGCGCCGAGGGCGGCCGCACCGTCGGCTGGGACCGGACGCGCACCCGCGAGCAGGCCACCTTCCTGTCGACGGTCTTCGGCGCGGACCGTGTGCAGGTCGTTGACCTGGCGGATCCGCGCAGCGTCTCGCTGGACCCGCTGCGGGTGCTCCCGGCAGACACCGCCGCCGCCGCGGCCGAGACGTTCCTGACCCAGCTGTTGGGAGTGGAGACCAGTTCCGAGGCCGGCACGTTGCTGGCCGAGGCCATCGACAAAACGGTCCGCGGAGGGCGCCCCAGCATGGCGGCCCTGGTCGAGCTGCTGGCCGGTGTGGACCAGGCGCCGGCCGCGCAGCTGGGGCGGCAGCTGCGGGCCGCGGTGCGCCGACCCGGCACCGCGGTGGTCTTCGACCCGGCCCTGCCGCCGCTGGGGCTGGCCACCGACCACATCGTCTTCGCGACGCATGGCCTGGCCATGCCCAGGGCGCATGAGTTGCGCAGCGACCGGCACCTGGCGCAGCTGCCGTTCCCGGCGCTGTTCGGGCGCGCGGTACTGACCCTGACCGCGGCACTGGCCAGGTCGGTGGCGTTCGAGGGCGCGCGGTTCGTGCTGGTCCATGCCGACGAGTGCTACTGGCTCACGCGCGAGGGCGAGGGCAGCCCCGGCTACGACACCGCGCTGGAGCTGATCCGCGACGGCCGCAAGAACAACGCCGGGCTGCTGCTGGCCGGACACGACCCCGACGACGCCGGTGATGAGACCCTGCTCGGCCTGCTGTCGGCGATCCTGCTCGGGCGGCAGCGCAACCGCCAGCTGGCCACCGGCTACGTCGCCGCGCTCGGAGTGACCGACCCGGACCTGGCCGAGCGGCTCATCACCACCGTCACCGACGACCTGTCCCCGCTGGCGCACACCGACCCGGACAGCGGGGAGCTGGTCGTGGCGCCCGGCCGGGAGGGTGAGTTCATCGCCCGCATCCACCACCGGATCGGGAAACTCAAGGTGCTGGTCCCGCCGGTGGACAGGTTGCAGGAGGCGATCTGGACCACACCCGACGGGGCCGGGCTGTGACCGGCCGTACCGGGCGCCGCGGGTCGGCCGCTACGCCGGTGGCGGTGGTGCTGCTGGCGCTCGCCGCGGTGCTGGGACCCGGCGCCGCACCAGCGGACGCTGTGGCCGGCAGTGCCGGCGCACCGGCGCACGCGTCAGAGGACTGGGGCGAGGAGATCCGCGACCGCTTCGGTATCCCGGTCACCGACTACACCATCGATCCGCCCGAGGACAGCCAGGTGCTCACCCGCCTGGTGCTGTGGCTGGCCGACCTGCAGTTGACCTCCGCCAGGTTCGGCGTCGCCGTGGCCGTGCTGCTGCTGCGGCTGGCACTCGACTTCACCCTGGCCGACCTGCTGCTGGCGCCGGTGCAGCAGCTGGTCGAGGTCTACCAGGGCAGCTACGTGGGCACGGTGGCCGGCGGCGGCTGGGGCCTGGTCACGCTGGCGTTGATGCTCTGCGTGTTCTGGTTCGGGCTGGCGGCGCTGCGCGGCCGGGTGGGCAGGGGCGCCGGCGAGATCACCCTGTCGTTCGTGCTCGCCGTGGTCCTGGGTGCGGTGCTGGCCCGGCCGGAGGTGCTGCTGGGTGAGGAGGGACTGTACGGCCGCGCCAAGGACATCGGGGTCGAGGTGGCGGTGACCGCGGTGCGCCCGGCGTCCGGTCACGATCCGCCGCGGTGTGCGCTGCAGGCCAGCGCCGACGGCGAGACCTATGTCGACGGCTGCTGGCATCCTGACGATGGCCCGGCTGCGGAACCACCGGTCAGCACCGACCCGCAGTACCTGCGGTGGGTGATGCAGCAGTGGCTGGTCGACCTCTACATCCGGCAGCCCCATCAGCGCATGGCGTACGGGCAGCGTCTGGACTGCCCGCTGACGCTGGCGGTGCGGCAGGGCGGCAGCACCGCCGGAAGCGACGGCGACCCGTGTGCGGTCCCCTACGAGGAGGGCGGGCGCCACGCCTGTGTGGGTGTCTACAACGACATCCTGCGGGCGGACCCGTCCACCGTGCCGGTCGCCGACACCGGGTGGGAACTCGAACCCACGTGGCGTGGGCCGTTGACCCCGCACATGGGGCAGACCAACCCGGAAAACTACATGCACGACATGATGCGCCCCGGCGGTATCGACGGCGAGACCGGATGCGACGAGGGGGAGGCGCTCGCGGCGTACCTCGACCGCCCCCACACCGAACGCCTCGCCGTCGGCGGCGTACTGCTGCTGGCCGTGCTGGCGCTGGTGCTGTTCGTGCTGGTCGGTGTGGTCCTGCCGATCTTCGTCGGCCAGGTGCTGCTGGCGGTGCTGACGGTGGCGCTGGTGTTCGTCCTGCCGGTGGCATTGCTGGGAGGGGCGAGCCGGCAGGTGCTGTGGAAATGGTTCGGCCTGCTCCTCGCGGCCGTATTCATGATCGTCATAGCGCTGGTGGGGTTGGCGCTGATGCTGATCACCACGGAACTGCTGCTGCGCGGCAACCACCAGTATTTCTACGCCAGCCTGTTGCTGGCCACGGTCTCCTCACTACTGTTCCTGCTGATCCAGCGACGGTTGCTGCACGGAGCCGTGGCCGCCGGCGGGCGCGCCGGTGCGGCCCTCGGGCGGGCGCCGTCCGGCACCGGAGCGGTCGGCGGTGCCGGAGCGGTCGGCGGTGCCGGCG
>SLSW01000289.1 GCA_007130245.1 Micromonosporaceae bacterium
CTTCTCTGCCTGGCTGATCAAGTTCTTCGCAGACCTGATTATCCCAGCAGGAAGGGCACTTTCATCGTCTCCCACACCGTTCACGAGCACAGTGGACCGGATTTGTCCACGGATCCAGGCTGAGAGCCTCACCGCCGGCTCTGCACCGGGAGCTCCCGAACGACCCACCGCGCCGGAAAGCCAGCCAACCCTAGTGCCTGGGAGGTTCCCAGGGGGTCAGCCACTCTAAGTTGGATTATGTCTAATCCATCCATAAGGCCGCATTCATGACCCTTCCACGACACGCGCCGAGTCTGACACACTCCGTACATGCCTCAGGACCGCGAGGCCCAGCCGGACCTCGATATCCGACTTGTTACCGCGCGCTCCGACGACGTGGAGGCAATCGCGGCTGCCATCCAGCTAGGAAACCTTGCCCGCTCTACGATCGGACATATGCCTCATGCCGCCTACCACCAGGCGGCAGAGAACGGCACCCTGCTCTTGGCATACCACGGCGAACGTGTCGTCGGCTATGCACTGTATGCGCTGGCTCTGGGACGTGTACGGCTGAGCCACCTGTGCGTTGATCCGGGTCTTCGTAAGAGGGGTGTAGCCCGACAGCTTGTCGAGTGGATCAGTAAGGAGCACTCGAACTACCTCGGGATACTGGCTCGGTGTCGACGGGACTACGGACTCGGCCGCATGTGGGCCAAGCTTGGCTTCGCACAACGCTTGGAGCACCCCGGCCGCAGCAAGAAGGGGCACCCAGTCGTCGACTGGTGGCGCGACCACGGACATCCAAACCTGTTCACCCCGGATCCGGATTCGGTGCTCGTCCGTGCAGCGGTAGACCTCAACGTGCTGCGGGATCTCGCTGAGCCCGAGAGAACAGACAGCGAGGAATCGCGGGCGCTGCAGGCAGAGCAGCTCGTCGGACTGCTGGAACTGGCCCGCACCGCCGCACTAAACATAGAGATCGACGACATGAAGGGCAAACTGCGGGACAAGTGCACGAGGCAAGCCCAGCGGCTGACGGGTGTCCACAGCATCCCGACGAAGGTGGCCGAGGTAACCGACGCCCTCCTTGCTGGCGCGCGGCAGGTTGATCCGACATACCCCGCTACTGACCAGGACCGTCTCGACGTTCGGCACGTCGCCGAAGCAATCGCTTCCGGCCTCAACGTCTTCATCACCCGGGACGAGCGTTTGACACGCATTCTGGCCGCGGCGGCGCAGGGGCGCGGCTTGAGGATTATGCGACCGGCCGACGTCGTAATCCATATCGACGAGCTCACTCACGCTGAGGCGTATCGTCCTGCCGAGTTGCTCAACACGGGCTACACTCGGCAGCTGATCGGAACCGGGCAAGACCTTGACAAGGACATCCTCCCCCTAGTGAACACCGCTAGCGGCGAGCGCCCGCGGCAGCTGTTCAGGACCCTCAGAGACCTTGCCCTGGCCGGGCACGAGCGGATGGCAATCCACAGTCCTGAGGGCAGCCTGGCGGCCGCCGTCAGTGTGAGAGCTGCCGCCGGCGCGCTCGAGGTGCCCCTGCTGCGCGTGGCCAGCGGAGCGCTGGCGGACACGCTGGCGCGGCAGCTGCTGTTCTACCTGCGCCGCCGAGCTGTGGATGCCGCCCGCCATGTTCTTCGAATCACTGACCCGTACCTGCCCTGGCCGTTGCGTCAGGCGGCGCTGAATGACGGATTCCAGACGGTGGATGGCGACCTGTTCGCGTTCGTGCTGGCGGCCGTCGGGACAGCCCTGGACACCGATCACCAGGCAGCGGTTGCCGCACGGCGAGCGGGCCTACCCGAGCCACCTTCGCTAAGTTCGAGTATGCCTGCCGTCGTCGCGGCCGAGATCGAGCGGGTCTGGTGGCCCGCGAAGGTCATCGACAGCCAGCTGCCCACCTACGTCATCCCGATCAGACAGGCGTTCTCGAGCAACCTGCTCGGCGTACCCGCCTCCCTGCTTCCACGAAGTGGTGTCTTGGGCCTCAGCCGCGAACACGTCTACTACAGGAGCCCCGGCGGCACTCAGCTGGAGCCGCCGGCAAGGCTGCTGTGGTACATGAGCGAGGGCGGCTCCTCCGTGCCCACCGCCGCGGCGATCGTCGCCTGCTCACAACTCGACGCGGTTGTCACCGGAACGCCTGACGAGCTGTACAGCCGCTTCCAGCACCTCGGTGTGTGGGACATACGCACGATCCGCGATACGGCGCGCAACGGTCAGGCCCAAGCCCTGCGTTTCACCAACACTGAGATCTTCCCGACCCGAATCCCCCGCAGCCGGTTCCAGCAGCTCGCGCGAACCCACGGTGCTGCTGGCCAACCCCCTCAGGGGCCGCTGCCCATCACGGTTGCCCTGTTCGCTGACATCTACAAGGAAGGCCAAGCTAAGTGAGCCACCGACGCGCACTCCTGCTCTCCCTACGGCCCCGCTACGCCGACGCTATCCTGGCGGGCGACAAGACCGTCGAGATCCGACGGCGTCCCATCAACGCAGCCATCGGGACCCCAATCGTTCTTTACGCCAGCTCCCCCACAAGGGCGGTCGTCGGCACCGCCCGACTGGCGGGCGTACGCATCTGCGACCCGGACACTGCCTGGCAGCAACACTATTGTGACGTCGGCCTGTCGCGCGCCGAACTCGACGCATACCTCGACGGCGCTACACTCGCGTACCTACTCCTACTGCGCCACGTCCAGTCGCTGAACGAGCCACTACCTCTGCGACACCTCAGGCAGGACGCCCCATTCCAACCACCACAGAGCTTCCGCTACGTCGCAGCGTCCGATCCCTCCCCCCTCAAGGAACTCGTACCCGCGTGACGTGTCGGTACTCCTGGTCACTGGAGGCCTCACCATTGCAGGAGGGCTCAAGCGCGATGTCGAACTCCGCCCGAGGCGATCCATTCGCCGAGGTGCCCGGCCGCCACCGGTCGCTGAATGATCGCCGCGATCTGCCCGTCGATCTCGCCGCCGCCACCACCACCGCCGCGATCGATGGCCGATTTCCTTGGCCGGCAAGCTGCCCGGTCGTAACTGGCCGTCGGCATGCGGCGGTTCAGCAGCCAAGCGACTTGGGCGAGTTCGCCTACCGTGGGTCAACCTCGCTGATCATGCAAGAAGGGTAGGCCCGGAGCGCCAGGCGCACCGGGCGGCGACGTGAGGGCGCCACGCTCATGAGCCGCCACGACCGCGCCGCCTGCCTCTCCGCACGACGCAATCTGATCTTGTGCCGCCTACTGGGCACCACCGCCGAGGACTTCGACGCACCCTCCAAGCGCCCACGAACGAGATGGTTCCGTCCGCCATCCGTCCGTGGACAGCCGTAGAAGCCCGGATACAGCCGGACTCGACCGGACAGGAGCGCGGACAAAGATACCTAGACGATCTTCACGTTCGTGCGGGTCAACCGGTGTTTTCGCAGGTGGTGGCGGGTACTGGATTCGAACCAGTGTAGCTTGCGCGACGGTTTTACAGACCGCTCCCTTTGGCCGCTCGGGCAACCCGCCTGGCTCCCGCCCGCACGGCGGCAGCGTCAGCAAGGATAGCGTTTGAAGACCCCGGGGCCGCAACTGGGTAGGGTCAGACAGCGCGTCTGAAACAGTGACACATCGGGAGTGACGATCATGGCAGCCAACCCGTCCTTCGACATCGTGAGCAAGGTCGACCGGCAGGAGGTGGATAACGCGCTCGGGCAGACCGCCCGAGAGTTGAGCACCCGGTTCGATTTCCGGGGTACGGGTGCGGAGATCTCCTGGGCCGGTGAGGAAGCGGTGAGCTTACAGGCCGAGACCGAGGAGCGGGTCAAAGCGGCACTGGACGTGTTCAAGGAGAAGCTGGTCAAGCGCCAGATTTCGCTGAAGTCTCTCGACGCCGGCGAGCCACGCGCCTCGGGCAAGGTCCACAAGATCGACTGCCGGATCGTGCAGGGCATCGCCCAGGACAAGGCGAAGGCGATCAGCAAGAAGATCCGCGACGAGGGGCCGAAGGGCGTGCAGGCCCAGATCCAGGGTGACCAGCTGCGGGTGACCGGCAAGAAGAAGGACGATCTGCAGGCCGTGATCACGCTGCTCAAGGCCGAGGACTTCGGCGTCGCGCTCCAGTTCACGAACTACCGGTAGCCCGGCCGGGGGCGGGGTCGTGCCAGCCGTCGTGGCCGGCGGGCACCGGGTCGGCCTGCGCAGGTCCCCAGGATCCGCGCGGGTAAGGGTGGACCGGCCCGGGCCGCTCCAGCAGCGGTTGGATGATCCGCCAGGCCTGCTCGACGCCGTCCTGGCGGGCGAACCGGGCCGGGTTACCAGCCATGGCGTCGCCGAGTAGCCGCTGGTAGGGGCGCTGGCGGGGCTCGAGGACGCCGGTGAAGTCCACGTCCAGGTCGACCGGGCCGCTGACCAACTGCGGCCCGGGCTGTTTGGCCTGCACGCTCAGGGTCACACCGTCGTGCTCGCCGAGGCGGAACCGCAGGAGGTTGGAGTGGGGCTGGCAGTGTTCGGGGGAGAACAGCAGCCGCGGCGGGGGATGCAGCTCCACGACGGCCTCCAGGGCGGTCGCGGAGAGCGCCTTGCCGGCCCGTACCGCGAACGGGACCCCGGCCCACCGCCAGTTGTCGATCTCCAGCCTGAGCGCCGCGTAGGTCTCCACGGTGGAGTCTGTGGCCACGCCGGGCTCGTCGCGGTAGCCGGCGTACTGGCCGCGCACCAGATGGTCCGGGTCGGCCGGGCGGGTGGCGGTGAGCACCTTGACCTTTTCGTCGCGCAGCGAGTCGGGATGGGCATCGACCGGTGGCTCCATCGCCAGCAGAGCCACCACCTGCAGCAGGTGATTCTGGATGACGTCGCGGATGGCTCCGACCGAGTCGTAGAAGCCGCCTCTGCCCTCGACCCCGAAGTCCTCGGTCAGGCTGACCTGCACGCTGGCGATATAGCGGCGGTTCCAGATCGGTTCCAGGAACGAGTTGGCGAACCGGAACACCAGCAGGTTCTCCACCGGTTCCTTGCCCAGGAAGTGGTCGATGCGGAAGATCGCCGACTCGGCGAACACCTCGTGCAGCAGGCGGTTCAGCTCCTGCGCGGAGGCCAGGTCGCGGCCGAGCGGTTTCTCCACCACCACCCGCGCGCCACGGGCGAGCCCCGCGGTGTGGAGCTGTCGCACGGTCAGCGCGAACAGCGACGGCGGGATAGCCAGGTAGTGCACCGGCCGGGTGGCGCCGATGGCGGACAGCCGCCGCGCCAGCGCGTCGAAGGTGGCCGCCTCGCGGTAGTCGCCGCTGACCATGGCCAGCGAGGCTTGCAGCTGCGACAGGGCGCCGGCGTCGACCGTGTCCTCGGCGGCTTCGACGGCCTCGCCGGCGTGACGGGCGAGCGCCGTATCGTCCCATTCGGTGGCGGCCACGCCGATGACCGGCACATTCAGCTGCCCGTCGGCGGCCAGCCGGTACAGCGCCGGGAACAGCATCTTGCGGGCCAGGTCACCGGTGGCGCCGAACAGCACCAGCGCGTCGGCCCGTGCGGTGTCAACCATGCGATTCTGCTCCTTGTTCGGCCAGGGCGATGGCGTAGGCGGCGTTGACCAGCCCGATGTGGCTGAACGCCTGCGGGAAGTTGCCCAGCAACTCCCCGGTGTACGGGTCGGCCCGCTCGGACAGCAGCCCCAGGTCGTTGGCGCAGGCGGCGACGCGTTCGAACACCTGCCGCGCCTGGGCCAGCTGGCCGGCCAGCGCCCGGGCGCGGGCCAGCCAGAACGTGCACAACAGGAACGCCCCCTCCTCGCCGGCCAGCCCGTCCACGCTGGTGTCGGTGTCGTAGCGGTGCACCAGCCCCCGCTGGTCGGTCAGCCGCTGCTCGATCGCGTCGATGGTGGCCAGCACCCGCGGGTCGTCGCCGGGTGCGAACCCGACGATGGGGATCATGAGCGCGGCGGCGTCCAGCGCGGTGGAACCGAACGACTGGGTGTAGGCGCCGATCGTCTCGTTCCAGCCCTGCTCCTGGATGGCGTGCCGGGTCTGGTCGCGGGCGCTCTTCCACGCCGGCGCCCGGTCGGCCGCACCCAGCCGGTCGGCCAGCGCCACCGCCCGGTCCAGCGCCACCCAGCACATCAGCTTGGAGTGCAGGAAGTGCCGCGGCTGGCCGCGGATCTCCCAGATGCCGTGGTCGGGCTGGTGCCATACCCGGGCGGCGGTGTCGGCAAGCGAGGCCAGGAATTCCCGCAGCGGCGCGTCGCCGTCGGGCAACTGGTCCTGGAAGCGGGCGGCGGTGGCCAGCAGCTGGCCGTACACGTCCAGCTGCGCCTGCGCCCAGGCGGCGTTACCCACCCGCACCGGGGCACTGGCCCGCCAGCCGGGCAGGTGCGGCAGGATGTGTTCAGTCAAGTCGTGCTCGCCGCCGACCCCGTACATGATCTGCAGATGCGCATCCGGCCGCGGGGTGGCCGCCGCCGCGGTCATGAACCCGAAGAATTCGTGTGCCTCGTCCGGGCAGGCCGCCACCCACAGCGCGTCCATGGTCAGCGCGGCGTCGCGGATCCAGGTGTAGCGGTAGTCCCAGTTACGTGATCCACCGACCGTCTCCGGCAGCGATGTGGTGGGGGCGGCCACGATGGCGCCGGTGGGCTGGTGGCTCAGGCCCTGCAGCACCCGGCCGCTGTGGTGCACCAGCTCCCGCCACGGCCCCTGGTAGGACTGGTGGGCGGCCGACCAGCCGCGCCAGGCGGCGGTGGTGGTCTCGAACGCGCCAGCGATCTCGCTCTGGTCCCACGGGCGCGGTGCCGGTACGGACAGCGGCGCCCACTGCAGCGCGAACCGCCACACCTGCCCGGCGCGCATCGCGACCGTGCCGGCGGCGGCACCCTCACCGGCCGCGAGCGGGATCGGGCTGGCCAGCACCAGCACCGCCGGACCGCCGCGAGCCACCACCCCACCCTCGCATCCCCACACCACCGGCGTGACCAGCCCGAACTCCGGACGCGGCCGGAAGTCCACCGCCACCTCGACGTTGCCGGCGGTGCAGGCCACCTGCCTGATCAACACGTGCGCGGAGTCGGCACCCAACCGGTGCGGGTCGGCGGCGGCACCGACCGCCAGCGCGTCGGTCAGTTCGAGCTCACCGCTGGCGGTGACATACCGGGTGCGCAGCACCAGGGTGCCATCCAGGTACGCCCGGGACACCTCGGCCGGTGCGTTCGGGTGGATCGACCAGCGGCCGGCGTCGGTGTCACCGCCCAGTAGCGCCGCGAACACCGCCGGGCTGTCGAACCGTGGCAGGCACAGCCAGTCCACAGACCCGTCGCGGGCCACCAGCGCGGCGGTGTGCCGGTCAGACAGCAGCCCGTACGATTCAAGTGGTTTATCCCCCACGCCTGGCACCATATGCCACCTACCGCGCTGATCTGTCCGCATCGGCGGCCTGCCCCGGTGGTGGGCCGCGCCGCGCCGGGAATCGGGCCTCCTCGTCGGCGGCAGCCGGAGCTTCGCTCCGCTACGTCAGGACGGTCACGTAACGTACGTGGCGCCTGCGGCATGGTGGAGTGAGGCCAACGGCCGGTGCCGCCTGCGGGACGGAGGTTGACATGCACGCGCCCTGGAGGCTGCTCGTCGTCGCCACCGCGCTCGGGATCATGCTGGCCGCCTGCGGTCAGAACGGCGGCGATGGCGCAGCGCCGCAGTCGGTGGACCTGGAGTTCGCCGTACCCACTGTCGAAGGCGGCACCTTCGACGGCACGCAGCTCTCCGGGCAGCCGGCGGTGCTGTGGTTCTGGTCGCCGTGGTGCATCACCTGCGTCGCCCAGGCACCGCACGTGGCCGCCGTGGCCGACGAGTTCGCCGGGCAGGTCTCCGTCATCGGGGTGGCCGGGCTGGACGACAGCATAGAGGCGATGCAGCAGTTCATCGACATGACCGAGGTCGACGAGCTGACCCACCTGGCCGACCGGGAAGGGGTGGTGTGGCAGCGGTTCAACATCACCTCCCAGAGCTCGTTCGTGGTCCTGGACGCCGACGGGGCGGTGGTAGCGTCCGGGCACATCAGGTCTACCGACCTGCCCGATCATCTGACGCGGCTGGTGGGCTGACATGGCCGAGGCCCCGATCGCCCTGGCGCTGGCCGCCGGGATCCTGGCGGCGGTCAACCCCTGCGGGTTCGCGCTGCTGCCTGCCTACCTGGCGCTGCTGGTGCGCGGCGAGACTGGCGCACCTGACCCGTCTCCGGTCGCGGCGGTCGGGCGTGCGCTGGCCGCGGCAGCAGCGATGACCGCCGGGTTCGCCGCGGTTTTCGGCGGCTTCGGCCTGCTCGCCGCGCCGCTGGCCGGCCAGGTGCAGCAACGCCTGCCGTGGTTGACCATCGTGCTCGGACTCGGTGTGGCCGCGATCGGGATGTGGCTGCTGGCCGGGCGCACCCTGAGCCTGCCCGGCATCGGCCGCGGACCCGGCCCAGCGGTGCGGCGCACCTGGGCCTCCATGATACTGTTCGGCGCCGCCTACGCGATCGCGTCGCTGGGATGCACGATCGCGCCGTTCCTGGCCACCGTGGTCGTCACCTTCCGCACCGGTTCGCTGGCCTCCGGGGTCGCGGTGTTCCTGGCCTACGCGGCCGGGATGGGACTGGCCGTGGGCGCCGCCGCGCTGGCAGTGGCGCTGTCGCGCTCCGCAGCGATCAGCACGCTGCGCAGATGGGGGACGGTCATCACCCGCGCCAGCGGCGGGCTGCTCGCCCTCGCCGGCGCCTACGTGGCCTACTACGGCTGGTACGAGATCCGGGTGTTTCGCGGCGCAGGCGCCGGCGACCCGGTCATCGACGCGGCGCAGACCCTGCAGCAGGCGCTGTCCACTGCGCTGGGACAACTCGGCCCCGGCCGGCTGGCGATACTGGTGGCCCTGCTAGCGGCGGTGACGACGGCCGTGGCTGCCGTTCGTGCCAGGCACCGGAGCCGCACCGACGCGAACCCACCCGCCCCGACAGCAGCTTCTACGCCGAAACCGGGAGGTAAGCAGTGAGCGAACAGGTCGATGCCGTGGTGATCGGTATGGGAGTCGCAGGCGAGGCGGTCGGCGGCCGGCTGGCCGAAGCCGGCCTGGCCGTGGTCGGCATCGAGGCCAACCTGGTTGGCGGCGAATGCCCGTACTGGGGCTGCGTGCCCAGCAAGATGATGATCCGGGCTGCCAACCTGCTGGCCGAGACCGGCCGGGTCGACGGCGTGGCCGGCCACGCCACCGCCGACCCGTCGTGGGACCCGGTGGCCCGGCGGGTGCGCGACGAGGCCACCGCCGACTGGGACGACACCGCCGCCGTGGACCGGTTCACCGGCCAGGGCGGGCGCTTCGTACGCGCCCGGGCCCGCCTGGACGGCCCCGGGCGGGTGATCACCGAATACGGCACCTTCCAGGCGTCCCGGGCGGTGGTGCTCGCCACCGGCCACCGGCCGGCCATCCCCCCGGTCGACGGGCTGGCCGACACCCCGTACTGGACCAACCGGCACGCGATCGAGGCCACCGAGCTGCCGGCGTCGCTGCTGGTGCTCGGCGGCGGTGCCATCGGCGTCGAACTGGCGCAGGTCTACCAGCGCTTCGGTGTCAACGTGACCGTCGTGGAGGCGGCCGACCGGCTGGTGCCGGTCGAGGAACCCGAGGCGTCGGCGCTGGCCAGCAGCGCCCTCAACGCAGACGGCATCCGCATCCACACCGGCGCCGCCGCTAGCCGGGTCGCCCACGACGGCGACCGGTTCCACCTGAGCCTCGACGACGGGACCCACCTGACCGGCGAACGACTCCTGGTAGCCACCGGCCGGCGCGCCGACCTGACCGGCCTCGGCGTCGACACCGTCGGGCTGGACCCCTCCGCCCGCGCCGTCACCGTCAACGGGCACCTGCGCGCCGCACCCGGGCTGTGGGCGGTCGGCGACGTCACCGGCCACGGTGCGTTCACCCACGTGGCCACCTACCAGGCCGGCATCGCCGCCCGTGACATCCTCGGCGAGCCCGGCGCGCCCGCGGACTACCGGGCACTGCCACGGGTCACCTTCACCGACCCGGAGATCGGATCGGTGGGCCTGACCGAGGCCCAGGCCCGCGACACCGGCACCGCGGTAACCACCGGCACCGCCCAGATACCCTCCACCGCCCGCGGCTGGATCCACAAGGCCGGCAACGACGGGTTCATCAAACTCGTCGCCGATACCGACCGGGGGGTGCTGCTCGGCGCCACCTCCGCCGGACCGGCCGGCGGCGAGGTGCTCGGCATGCTCACCCTTGCCGTCCACACCCAGGTGCCGCTCGACACGCTGAGGCACATGATCTACGCCTACCCCACCTTCCACCGCGGCATCGAAGACGCCCTACGCGACCTCGGGGTCTGAACCGGACCCGCGCAGGGCCAGATGAAGTGGTCACTCGGCTGCGCGGAACAACAGCCATCGCGGTCACGTTGAATTAACGATACGTCCGGATACGGGGGCAACTCATGAACCAGCCGAAACCGGCGCGTGCCCGCAGCCGCCAGCGGCTGCTGGTCGAGCACAGCCGCAAGCGGGTCCGGGCCTACCTGCACGGCACGCTCGTGGCCGATGCCGCCCGGCCGCTGCTGGTGTGGGAGAACCCGCACTATCCCACCTATTACCTACCCGCCGACAGCATCGCCGCCGAGCTCCTCAGCACCGGACATACCGACCACACCCCCGGTGGGGGGATCTCGAGGTGCTCGACGTGGTAGCCGGTGACGCGACCGCCGCCGGCGCCGCCCGACGCCTGCGCGACCCACCCGACAACCGGCTACGCGACGCGGTACGGCTGGAGTGGGCGGCGATGACGGAGTGGCTCGAGGAGGACGAACCGGTCTACGTCCACCCCCGGGACCCGTACACCCGCATCGACATCCTGGCCAGCAGCCGGCACGTGCGCATCGAGCGGGACGGGGTCGCGCTGGCTGAGTCCCACCACCCGACCATCCTGTTCGAGACCGGGCTGCCGCCGCGCTACTACCTACCGCCCGCAGACGTGCGCACCGAGCTGCTGCGTCCGACAGACCAGCGCACCGGGTGCCCGTACAAGGGCACCGCCAGCTACTGGTCGGTCGAAATCAACGGCGAGCGGCACGACGACCTGGTGTGGACCTACCGCACCCCGCTGCCGGAAAGCCAGAAGATCGCCGGCCTCGTCTGCTTCTATGACGAACGCATCGATCTCTATCTCGACGGCGAGCGGCAGGAACGCCCCCGCACCAAGTTCAGTGCTCCACCCCCAACGGATGCTGCTTCGTAGCTGAGCCGTTCACCCGCACGCCGACCCGGCGCCCACGTCCCTCGGCACGCGGCGAGCGCGATCTAAAGGTCCGGCTAAGCGGAGCGGCTATCATCTCAGCCACCGTGCAGTGGTACGCGCTGGGTGCGGACACTCGACCGGGTGCTGGCATGCGGCGGATCTCACCGTCGGGGGATCGGAGGTCGCTGGGACACATGGCTGAGCAGACTGCGCGTGTCGAAATCCGCCTGCTGGGGCAGCTGGAGGTGGTGGTCGACGGGCACCAGCGGCCCGTCAACGGTGCGGTGCGACGCTCGGTCCTGGTGCTGCTGGCGCTGCATCCGGAAAAGATCCTCGACACGCACCGGCTGGTCGAGATGGTCTGGGGCCGGGCCGCACCGGCGACCGCGGTCAACGCGTTGCGGGTGCACATCTCGCAGCTGCGGCGCACGCTCGGGTCCGGTGAGCTGATCGAGTATGTCGGCACCGGCTACCGGCTCAACCTGGCGCCGGACTGCGTGGACGCGTTCCGCTTCGAAGCGCTGGCCCGCGCGGGTCGCGCGCAGCTGGCCGAGGGTGACGCGGCGGCCCCGGCCCGGTTGCGGGCGGCGCTCGGGCTGTGGCGCGGCCCGGCGCTGGTGGATGTGGCGTGCGACGCCGCCGCGGATGAGGTGCGGCGGTGGCAGCAGCTGCATGACGAGGTCCGCGTCGACCTGGCCGAAGCCGAGCTCGGGCGAGCCGGCACCGACGCCGACGTGACCGAGCTGGTCGCACTGGCTGCGGAGCGACCATTCGACGAGCGGGTCTGGGCGCTGCTCATCAAGGCCCAGTACTGGACCGGGCGGCAGGCTGACGCCCTGGCGACCTACCAGCGCGCCACCTCGGTGCTCGCCGACGAGCTAGGGCTGGAGCCCGGGCCAGGGCTGCGCGAACTGCAGCGCCAGATCCTCACCCAGGACCCTGCCCTTGACCCGCCGCGGCCGGGCACGGTGGAGCTGCCCGCCTTCCCCACGTCGTTCGTCGGCCGCGGCGAGCAGGTGAAGGTGGTGGCGGAGCTGATCACCGAGCAGCGGCTGGTCACGCTCACCGGCCTGGGCGGCACCGGTAAGACCAGGCTCGCCGTGGCCGCGGCCGCGACCGCCGCCGCCACGGGCACGGTCGCGCACGGCGCGGTCTTCGCGTCGTTCGAGCGCACCACCGATCCGAGGCTGCTTGTCGAGCCGGTCGCTGAGGTGCTGGGCGCCGTTAAGCCAACCGTCGCCGGCGTCATCGCCGCGATCGGCAGCCGGGAGCTGCTGGTGGTGTTGGACAACTGCGAACATCTGGTGGAGGCGGTCGCCGACCTGGTGGTCGAGGTGATGCGGGCATGCCCGGCGGTGAAGCTGCTCGCCACCAGCCGCATCCCGCTGTCAGTGACCGGCGAGTGCGCGTGGCAGGTGCCGGCGTTGGCGACACCCCCGCCGGACGCCGGCGCGCGCAGCCTCGCCGAGGTGCTGGAGGGGGAGGCGGTCGCGCTGTTTGTCGAGCGGGCCAGCCAGGCGCGCCCGTCGCTGGCCATCACACCGGCCGACCAGGCCGACCTGGTCGACATCGCACGGCTGCTGGCCGGCTCCCCGCTGGGCATTGAGCTGGCCGCAGCGCAGTGCAGCGTGCTCACGTTGGGTGACGTCGCGAAACGATTGCGGACGGCGGCGGACGTACCGCGCGTGCCGGAACGGGACCGGCCGCCACGCCACCACTCGATGGAAGCGGCCCTGTGCGGAAGCCTGCAACTGCTCCCTGCCCCGGCAAGGACGCTGCTGGTGCGGATGACGATGTTCCACGAGCGGGCGGAGCTGGCCGCGGTCGAGCAGGTCTGCGCCGGTGGGGATGTCGCCGCGCCGGACGTGGTCGAGCTGATGGGAGCGCTGGTGCGCGCCGCCGTGGTCAACGCCGACCTGAGCGGGGACCGGGCCACCTACTGGCTGCTGTCGCCGGTGCGCCAGGCCGCCGCAGCTGCCGTGGCGCGGCTCGGCGACGAGCCGGCCGACCTGGACGCCACCGCGGCCCGTCATGCCGCCTACTTCGCCGACCTGGTGCGGGACGCCGCGCAGGCGTTCGGAGGCCCGGGCGAGCCTGACGCGCTGGCCCGGGTGGACGCGGTACTGGCCGACGTGCGAGCCGCGCTGGAGTATGCGGTGGCACAAGACCCGCTGCAGGCGATGCGCATGGTGGCCGCACTGGGTCGCTATTGGATGCGGCGCCGGCTCCACCCCGAGGGGCGCCGATCGGCTACCCGGGCACTCGCCGCCGGGCAGGCGGTGCCGGATCCGGCGGCCCAGGCTGCCGCCCTGCACGTGGCCGGCTCCCTGGCCTTCGATGACGGTGACCGGGCCGCGGCCGAGGAGACGCTCACCCGGGCGTTGGAGATAAGGCGTGAGCTGGACGACCGTCGAGCGATCGGGCAGACGCTGAACAACCTGGCCGGGGTGGCCTCCGACTCTGGCGACCACGCCCGTGCCTACCGTCGCTGGGGTGAGGTCCTCGAGGTCTTCACCGAGGTCCGCGACGACCTCGGTATAGCTAGCACCCGCACCAATCTGGGCATCGCCGCTGAGAAGCTGGGCCGGCTGGATGAGGCCACCGAGCACCTGGAGGTGGCGCTGGCGACGACCCGCCGGCTCGGCAACCGCAGCCTGGAGGGGCTGGCGCTCGAGCGGATGGCGGTCGTGGCGGCCGCGCAGCGCGACCATCGGCGCGCGATGACGCTGAGCCTCGCGGCGGACGCGATTTACCGCGAGGCCGGGACGCCTTATCAGCGTGGGCGCAGCCGCTGGCACCTGGCCATGCGACACCGGGCGCTGAACGAGGTCGACGAAGCCCGCGGACATCTGGCGACCGCGGCGCGAGACGTGCTCGACGGCACCCTGTTCGACGCGTGGTGGGTCGTCGGCCTGCTGCAGACCGCCGCCGCGCTGGCGGCGCCCGAGGAGCCGGCACGGGCGGCCGGTCTGCTGGGCCTGGCCGAGGCCCACCGGCAGTACTACCGGCACGACCCCAAGCAGGCCACGATCGACGACATCGACGCGGTGTCGCAGGCGGTGCGTGACGCCCTCGGCGAAGCCTCCTGGCAGGAAGCGCGCGCCCTCGGCAGCACGCAGACGGTGGTGGCCGAGCTCGCCGAGCTTGCTCGCGAGTGGGGCGGACGGTGAGCCCCGCCCTGGTGAGCAGCCCGGCGATGTCACGACCGCCACCGTTCTGTACCGACTCGTTGCCCTGGTCACGGGTCGCCGGCTAGCGTGAGGAGTCGGGGACACCCGGCCCTTCCGCCAGCGTGACGGGGATCTCGTCGCTGAACTCGTCGAACCTGATGCTCAGATTCCAACCGAACGTGTACTCACCGGCGTAGTCGGCATCGAGCACGAAGCCGGTCGCCACCTCGAGCGTCTGGCCGTCAGCGACGCAACGCTCGGAGACGCGTTCGTCGACGTACCCGCTGCCGTCGGACTTGGTCAGAGAGAAGTTGTTGCCCGCCCCACGGTGATGACACACCTGGCGGCCAGCGTCGTTCTCCAACGTGTATCGCATGTCGAGCAGCACCATGCCGTCCTCGAGGTGCTGGTTGCCGTAGTTCCAGCGGACGTCGGCAGCGGTGATGGTCAGCGTCACCCCGCCCTGCTCGAGCGTCTGCCCCACCATACCCGGCTGGGGCACGGGGAACCGGTCGATCAGCTCGGCACCGGCGCCCACGGGCACCTGGGCGGCGCTGTGGCCGGACTGGCCGAGGATCAACCGGGCCGAGGCGTCGTCAAAGACCTCGAGGTCCGAGGATGACAGCGGGATGATGATCTCCCCTGAGGCGGACGCGTTCGCGGGCACCTGCCGGAAGTCCCCCCGGCCGTTGACCTCGATGACGTTGTCGCTGTCGGGCTCGTCCCATTGCAGCGCCACCCGCGGCCCCGGGTGGGCCGCGTCACTCCGGGGGTTGACGACGGTGACGTCAAAGACCAGCTCAACCTCGGCCGGACCGGTCTGCTCGTCGAAGCCGGCGACCGTCATCTCACCAATCGTGTACTCAAGGCCGAGGTAATGCACGCTGGCATCGATCATCCGGCCCTCAATGTCGACGGCCGGCGAGCCTTCTTCGCTGCTGGCGTCGCCTCCGTTCTCCTCGCCCACCGTTTCGTTGACCTGGTCGACCAGTTCGCTGACGCCACCGCAACCAGCGAGCAGCAAAGTTGCTACCGCCGCGGTCGCCACCGCCACAGTACGAATCGTCCGCATGCGCCTTTCTCCCGCCCTCGTCGTCGTAGGTAGACACGACGCTAGAAAGCAGCGATTAAGCGGCGGTGAAAGCGCAACGCCCTAGCCGGCTCGCACCGGCTGGCGTGCCTGGCTGGTCAGCGGCTGCCGATGGTCGTGCCGAAGGCGGCGGCGCACCCGCTCGATGGCGAAGCGGCTGCGTCGGCGTCGACGTCCCGCAGCGTCTCGGCCCACCGGGTGTGCTCGTGCAGCGCGCACGGCCAGTCTGCCAGGCCAAGGGCCGCCGGCGTCCCGCTCGGTTCCCGCCCGAAGGCGGCTGACACGCACTCGTCCGTGCCGTCCGACTCCGTTTCCGGCCGCCCGCCCAGCGGCGCAAAGTCAGCGCTCGGCAAGGTATCAGGCCAGCGACATCCGAGATACCCTTTTTGAGTGACCTGTCAGACTATGCGGAAGTCACGGTACGCGCATGCATGAACGGTCAACATCACGTTGGTTCGGGGTCGGCCACAGCGCACTGGCCGATCCCGGCGCAGCGGGCGCGGAGGCGGCCGCCGGGGCGCTCGCGGGCCGGCCGGCGTCGCTGGTCCTCGTCTTCGGCTCGATCAGTTACGACCTGCCGCCGCTGTTGGAGGCGATCGGCAGGGTGACCGGTCCCGGCACAGCGATCGTGGGCTGCTCCTCTATGGGAGAGATCACACCACGAAATGCTACGGACGACAGCGTGGTGGTCGCCGCGTTGGGTGGCCCCGGTTTCGACGTACGCACCCAGGTGGCGCGCGGCGCATCGGGTCGCCGCCACGAGGCGGGCATGGAGGCCGCCCAGTGCGTGGCATCGGTCAGTGGTCCGCACCGTGCGCTGCTGCTCTTGTGTGACGGTTTGACACATGAGCATCACAAGATTGTGCGAGGTGCCTATGCGACCGCTGGGGCGGCGGTGCCGCTCGTGGGTGGTTGCGCCGCGGACAACCTCACATTCACCGGAACCTATCAGTTCTACGGCGACGGCGCCGGTGTGGAGATCATGTCGGACGCGGTGGTGGGGATAGCGGTCGGATCGGACGCTCCGATCGGGGTGGGTGTAGCGCACGGCTGGCGCAGGACCGACAAGGCCATGGTCGTGACGAGCAGCGAAGAGAGCCGGATCTTTCAGCTCGACAACGAGCCCGCACTCGACGTGTACCTGCGTCTGATCGGAGAGGACGCCTCAATCGTCGATGATCCAGACAAGTTTCACGAGAAGGCTTTCTACCACCCGTTGGGGCTGTCCCGTCGTGACGGCGACGACATCCGGGTCGTCCACTCGGCGGATGCCGCCGACCGGTCGCTTACCTGCCTGGCCAACGTGCCGCAGGGCACGCTTGCCTGGCTGATGGAGACCGACCCCGAGTCTCTGGTCAGCTCCGCGGGGGACTCCTGCGACCACGCCGTGCAGATGCTCGCGGGCGCGGAACCGATCGGGCTCCTCACCTTCGACTGCGGAGCACGCAAGGTGATGCTCGGTCACGACCACGCGCAACAGGAGGTGGCATCGATCCTGCGCAGCGCAGGCGAGACGCCGGTCGGTGGCTTCTACACGTTCGGCGAGATCGCCCGGGCACAAGGTTCCCGAGGCATGCACCACCTGACGGTCGCGACGCTGGCGCTGGCCTGAGCGGGGGTGGGTGCCGTTGAGCGATAACTGGTCTGTTCACCTGCTCACCGAGTACTTCTCGGCGGTGAGCGCGTCGCAGGACGAGGACGCGGCGATCGAGGTCGCGGTGGCGCGCGCGGCAGAGGCACTCGACGCGGAGGTCGGCGCCGTCGTCATGGACGGCGAGGCCCGCGGATGCTGGGGCTTCGGAGGTGAGTCCGTGCCAGCCGAACTCGTCTCGGTCACCCACGGATCACAGACGCTGACCGTACCGTCACTCGGTCTTCTCCACACCGCCCTCGGCACCCTCGACCGCACCAGGCCTGGCGGCCTGGTCGTGGCCCGAGCCAACCGCCAGTTCGGCGCCGAAGAGCGCCTGATGCTGCACGCCATGGCGCAGGTTCTTGGCCTCGCCCTGCGCA
>SLSW01000086.1 GCA_007130245.1 Micromonosporaceae bacterium
CCGTCGAGGGTCACCGAGCCGCCGGTCACCTCGTACTTCGGGTGACCGGCCACGGCGTACGCCAGGGTGGACTTGCCGGAGCCGTTCGGGCCCATGATGGCGTGGGTCGCTCCGGCGGACACGGTCAGGTTGACGCCGTGCAGGATGGGGTGCTGCGCGCCGTCGGGCAGGTTGACCGACACGCGCAGGTCACGGATCTCAAGCACACTCACTGACGCTCTCCATTGCTGATCTCGACATAGATGTCGCCGTCGTGGATCTCGACGGGATAGACGGGTACGGTCTCGGTGGCCGGCAGGCCGGTCGGCTCGCCGGTGCGCAGGTCGAAGCGGGAGCCGTGCAGCCAGCACTCCAGCGTGCAGCCGTCAACCTCTCCCTCCGACAGCGCGATCTGCTCGTGTGAGCACTCGTCGTAGATGGCGTAGAAGTTGTTGTCCTCGGCGTGCACGATCGCGACCTGGGTGCCGCCGATGTCCGCGCTGACCACGGAGCCCTTCGGCACGTCCTCGGTGGAACAGACCCGGATCATCACACCCCCACCTTGGCCAGGCGGGCCTCGATCGCGTCCTCCAGGCGGCTCCGCAGCTCGTCGACCGGGATGCGGTTGACCAGTTCGGCGAAAAAGCCGCGCACCACCAGCCGGCGGGCGGTCTCGGCGTCGATGCCCCGGCTCATCAGGTAGAACAGCTGCTCGTCGTCGAAGCGGGCGGTGGCGCTGGCGTGGCCGGCGCCGACCACCTCCCCGGTCTCGATCTCCAGGTTCGGCACCGAGTGGGCTTGGGCGCCGTCCGAGAGCACCAGGTTGCGGTTGATCTCGAACGTGTCGGTGCCGGTCGCTGCGGCCTGGATCAGCACGTCGCCCACCCACACCGTGCGGGCGCCGTCGCCCTGCAGCCCGCCGCGATAGTTGACGTAGCTGCGGCAGTCCGGCACGCCGTGGTCGACCAGCAGCCGGTGCTCATGGTGCTGCGGAGCGTGCCCGGCGCCGCCCGCGGTGCCGGCCAGGTCGGTGGCGAAATACAGGCCGTACGCCTCGACGTCGCCGCCCCGGTTGGCGTACTCGACGGTGGTGTACTGCCGCACCAGCTCGCCGCCCATGGTGACCTGGATGTGGGTGACCTTGGCGTCGCGGCCGGTGCGGATTTTCAGGTGCTGGGCCTGCACCGCGTCGCCCGCCCAGTCGGCCACCGTGATCAGCGTGAGGTGGGCGCCGTCGGCGACGACCACCTCCACGTTGTCGGCCAGCGTGGTCGAGCCGACCTGCTCCAGCACCAGCGTGCCCTGAGCGAAGCGGCCGACGTCGATGATGGTGTGTCCCGCGCTGATGCCCTCGGCGCCGCCGCCGACCACCCGCACCACCGCCGGCTCGGTCAGCACCGCCTCGGCGGCCACCTCGATGCGCAGCGTCTGGTCGGCCCGCCCGTACGCGAACGCACTGATGCGGTCGAACGGCACCAGGATGCCGGCGCGCTCGCGCTGCCCGGTGGACACGGTCACGCCGGCCGGCAGCTGCCCGTACTCCGGCTTCGGCCCGGCCACCACCGGAGTTTCGCCGTCGGCCGAGGGCAGCCCGCGCATGCGCTTCAACGGCGTGAACCGCCACTCCTCCTCCCGGCCGGTCAGCGCCGGGAAGTCGGCCACGTCGTACGAACGCAGCGCGTGCGCCCTGGTCTTCGGCGGCCCCGCCTCGGCCTGCGGGGCGGGGGCCGCCGTGTCGGTCTTCGCTGGCATCAGCCGACGGCTCCTTCCATCTGCAGCTCGATGAGCCGGTTCAGCTCCAGCGCGTACTCCATGGGCAGCTCCTTGGCGATCGGTTCGATGAACCCGCGCACGATCATCGCCATCGCCTCGTCCTCGGTCAGGCCGCGGCTCATCAGGTAGAACAGCTGGTCCTCGCTGACCTTGGACACGGTGGCCTCGTGCCCCATCGCCACGTCGTCCTCGCGGATGTCGACGTACGGATAGGTGTCCGAGCGCGAGATGGTGTCGACCAGCAGCGCGTCGCACTTGACGGTGGACCTGCTGCTGTGCGATCCGTCCTGCACCTGCACCAGACCCCGGTAGGAGGCGCGGCCCCCGCCCCGGGCGATCGACTTGGACACGATCTGGCTGGAGGTGTGCGGCGCGGCATGGGTCATCTTCGCGCCGGCGTCCTGGTGCTGGCCCTCACCGGCCATGGCCACCGACAGCACCTCGCCCTTGGCGTGCTCGCCGACCATGTAGACCGCCGGGTATTTCATCGTCACCTTGGAGCCGATGTTGCCGTCGATCCACTCCATGGTCGCGCCCTCGTGGGCCACCGCGCGCTTGGTGACCAGGTTGTAGACGTTGTTTGACCAGTTCTGGATGGTCGTGTAGCGGCAGCGGGCGTTCTTCTTCACGATGATCTCGACCACCGCACTGTGCAGCGAGTCGCTCGAGTAGATCGGCGCGGTGCAGCCCTCGACGTAGTGCACGTACGCACCCTCGTCGACGACGATCAGCGTGCGCTCGAACTGGCCCATGTTCTCGGTGTTGATCCGGAAGTAGGCCTGCAGCGGGATGTCCACGTGCACGCCCGGCGGCACGTAGATGAAGCTGCCCCCGGACCACACGGCCGTGTTCAGCGCGGCGAACTTGTTGTCGCCGACCGGGATCACGGTGCCGAAGTATTCCTTGAACAGGTCCTCGTGCTCCTTGAGCGCGGTGTCGGTGTCCAGGAAGAGCACACCCTGGCTCTCCAGGTCCTCCCGGATCTTGTGGTAAACGACCTCGCTCTCGTACTGCGCGGCCACGCCCGCGATCAGCCGCTGCTTCTCGGCTTCCGGGATGCCCAGCTTGTCGTACGTGTTCTTGATGTCCTCGGGCAGCTCGTCCCAGCTGGTCGCCTGCTTCTCCGTGGACCGCACAAAGTATTTGATGTTGTCGAAGTCAATGCCGGACAGGTCCGCACCCCAGGTAGGCAGCGGCTTGCGGTCGAACAGCCGCAGGCCCTTCAGGCGCAGGTCGCGCATCCACTCCGGCTCGTCCTTCTTCGCCGAGATGTCGCGCACGACGTCCTCGTTCAGGCCCCGCTGCGCGGAGGCGCCGGCAACGTCGGGGTCGGACCAGCCGTACTGGTAGTTACCCAGGGCGGCCAGGTGCTCCTCCTGGCTGACCACCGGCGGTGCGAGCTGATCTGTCATGGTCCTGTCCTCATCCTGTCCTCACGGTCGGACTACGGTCGGTTGTGCTGCGATCCGGTTGTGCTGTGGTCGGCCGCGCCGGTCGACGCGGTGGTCGGTGCGCGCCGCGGGTCCGGGATGTGCGTGGTGCACACCCCGTCGCCGTGGGCGATGGTGGCGAGCCGCTGCACGTGCGTGCCGACCAGGCGGGAGATCACCCGCGTCTCGGCCTCGCACAGCTGCGGGAACTCGGCGGCCACGTGCGCCACCGGGCAGTGGTGCTGGCACAGCTGCCCGCCGGTGGCGATCGCGGACGCGCTGGCAGCGTATCCCTCCTCGGTCAACGCGCCCGCCAGTGCCTCGGCCCGGGCGAGCGGGTCGTCACCGGCGCCGGCCAGCGCGACCCGGCAGCGCTGCTCCAGCTGCGCCACCTGCTCCGCCGCGAACGAGGCCACCGCGTCCGGTCCGTCGTGACGGGCGATCCACCGCAGCGCGGCGGCGGCGATGTCGTCGTAGGTGTGCGGGCCGCAGCGCCCCCGCCCCTGCTCGGTGAGCATGAACACTCTGGCCGGGCGCCCCCGACCGCGGCTGCCGCGCACCGGCCGCTCCGCCGCGGCGACGTCGCCGTCGGCGAGCATCGCGTCCAGGTGGCGCCGGATCGCGGCCGGCGACAGCCCCAGCGCCGCGCCCAGCTCGGCAGCGGTGGCGCTGCCGTGCTCCAGCAGGAGCCGGCTCACCCGGTCCCGGGTGCGCCCGTCGCCGGCCGGCGCCGCCGCGGAGGCGGCCCGGTCGGACGGCGAGATCGTCCCGGCGTTTTTCACTACGCAAGTGTGACGTATTTCCGGACGGGTGCGCAATCCGCCTCGCCGGCTCGTGATCCACACCACAGGCGTACGCTGCTGCTCGTGACCTCGGCTCGTTTCCGGGTGACTCCCGCGCTGGTGCGTTGGGTCGCCTTCGCGTCGCTGCTGGCCAACGTCGGCATCGTGCTCACCGGTGGGGCGGTGCGCCTGACCGGTTCCGGCCTGGGTTGTCCCACCTGGCCCCGCTGCACCGACGACTCATGGACCTCCACCCCGGAGATGGGCATCCACGGCGCGGTCGAGTTCGGCAACCGGACCCTGACCTTCCTGCTCGGCGCCCTGGCGATCGCCGGCCTGATCGCCGCCTGGCGACTGCGACCGCGCCGTCGCTCACTGGTCTGGCTGGCCGCGCTGGTGCTGGCCGGCATCGCCGTGCAAGCGGTGCTGGGCGGGATCACCGTGCTCACCGACCTCAACCCGTGGGTGGTCGGCGGGCACTTCCTGGTCTCGATCGCGATCATCGCGGTGGCTTTCACGTTCTGGCGTCGCGCCGGCGAGCCGCACGACGGCCCCGCCCGGCCCACCGTGCCGGGGCCGCTGCGCCCGCTGGTGTGGCTGATCATCGGCACCACGGCCGCGCTGCTGGCCATGGGCACCGTGGTCACCGGCGCCGGTCCGCACGCCGGCGACGCGAACGTGGCGCGCAACAGCCTCGACCCGCAGACCGTGACCCAGGCGCACTCCGGTCTGGCGTACCTGCTGCTGGGTCTGACGGTCGCCGCGGTGCTGGCGCTGCGCGCCGTGGGCGCCGCGCGGCCCGCGGTGGTGGCCGCCGTGGCGCTGGTGGCCGCGATCGTCGCCCAGGGCATAGTCGGCCTGGTGCAGTACTTCACCGGCCTGCCGGAGCTGCTGGTCTGGCTGCACCTGCTCGGCTCCTGCCTGGTGTGGCTGGCCGCCCTGCAACTGCAGCACGCCACCCGCACCCGGCAACCTGTGCCGACCAGCCCGCCCACCCATGTTGATCATGGAG
>SLSW01000316.1 GCA_007130245.1 Micromonosporaceae bacterium
ACACACTGGACGCACGGGCCAGCGGATCACTACGTCCCGACCTCACCCGCAAGATCACGCCAGGCGAGAGCCCTCACCCCAGGACCGACTCCACGGATTCAGGCTAAGTAAACGTGACAGTTTGCACCTACGAGATGCCCCTCGTGAACTGGCGATACGGACCATGACCAAGTCGAGTCCTCCAGGTCAGAGGGGCATTCTCACGTTCCGACGAGCGGTTCACGCAGCACTAGTGCGAGCGGACGAGTGGACGCAGGCTGGCCGGTCGGAGGAGGACATCTCGCTACCGCGTTCCGCTCGGTGCAGAATTTCAGATGTCTGCGGCGTCTGACGGTAGGACGGGCCGTACGGACGAGGGGCGTGACACATGGCGAAGCGACCGTCGGCGGTGCTCATGTCGGGCGCAGTCGCGCTGTGGGTAGCGGCGACGGTCGGGTGTGGCGGGACGACCGATGCGCCTGACGAGACCGGGCCGGACGCCTCGCCGCCGCCGGTCGCCACCGGCGAGCAGGTCGCCAGCGACGCGGCGGAGCAGCGCCCCGCCGAGATGGTGAGGTGCATGACAGACAAGGGATGGCACGTGGAGGTACGTGACGGCGGCTGGGGCGACGTCGACGGTGTCCCGGAGGCGCAGGTCGACCAGTGGGACGCCGACGCGGACGCCTGCCGGACCGAGCTCGGTCACGACACTGGGCCGCCGGTGATCACACCCGAGGAGGCCGGCGAGATGTACGATCTGCTGGTCGAGGTGGCGGAGTGCGTCCGGGACCTCGGCTACCACGTGCCGGAGCCCCCGAGCCGGCAGTCGTTCGTGGAGGATCTCGTGGCCTGTCCGATCCCGTCCTGGCACCCGTACGACGTTGCCTACGATCGGGTCGGCAGCGCTGGCGACATCCGACGTGTGGAGGCCACGTGCCCGATCTTCTAGCGATAGGCGAACAACCCATGGACGACCACCTCAACCGCCCTCGCCGCAGGCTGGCGTGGATCAGTGGGTTCGCCGTACTGCTCCTCGTCGGCCTGGTGGGTGGCTGGTCGCTGCGGGCGATGCTGGCGCCCGCGCCGGATGTCCTGCACGCGCCCGGCTTCACGCTCGTGGCCGCGCAGCAGGGCTCGGTGGAGCACACGCTGCGGCTGAACACCACGGCGCGTTGGTCGCCGGACGCCACGATGGCCGGCCAGGCCGCCGGGACCGTCACCGAGGTGCACCTCGTCCCCGGTGCTGAGGTCGCCCTCGGCGAGACGCTGTTCACCGTGGATCTGCGACCGGTGGTGGCCGCTGATGGTGCGGTGCCGGCGTTCCGGGATCTGCGCCGGGGCGCGGTGGGAGCGGACGTCACGCAGGTGCAGCACCTGCTGGCAGGTCTCGGCTACTGGTCCGGGCAGACCGACGGCCGCTTCGGTGAGAGTCTCTACTGGGCGGTGCGGGCGTGGCAGCGTGACCTGGGCATCCCGCAGGACGGGGTGGTGCGCCGCGGCGACCTGGTTTTCGTGCCGGAGTTGCCGGCCCGGCTGGCGCTGGACGAGGCGGTGACAGTGGGTGCGGCGCTGGCGGGCGGGGAGCCGGTGGTGCAGGTGCTGCCGCCGGAGCCGTCGTTCAGAATCGCACTGCCGGAGGGCCAGGCCCGGATGGTGGCGCCCGGCATGGCGGTGGAGATCAGCCACGACGGCGGCGGGGTGTGGCGGGCGGAGATCGTCGAAGTGCGCCGGGGTGGGGAGACGGGCACGGTCGCGCTGCTGGCCGGCGTGGACGGTGGGTCGGTCTGCGGCGACGAGTGTGATCTGGTGCCGCTGCCGCAGGAAGCGCTGCTGTCCAGCGTGATCCACGTGGTGCCGCGGGTGGAGGGGGTCACGGTGCCCGCCGCCGCGGTGGTGACCACCGCCGCCGGCGAGACGGTGGTGGTGCTCGAGGGCGGCGAGCTTCGCCCGGTGGAGGTGGTCGCCTCGGCGTCCGGGGTGGCGGTGGTAGAAGGCGTGCAGCCAGGTGAGCAGGTGCGTACGCCGGGCGAGGTGCCCGACGGGGCCGGGGGCGACGCACGATGAGCCAGCACGGGCCGGCGCTGCTGGCGGCCGAGGAGGTCACCTTCGGCTACCGGCGCGGGGAGCCGATCGTGACCGGCTGGAGTGCCGAGTTTCCCGCCGGCACGGTCACCGCGCTGACCGGGCCGTCCGGCAGCGGCAAGTCCACTCTGCTGTATCTGCTCGGGCTCATGCTGCGGCCGCACGCCGGCCGGGTGCTGCTCGACGGCACCCCGGTCGAAGGGCGCACCGACGGCGACCGGGCGCGGCTGCGGGCACACCGGTTCGGGTTCGTGTTCCAGGACGCGGCGCTGGACGCCACCCGTACGGTGCTGGACAACGTGGTGGAGACCGCCCTCTACCGGCGGCAGCCACGCCAGCCGGCAGTGGCGGCCGCCCGGACGCTGATGCGCCGCTTCGGCGTGGACCTGCGCGCCACCCACAAGCCGGGGCAGATCTCCGGCGGGCAGGCCCAGCGCATCGCGCTGTGCCGGGCACTGCTGGCCGCCCCGCCGGTGGTGCTGGCCGACGAGCCCACCGGCAACCTGGACCCGGCCACCAGCCGTACCGTCATCGCCGCCCTGCGCGAGCACGCCGCCGGCGGCGCTGCGGTGGTGATCGCCACCCACGACCCGGCGGTGGTCGCCCAGTGCGACCGCCACCTCGACCTGGGCGGGCAGGCATGAACGCGGCGCTGCTGCGCGAGGCGGTCGCCGGCGCCCGCAGCCAACTGGTGGCCAGCGTCCTGACCATCGCCATGGTTGCCGGCATGTGCGCCGCCGCGCTGCTGACCACCGGCCGCACCGTCGCCGCCGAGCAGGCGGTCCTGGCCGAGATCGACGCCGCCGGTACCCGCAGCATCGTGATGCGCGCCGGCACCGAGGCAGGACTGACGGTGGAGATCCTCGACCAGCTCCGCGCGGTCGCCGGCGTGGAGCAGGCCACCGGCTTCGGGCCGATCGTCGACGCCCGCAATGCGGCGGTGCCCGGCGCCCCGCCGGTCGCGGTGCGCCCCGCGTACGGCGTGATCGGTGAACGGTCGATGCAGAGCGACCAGCACCCCGCCGGGCTGGTGGCGCTGGCCTCACCGGCCGGCGCCCGGGCCCTCGGCCTGCCCGACGGCACCGGCGGTCTGCGCACCGACCACGGCCAGGACGTGGTGGTCACCACCGGCGACCTGGCGGTCCCGGCCCACCTGCGATTCCTGGAACCGCTGGCGGTCATACCCTCCTCCGGCGCCGGCACCTGGGCCGGCGAGCAGCCGCACGAACCACTCGCGCTGCTGGTGGTGCTCGCCGACAGCCCGCCGGAGGTCGCCGCGGTCGAAGCGGTCATCCGCGGCCTGCTCACCGACGCCGAACCCGGCACCGTCACCATCGAAACCTCGGCCCAACTCGCCGCCATCCGCGCCGCCATCGGCGGCGAACTCGGCACCCACGCCCGCGCCACCGTGCTGGCCATCCTCGCCATCGCCGCCCTCCTGGTCACCGTCAACCTGCTCGCCCTGGTCACCATGCGCCGCAAGGACTTCGGCCGCCGCCGTGCGCTCGGCGCCACCCGCGGCCTGATCATCACCCTGTTGCTCACCCAGGTAGCCCTGCTCGCCCTCACCGGCGCCGCACTGGGCACGGCGGCGTCCCTGGCCGGCCTGGCCACCACCGGCAACCCGCTACCCGGCGCCGAGTTCACCGCCGCCGTCGCGATCGCCAGCATCCTCGTCGCCACCACCGCCGCCCTCCCCCCGGCGATCATCGCCGCCCGCCGCGCCCCCCTGCACGAACTCCGCGTGCCGTGACACGCGCCATCCATTCCCAGGCGATCTTGATCTTCTGGCAGGTCTCTACGGAGGTTCGATGCGTCACTACGTTGGCATCGCCAGCGCCGCGCTGATGGTGGCGCTGGCGGGCTGCTCGCCGGATGGCGAAGACCCTTCGACTGCGGGGCCGACCACCGCGCCACCGGCGTCGCCACCGGCGTCGGCGACAACACAGCCCTCGGCGGAGTCGCCCGATCCGTGGGAACACTACATCCGGGACATGGTGCGGTGCCTGACCGACAAGGGCTGGGAGATCGACGATCGGGGTGACAGCTACGGGGTCCACGGGGGCGTCCCGATCGCGCAGGTGGACCAGTTCGACGCCGACAAGGCTGAGTGTGAGGCACGGTTCGGCTACGACCAGCTCCCCGGTCCCTCCGTCAGCCACGACGAGGCGGCGGAACTCTACGACCTGCTCCTTGTGGTGGCCGACTGCGTGCGGGCACTGGGATACGACGTGCCGCCGGCACCCAGCAAGCAGGCCTTCGTGGAGCAGCTCGTCGACCACCCCATCCCGAGCTGGCACCCCTACGACAAGGTGTTTCAGCGTGGCAACCGCGCCGAGATCCAGCGCCTGGAAGAAGAGTGCCCAATACCGTGATCTTTCATGCTGGGGAGATCGGGCGGCCACCGGGCAGAGGCAGCTCTGGCCACCGTCATCGAGATCATCCGTAGCCTTACGGCCACCGGAGGTGACCGCATTGCCACCGCGGTGCCAGACGCTGCCGGTCGCCTTGCCTTCATTCCTTGACTACGGTGTCTGTGTGATGCGGCGAGCAGTGAGGCATCACGTCGCCGGCGCTCGGAGCAGTCCGTGGCCGCGGTCGTCGGCGGCGGCGCCGATCAGGCGCAGAGCCGCCTCGGCGGGCATCGGGTCGAGCGCGCGGCCGTCGCGCAGCCGCAAGGACACCAGGCCGGCCGCCGCCTCCCGCGCGCCGATCACCGCCGCGTACGGGATCCGGGCGCGCACCGCATCGCGTACCCGTGCCGCCAGCGACCCGTCGGCCTCCACCTTGGCTCGCAACCCGGCCGCCACGGCCTCATCGACGAACCGCTGTGCCGCGCCCGCCTGGTCCCCGCCGACCGGCAGCGCCGCCACCTGCACCGGCGCGAACCAGACCGGAAAC
>SLSW01000074.1 GCA_007130245.1 Micromonosporaceae bacterium
AGCTGGGATCCGTAGCCACGACGACCCCGGCGGTGCGGCAGTTCCCGGCCGAGGCTGCGCAACAGCTGCCGGCAGCGGGCCACATCCCGGGGGGCGCCCAGGCGCTCGTACGCCGACATCGCCTCCAGCACGGCGGTGGCACCGTCACGACCGGCAGCGAGCAGGCACCGTCCCTTCGCCTCGGTGGCGTGCGCCACCTCGTACGGCCGGGGGAGCAGCTCGTACGCCCTGGCGGCGTCCGCGTGCTGGGCGGCCGCGGCCAGGTGCTGCCCATCGACCTCGGCCAGCATCGCTCGCCCGGCCATCGCCGCCGCCTCGGCCAGTGGGCTGTCCCGGCCGGAGATGCCGTCGACGAACTCGTCCAGGACCTTGCGCGCCATCGGCTGCTGGCCGACGCTCCTGCCCAGCACCGCCACCGCGGTGGGGATCAGCTCGGCGGCCCAGCACCACACGCCCTTGCCGCACACCAGGTCCAGGCCGTGCCGCACCCAGTGGCCCGCGGTGTCGGTGTCGCCGGCCGCGGCCGCCAGGCGCGCCAGTCCAGCGGCGGCAGACACCACCACCGGTACCGAGCCGCCCGCCTCGGCCAGGTGGGTCTCTGCTTCCCGAAGCTCGCCGGTGGACAGTGCCAGCAGGCCGCGCACCAGCCGCGCCTCCCCGACGACCGTGGGCACATCCGGCATGGTCCGGACGACGTCGGCGGCACGTTCCGCCAGGCCGGACCAGTTGCCCACCGCGTGGTCCTGCAGCAACGCGGTTCCGGTCAGGCAGCACGCTACATAGCTGCCGGCGGTCCCCGCGGTCATGCGTTCGCCGGTGTGCAGCAGCGAGCCGGCCCGCTGGTAGTGGCCGACGCAGGTAGCCGCCCAGGCCAGGTTCGCGGCGAGCCGCCCTTGACGGCGTTCCTCGTCGCCGTCGGCCGCCGGGTCGTGCGCGTCAGGCAGCGGTCCGGCCACCGACCATCCGTGCGGGTCGCCGATCACCACGAGGGCCGCCGCCCGGCTGGCGCGCACCAGTGCCTCCAGGTCAGCCTGGCCGGACCGCTGCGCGGTGCACTCAGCCTTCGTCAGCCACTCCAGATGCTGTTCGACATGCCCCCCGTCGAGGAGGTACGGCGCGCCCAGACTGGCCATCGCGCGGGCCGCCGGCATCGCCGCGTGCGGCAGCTCCCCGGGGTCCGGCAGCTCCTCCAGGGCACGCTCCAGCTCGGTGCGACCCTGGCGGGCGCTGCTGGCCTGATTACGCAGCAGCACCCCGAGGCACAGTCGCAGTTCGCCCCGGACCTCGGACGGCAGGCCCGGCTCGGACAGGGTGGTGCGCAACACGTCGAGCGCTTCACCGTGGCTCATGCCGGTGAGCGCCGCCCGGCCCAGCTTGATGGCCAGCCGCACCCGCGTGCCGCGGCCGGCGTCCGGCCGGCTCACCACGTCCCGCAGTAGCTGGCTGGCGGTCTGGTCGTCGCCGAGCGCGATCGCCTGGTCGGCGGCGGCCTCGGCGTACCGGTGCCAGTCGGCGAGCAAGCCGGCGGCCCGGCAGTGCCGGGCCAGCTCGCCCAGCGGCGGCGGGCTGCTGTCGCGCAGCGCCGCGATGGCGCGCCGGTGCAGTTGTCGACGGGCAGGTTCGGTAAGTGAGTCGTACACCGCCTGCCGCGACAGCGGATTCGGGAAAGCGTAGCGCCCGCCCGGTCCGGCGCTCAGCAGTGCGCGCGCCACCAGCTCCGCCAACGCCCCGGTGGTGTGCGTGGCTGGCACGTCCGCGACCCGGCTCAGCAGCTCCTCGCTGGCCGGGCTCTCCAGGATCGCAGCGCCGTGCAGCAGCCGCCGGGCGGATCCGCTCAGTCGCGTTATCCGTTCCAGCAACGCGTCGTGCAGCGCCGGGGGCACCCGGACCAGCTGCGCACCGGACGACGCGGTGCGCGCTCCCGGCGCCGGGTCGGTCAGTTGCTCATGGGGCGTGCTCAGGGTCTCCTCGACCGCCAGCGGGATGCCGGCGGTCAGGTCGAACAGGTCGGCGGCGGGGGCCGCATGACCGGCCGGGTCAACGGCCGTGGCCAGGCGCGCCACCTCCGTCCGTCCCAGTGGGCCCAGCGCCAGCCGGAGCTGGGCGACACCGCTGGGTGCGGCCCCGATCAGCGGCGCGTTCGGGTCGGCGAGGTCTTCACGCCGGTAGGTGAGCACAAGGATGAGCTGCTCGGGCAGCCGGTCGACGAGGAAGCGCAGCAGTTCCCGGGTGCCGGTGTCGACCTCGTGCAGGTCCTCCAGCACCAGCACCGCCGGTCCGATGGCGGCCAACAGGTCGCGTACCGCGCGGAACATCCGGTGACGTTCCTGGCGTGGGTTACCGAGCCGTTCCAGGGGCGGTGCCAGCCGGTCGGACAACTCCGGCAGCAGCGGTCGCAGCGCTCCGGTCACCGGCGAAAGCGCCGACGGCGTAGGAAGCCACCGGGCCGCGTCCGCGAGCGCGTCGATGACCGGCCCGAAAGGAAACGGCTCACGCAGCGGGGTGCATTGACCCACCAGGCGGGCCACGCCGGACATCTGCGGTTCGGCCAGCCAGTCCCGGACCAGTCGGGACTTTCCGATGCCGGCCTCGCCCTCGATGACGACCAGCGCCGGTGGTCGTCCGCCGAGATCGCGCAGCTGGTCGAGCTCGACGTCCCGGCCGATCAGGACGGGACAGATCGGTTTCGCTGGCGCGGCAACCGCAGGCGGCGCCGATGTGGGTGCGAGACTGTCGAACGGCGCGGACCTGGGGGTCCCTTCGGCAGGATCGGTCGTGACACTCATCGAACCCTCCCGGCCGAAGCGGTGATGAATCCTACCGTTTCGCACGCGTGACCCGGTGATCCGCGTCAACACTGTCACCTTAACGTTTACTTACCTTAGTTGATGGTGTCAAGGTCTCTAACCGTCCCGGCGGCATACCAACCTGCTATGGCTCACACCTGATGGTGCGGCTCGGGGCGTGGTGAATACTGTGGATCGTTCCGGATCAGCTCTCGAGTGCGCGCTCCAGCGCCCGGTAGATCCGGCCGAACCGCAGGGCATCCCGGGTCTGCAGCATCCGGATCGGCGTGCCGTCACGCTCGGCCCAGATCTCGTGCACGTGCACACCCCGGTCGAACGACTCGTCCATCTTGCCGAGCACCGGGTCGAGCAGCAGTGCGGCCCCGAGACCGATCAGGATGGAGACCATCACGATGGTCGCGCGCGTGCCCGTGGTGACGTCCAGCCGCATCGCCACCACCACGCTCACCGTGGCGGCGATCACCGGCAGCACCAGCATCATGCTCCACGCGCCGCGTCCGGCCACCGCCCGCAACGACGGCGCCTGGCGCCGGTGCCAGATACGGGTGAGTTCGTCGAACCGGTACAGACGGTCGTGCACGCGGATCCCGGCGGACGTGACCTCGACCGCCTGGTCGCGGTAGTAGACCTGCATCTTTTCGCTCCCGGCCGGTGTCGCCATGACTGTAGCCCAGCGTGGCCAGCCGGCCGCGACGATCACATAGTCTTCACGGGTGGACCACGACGACGAGGAGGCAAGTGTGGGTGAGCACGTACGGCTGGAGATAGCCGACGGTATCGGGACGATCCGCCTGGACCGGCCACCGATGAACGCACTCAACGCCGAGGTGCAGGAGGGCCTGCGGGCGGCCGCCGCCACAGTGTCTGCTGCCGCCGAGGTGGCGGCGGTCGTGGTGTACGGCGGAGAGAAGGTGTTCGCCGCCGGAGCGGACATCAAGGAGATGGCGGAGATGTCGTACGTGGACATGGCGGCGCGCGCCGGCGCGCTGTCCGGCGCGTTCGACGCGATCGCCCGCATCGACAAGCCGGTGGTCGCCGCGGTGACCGGGTTCGCACTCGGCGGCGGCTGCGAGCTGGCGCTGGCCTGCGACTGGCGGGTGGTCGCCGATGACGCCAAGCTCGGCCAGCCGGAGATCAAGCTCGGCATCATCCCCGGCGCCGGCGGCACCCAGCGGCTGCCGCGCCTGATCGGACCGGCCCGCGCCAAGGACCTGCTCTTCTCCGGACGCATGGTCGACGCGGAGGAGGCGCTGCGCATCGGGTTGGCCGATGCGGTGGTGCCGGCCGCCGAGGTGTACGAGACGGCGGTGGCGATGGTGCGCGGTTACGTCGGTGGTCCCGCACAGGCGCTGCGCGCGGCCAAGCTGGCCGTCGACGGTGGGCTGGACCGCGACCTGGCCGGCGGTCTGGCCTGGGAGAGCCAGCTGTTTGCCGGCCTGTTCGCCACCGAGGACAAGCGCGAGGGGATGGCCGCCTTCGTGGAGAAGCGCCAGCCCCAATTCCGCGGCCGGTAACGCGTATCCCACCGGGGTCCGGCGGCGTCGGTACGGGTATGGACGAGCTTGACGAAGCGGTACTGAACCGGGTGCAGGCGGCACGCGAGGAGTTCCTGGCGCGGCTGGAGCCGGTGCGGCCCGATCTGCACCGTTACTGCCGGCGGTTGACCGGTGACGTGTGGGATGCCGAGGACCTGGTCCAGGAGACGCTGACCCGGGCGCTCGCCCGGGCCGGGCAGACGTTCCAGGCGGTGGCCAACCCGCGTGCCTGGCTGTTCCGGATCGCCACCAACGCGTACGTCGACACCTGGCGGCGTCCCGCACCCGTGCCTGCGGACCTGCCCGACCGGGCAGCCGCCACGCCGGCGGACCCGATGGAGGTCCGCGACGCGTTGCGCGATCTGCACACGTTGCTGCCTCCGCAGGAGCGGGCGGCGGTGGTGCTCGCCGACGCGTTCGAGCTACCGAACGCGGAGATCGCGGACATGCTGGGCACCACCGTCGGGGCGGTCAAGTCCGCGCTGCACCGTGGCCGCGCCCGGCTCGCCGACCGGCCGGCCGACCCGGCGAAGCCACCGCGGCCGGCCGACCCGGCGAAGCCACCGCGGCCGGCCGACCCGGCGAAGCCATCGCGGCCGGCCGACCCGGCGAAG
>SLSW01000337.1 GCA_007130245.1 Micromonosporaceae bacterium
CCCGCATCGAGGACCTGATGCAGGACATCAAGAACGAGTACACGATCGTGATCGTGACCCACAACATGCAGCAGGCGGCGCGCATCAGCGACCGCACCGCGTTCTTCAGTACCGAGACCGACGCCGTCAGCGATGTGCGCACCGGGATGCTGGTGGAGTTCGACGACACCGCGAAGATCTTCTCCAACCCCAGCGACGAGCGCACCGAGAACTACGTCACCGGCCGGTTCGGCTGAGCCTTTATCCCGTCGGGAATGGACTGTCACAGGTGGACACTACGGTACGCGCATGCCGTCGCACCTGCACGAAGCGCTGATCGAAATGTTCCGCCACCGCCCGGCGCTCGCTGCCGAGCTGCTCACCGACCCCCTCGGCGTGACTGTGCCGCCGCACCAGGCGGCACAGGTCCGACCCGGTGAGTTGACCGACCTCAATCCGACGGGACGAGGCGCGGGCGTTGCTGGCGTTCCTGGCCGTCCGCGAGGTGACCGTCCCTGAGGACGTGCGGACCCGGATCACCGAATGCGAGGACCCCGATCAGCTGGAGAGCTGGATCCGCCGCGCCGCCACCGCCCGGTCGGTGCACGACCTGTTCGAGTGAGCGCCGGAGCGTGGGCTTCGGTCAGGATCGTGGGGCCTGCCACTGTTGACGCACCGCCTCCGCGGCAGCCTCCGCGCGGCTGCGCAGCCCGAGCTTGCTGAGCACCCGAGCAACGTGCTGCTCGACCGTCCGACGGCTGATGTAGAGCCGTTCGGCGATCTCCGGGTTGGACAGGCCCTCTCCCACAAGCGCCAGCACCTCATGTTCTCTTCTCGTCAGCGACGAGCTGGTGCGCGGGCGCGATGGCGCGCCCCGCCCCCCGAGCTCGCGCAACTGCCTTTCGGCCGCATCCCGGTCACCGTTGGCGCCGAGCGCATCGAATGCCGACAGTGCGGTGCCGGCCTCGTGGGCGGCTGCCTCGGACTCGCCCCGCCCAGCGAGCAGCCCGGCGAGCAGCAGGCGCGTCCGCGCCTCTTCCAGTGGCATGCCCAGCCGTGCGAAGGCGGCCAGCGCGGTGTCCAGTGCCGACCGCGCCCGATCGACGTCGCGCGCGGTGAGTGCCCGGCCCCGCAGCCGCTCGCCGCGGGCCACCAGCAGGTCACAGCCGAAGGTCGCGCCACGTTCGGCCAGCGCCCGGCCGCGCTCTTCGGCACTTTCCGGGCGGGCCTGGACCAGATCGACCTCGCCGAGCAACTCGGTCAGCAGCAAGCCGTCGATACTGTCGTCACCGGTCTCGGCCAGCCACCGGCGCAGCATCGCCTCCGCGTTCGCGGCCCGGCCGCGGGCGAGGTGGATGCGGGCGACCGTCGGTACGGCGGAGGGCTGGTCGTCCAGGCCGTTGACGAGGCGCCCGGCCTCCTCCGGGCGGCCCTGCGCCAGCCGCAGCTCCGCGAGGGTCGCCAGCGCCTGTGCCCGTAGTGCCGGCAGGGCGTTCCGGCACACCTCGAGCGCGGCGCGCAGCTCCTCCTCGGCCTGCTGCCACTTGCCGACCGCCAGCAACACCGTCGCGTACAGGACGCGGCACTCGGCATACAGGAACGGCGAGCCGTACCGGTGTGTGAAAGCGTCCGTGGCCCCGATCCACTGGACGGCGCGTTCGAACTCGGCGCACGAGACGCAGGAGATCATCGTGGTGCAGCTGGTGAACACCACGGTGTCGCGGTGACGCCCCTCGCCACCGAGTGCTCCGGCCATCGCCTCGTCGAGATAACCGGCCCCTTCGGTGATCCGGCCCTGCGCGACGAGCCGGTCCCCGAGCGCCCCGAGGGCCCACAGCTCCAGGTCCACGTCGCCGCCCGCCCGTGCGTGTTGGAGAGCTTCCCGCGCCAGCGCCTCGCCCTCGACGGGACTCACCTCGGCTGCCTCGCTCACCAGCACCCACCCGCGCAGCGCCTCCAGGTGGTGCGCGTCGACCAGGCGGCGGGCCCGGGCGAGCCACCCCCGCGCCGCCGCGGCGTTGCCCAGGCTCGCCAGGTAGGTGCGGCACAGCCACAGCGCGACGTCGACGGCGCGCGCCGGGTCACCCTGGCGGCGGAACGCCACATATGCGCGCTCCCGCCACTGGATGCCCTCCCGGACATTGTTGAGCCAGAACTGCGCCTCCCCGAAGCCGGCGAGCGCCTCAGCGGTCTCCTCCCGCGCCAGCGCGGCGCCGAACAGCTCCCGGGCCGCAGCCCAGTCCCACGCCGCCAGCGCCTGTTCACCCTCGGCGAGCGGAACCACCGCCTCGTCACCCGACACGACACCCATGTTACGGACCCGCGCCGGCGTTTCTGCGTGCCGAGATACGTGAGCTCACGGATGTAGCCGGGCCGCTGCCCTCGCACGATCGAAAGAGCCCAGGTGACGGGTGTAGCGAGACAGAGAGGAGGATCGACCATGGCGCAGTCGGACGCCCGGACCTTCGATCCGGCCGAGTTCAAGGACGGTATCCGCAAGGAGTGGCGCGAGGCCGCACCCGGGTGGCACTCGTGGCGCGCCACGATGGAGACCGCGGAGGGCGGCCGCGCCGTGAGCCGTACGCTGGTCGAGCAGGCGCGTCTGGCACCGGGCCAGGTAGTGCTCGATGTCGGCGCCGGGTACGGCGAGCCGGCCCGGCAGGCAGCACAGGCAGTGAGCCCGAACGGGCGGGTCGTGCTGCAGGACATCGCCGGTGACATGCTCGCCCTCGCGCGCAAGCAGCTCGAACACGAGGCACCACCCGAGGTCGAGATGTCGTTCTGGGAGTGCGACGCCGAGACCCTCGACCTGGAACCGGACACTTTCGACGCGGTGGTCAGCCGATCGGCGCTGATGTACTTCGTGGACGTGACCGGAACGCTGAGACGGCTGCGCGCGGGCGTGAATCCGGGTGGGCGGCTGGCGGCCAGCGTGTGGAGTTCGCTCGACCAGGTCGGGTTCGCCGCCGCGCTGCCCGTCATACTCAACAGCCTGGAACTGCCCCCGCCGCCGCCGGAGCGTCCCGGCCCCTTCACCTTGGGCGACCCGGAGCTGCTGGCCTCGCGGGTGCGCGACGCCGGCTGGGTCGAGGTGGAGACCGGGACGGTGACGGTCCCGTGGGAGTTCGACTCGCGGCAGGCGTGCACCGACTTCCTGCGGGCGGTGGCGCCACCGGTCACGGCGCTGGTCGCTGACCAGCCGCCGGAGGTGCGGGAGCGCGTGTGGCAGGAGGTGACCGACACCGCATGGGGGCCGTTCACCCGCGCCGATGGCACCGTGCGCCTGCCGAACAAGGCGCACTGGGTCTCCGCCGTCAACCCGTCCTGACCGTATCCCCACCCAACGGAGGCGAATGATGCTTGTCGACCAGATCGACCGGGCCAGCGTCGACCACGTGCTGTCGACCACGAGGGCGGTACGCCGCCGGTTGGACCTGTCGCGGGAAGTGCCGCTGGAGGTGGTATACGAGTGCCTGGACATCGCGCTGCAGGCGCCGACCGGTTTCAACCTGCAAAACTGGCGCTGGCTGGTGATCACCGACCGGTATACCCGGGAGGCGTTGGGTGAGGTGTACCGCCGGGCCATACACCCGTTCATGGAGATGATGGAGGGTGACATCCCGGACGATGATGAAGAGACCTGGCGGGTGGCGAAGTCGTCGCGGTATCTGGCGGAGCACCTGGGTGAGGTGCCGGTGCATGTGATTCCATGCACCACCCTGCAGGTGCATTCCGAGCGGGAGATGTGGGCGAGTCTGTTTCCCGGGACCGACCTGTGGAACGCGACCGCCTCGTCGGTCTACGGGGAGGTGTGGCCGGCCGCGTGGAGTTTCATGCTGGCGCTGCGCGCCCGCGGGCTGGGCAGTTCCCTGACCATAATCCACCTGGGTGCGGAGCCGGAGGTCGCCGCGTTGCTGGACATCCCCGAGGGTGTCTCCCAGTGCGGGTTGATCCCGGTGGCGTACTTCCTCGGCGACGACTTCCGGCGCGGCCCGCGCCGCCCCCTGCCGGAGGTCGCTTTCCACGACCGGTGGGGGCAGCCGCTGGTCGACCCGACCGGGAGCTGAGGCCCCGTGGGTGGGTGGGGTGGGCGGATGACGGTCGCCAGGGCTCAGAGCACCAGCCGGGCGGTGCCTTCCGAGTCGGTCTCGATGCGGGGCAGCACCGGGTTGGCGGCGTCCCGGCGCGTGGCCGCCGCCAGCACCGACTCCACCGAGTGGTGATCGGCCAGCTCCCCGAGCGTGACCGACGTCGGCGGCAGCATGAGAATGTCCCCGTCGGCCATCCGGTCCAGCGCGGCGGCGGGCCGGACCCACTCGGTCCGGTCGGCCTCACCCGAGACGTCGGCCGGGTCCTGCCCGTCGGGCACGGCGGCGACGAAGAAGTACGTGTCGTAGCGGCGCGGCTCGAACTCCGGGGTGATCCACCGCGTCCACGGCACCAGGTCGCCAGCGGCCACCCGTACCCCGGTCTCTTCGGCGAGCTCGCGCACGGCCGCGCGCACCACCGCCTGCGCCTCCGGCTCCGGGCGGCCGAGCCGCTCCGCCCAGCCCGCCGCCAGCGCCTCGCCGTCGTGGTCACCGGGGTCGACCGCGCCGCCGGGGAACGCGTACATGCCGGAGGCGAAGGCCATGCTGGCGGCGCGCCGCAACAGGTAGACCTCGAGGCCCTGCACCGCCGGGCGCAGCAGCACCACCGTGGCGGCCAGCCGCGGCGTGGCCGGCTGCGCCCCCGAGGCGGCGAACCGTTGCGCCTGTGCGACCAGCCGGGCTGTCAGATCGGTCATGCCGCACCGTCCATCGAGCCGGTCAGGCGCGCCAGCACCGCGTGGTGCGTGGCGAGCACGTCCGCACCGAACAGCACGAACCGCACCCGGCGTACGTGCCGCAGACGCGGGGCGGCCTGCACCACCGAACTCAGCGCCACCTGCGCCGCCGCGTCCACCGGGTAGCCGAAAGCGCCGGTGGAGATCGCGGGGAACGCCACCGAGGTCAGGCGCTTGCCGTCCGCGAGGTCCAGCGCGCCCCGGTAGCAGGCGGCGAGCAGCACGTCGGCCGGCTCATCGACGCCGTAGACCGGACCCAGGCAGTGGATCACCCACGGGTTCGGCAGCTGGTGACCCCCGGTGATGACGCATTCGCCGGGGCGGATCGGCGCCAGTGGTCGGCACTCCTGCGCCAACCCCGGCCCGGCCGCGCGGTGGATCGCCCCGGCCACCCCGCCGCCCGGCATCAGCTGCGCGTTGGCAGCGTTCACCACCGCGTCCACGTCGGCCTGGGCGGTGATGTCGCCGCCGGTCAGCTCGACGATGACGCCGTCGACCGTTGCCGTAGACATGGCATCCTCCCGATCAGTCCACCCGCACCACGACCGCGGTGCCCTGGCCGACGCCGATGCAGGCAGCGGCCACGCCGTAGCCGCCGCCGCGGCGCCGCAGCTCCCGGCACACGTCCACGATCACCCGCGGCGCCGAGGCGCCCAACGGATGGCCGATCGCGATCGCGCCCCCGTTCGGGTTGACCCGCTCGGGGTCGATCCCGCCGCCGACCGCCGCCGGCAGCTCGTGCAGGCAGGACAGCACCATCGCCGCGAACGCCTCGTTGATCTCCCACACGCCGATGTCACCGGCGCTCAGCCCGGCGCGCGCCAGCACCCTGGCGATCGCCGGCACCGGCGCCACCGAGAAGCGGTGCGGCTCGACCGCGACCGTCGCGCTGGCTACCACCCTGCCCAGGGGCTGCGTGTCGAGCTCACCGGCCAACGCCGCGGAACCGACCAGCACCGCCGCCGCCCCGTCGTTGATCGGCGAGGCGTTGCCGGCGGTGACCGCGCCGTCGCGACTGAACGCCGGCGTCAGTGCCGCCAGCGCCTCCGCCGAGGTGCCGGGCCGGATCGACTCGTCCCGGGCAACCTCACCGACAGGTTCGACGAAGCCATCGTGCAGCCCCTTGTCCCACGCGGCGGCCGCCCGTTCGTGGGAGCGCAAGGCCCACTCGTCCTGCGCGGCGCGCGCGATGCCCAGCTCGGCCGCCACCGCCTCGGCGCAGGCGCCCAGCGACGCGGTCCACTCGGCCGGGAACGTCGGGTTGACCATCCGCCACCCGACCTGGGTGGGCAACAGCTCCAGCTTGCCGGGGAACGGCACGTCCGGGCGCGCCATGACGAAAGGTGCGCGGGTCATGCTCTCCACACCGCCGGCGACCACCACGTCGGCGTCGCCAGCACGCACCGACCGGGCGGCCTGGATGATCGCCTCGCCGCCGGAGGCGCACAGCCGGTTCACGGTCACCCCGGGCACGCTCGGCGGCAACCCGGCCAGCAGCGCGGCCATGCGGCCGACGTTCCGGTTGTCCTCTCCGGCGCCGTTGGTGTCGCCGAGGATGACATCGTCGATCCGGGCCGGGTCCAGACCCTGGTGGCGGTCCAGCAGCGCACGCAGCGGCATCGCCGCCAGGTCGTCGGTACGGATGCCGGACAGGCCGCCGCGGTGCTTGCCGAACGGGGTCCGCACCGCGTCGATCAGGTAAGCGTCCACGACGCGAGCCTACCCAGGCACCCGATATTGCCTGGCGCCGGCGGATCCCCTGGATAAATCATGATCCGGTGGACGTGTTCCTGCAGACCGAACGGATGACTCTGCGCCGGTTCACCGGCGCAGACCTCGACGACCTGGTCGAGCTCGACAGTGATCCGGAGGTGATGCGTTTCCTCACCAACGGCAGGTCGACCCCGTACGAGGTGGTCCGCGACGACGTCGTGCCCCGGATCCTGGCGGAGTACGAGGGGTCGTCGCGGCACGGTCGCTGGGCAGCGACCGACACGGGCACGGGCCGGTTCCTGGGCTGGTTCAGCCTGGCGCGGCCCGACCACGACGATCTCGACGAGGCCGACCTCGGCTACCGGCTCCGGCGGGAGTCGTGGGGACAGGGGTTCGCCACCGAGGGAGCCCGGGCGCTGGTGCGTACGGCGTTCACCGGGCTCGGGCTGCGGCGGGTGTTCGCCACCACGATGGCGGTCAACGTCGCCTCCCGGCGGGTGATGGAGAAGGCGGGCCTGCGTTACGTGCGCACCTTCCACCTCGAGTTCGACGACCCGATCCCGGGCACCGAGCACGGCGAGGTGGAGTACGCCGTGACCGCTGACGAGTGGCAGCGCACCCGGCAACCGCGTCCGGCCGGGCGGGATGGCTGATGTCGCGACCTGCGCGGGTGGTGATGGTCACCGGACTGCAAGCGGCGGGAAAGTCGACCGTGGCGCCGTTGCTGGCGCGCCGGCTGGGCCCGCCTGCGGCGAGCTTCGACGGCGACGTGCTGTACGACATGATCATGGTCGGCAACGAGCCGATGACCGCCGACCCGACCGGCGAGGCGGTGCGTCAGCTGGAACTGCGCTACCGCGGTGCCGCCCTGCTCGCGCAGCACTACGTAGACCACGGCGTGGACTTCGTCTACAGCGACATCGTGCTCGGGAGTCACGTCACCGACTGGCTGGAGTCGGTCCGTGGCGCGGAGCGCCACTTGGTGGTGCTAGCGCCGGGCATCGAGCACATCGCCGCCCGGGAACGCGGTCGGGGCGCCAGCTCCTACCGCGACTGGTTCACGCCAGGCGGTTCGCTCGAGGACGCCATCCGCTCGCTGGCCATTGGCCTCGAGAACACACCACGACGCGGCCTGTGGCTCGACACCGGCGACCTGACACCCGAGGACACGGTGGAACTGATCCTCACCGACTGTATGCGCGCGTCCCGCTACGCCTGAACCCGCGAGCGGGAGCTAGCCGGCAGTCGAGCTGCCCAGCTGATCCAGCACGCTGGCGAGCGACGCCGCGGTCTCCTCCCGATCGCCGTGGCCGACAGCCACACCTTCGGAGCGCAACAGGTCGTGCGCCGCCCACACCGTCAGACCCAACGCGCGCGCGAAGTCGCGCAACGTCACCCGACCGCTCCGATACGCGTCGATGGCGTCCCGCTTGCGCAACTCCCGCAGCGCGAAGTCCACCAGTTGCCTCAGCGCTGTCGAACGGTCCTCGTAGCGTTCACTCGCATAGGCATCGAGCCGCGTCAACAGCTCCTCATCCATCGTGGCGTTCAGGCGAACCGCGCGGCTCACGGCAGCTCCTCGAGATAGGCATCAAGCAGTTCCTCGGTGATCCGTCCCGCTGCGCGTAACGCCTTTACCGCGGCGACGCCGCGGAGACGTTCCAGCCCGCCGGACCGGACGCACAGCACGATGAAGTCGGCGGTGCGGAGCCACCGCACGCCCGTGTTCAGCGCCCGCCGCCCCAGCGCGAGATCGTTGGTGAGCAGGACGCCGTGTTCCCGCGCCCGCACCAACACCGCGTCGTCAACAGGTAGGTCACGCAGTTCCTCCGATCGGCCGGCGTCCGCGATGACCTTGACGGTCGACTCGATCGCCGCGGCATCGGGATAGCCTCGGGCGAGCCCCTCGTCGACAACTTCGCGTCGAACCTCCGCCGGGATCACCAGCGCGACCGGCGCACACCCGAGAAGCGGCAACTGCCCCGCCCAGGCGAGCGAGATCAGCGTCGACGAGTCAACGACTATGCGCACATGACCGATAGTAGCACACATAGTGTGCGGTCACTGGTGGCTTCGGGGACGGTCACGTGCCTTTGACGGCGACCGTCTCCACAGTGTTGGCCACGTGCTCGAAGGCGTCGCAGGCCGCCTCCAGCTCGTCGGCCACCTCCTTCATCTTCAGCACCGTCAGCGCGTCGTACTCGCCGGAGAACAGCCGCACCAGCAGCATCCGGTACGCCCGGTCCCCCTCGTTCTCCAGCCGGTTGCACTCGATCCAGTAGTCGCGCAGCTCCCGCGCGCTGGCCAGCCGCGGCATCGCGTCGGCGGTCAGCTCCGCCTGCTGGTTGAGCACATCGATCTGCTCGTGCATCTCCCGCGGCAGCGCCGGCAGGGCGGTCAGCCCGTACAGGTAGACCAGTGTGGCCACCGCCTCCAGATGGTCCATGACGTCATCCAGATTGGAGCCGAGCTTGTAGATGTCCTCCCGGTCGACCGTGGTCCGGATGTTCGCGTTGACCTTGTTGTAGATCTCGTGAGTGATCCGGTCGCTGTCATGCTCCAGCTCGACCAGGCGTTCGCTCACCGACTGTACGTCCACCCCCGGCAACGCCAGCTCGGCGAGCAGGTCGGTGCCGGTGACCAGATTGCGGGCAGACCGGGTGAACAGGTCGTAGAACTCGCGGTCGCGCCTACGCACCAGTCACCTCGCTGCTACCGTCCGAAACCCTCATCGTACGTGCCCGACCGGCGACGCCGCAGCCCTGGCGGCAGCGCCGCCGAGAGCTGCGGTGGGCAGCCACCGAACCCGACACCGTCGAAGACCCTCGCGCCTGGTTGACCAGTGTCACCTAGCGGATCTGCCTCGACCAGCTGCGCTCCGCTCGGGTGCGGCGCAAGCGGTACGTCGGGTACTGGCTCCCGGAACCGCTGGTGCGCGGCCCGCAAGCTCGCCTCCCGGGCCCGGCAGGCGGTCCGGGCGCCGGACGCCGAGCTCAGCCGGCGCGGCCGTTGACCTGGGACAGGAACTGCCGGTAGGCAGTGGCGAACGGCTGGGTGTCACCGCGCAACGCGTCGAGCAGCCACGCCGAGGTACGCCGCGCGGAGGTGACCAGGTCGTCGGGGTAGCCGAAGCTGACCCGGTGGGCGGCGAACTCATCCTCGTCGCGCAGTTCCACCCGGCCGCTGCCGCGCCGGCGCACCACGTCCAGGTCGAGATCCACCAGGTCGACGGTGTCGCCGTCCCACCGGGCGGGACTGGTGATGTCGCAGTAGACCTCGCTGGTCCGTGGTGGCGGGTTGAACATCGCTGTCCACCAGCGGTCGCAGGGGATGAGCAGCACGAACGGGATCTGCTCCACCGACGGCCGGCCGTGGTAGATGGACGCGGTGCCGGCATCGACGCCCAGCCAGGTGCCGTGCGTGTCCTCGCCGAGCAGGCGCGCCGGGTAGTCCCGGTGCGCCGACCCGTCGTACTTGCGGTACCTGACCCGCACCACGTCCGCCACGGCTGGCACTCTACCTACCGCCACCGACCGGATGCGGCTGTGGACAACCGCGGGCCGGGTCGCGGCCGACGGGTACGGTTACCCGCGTGACCCGCTCAGCGCCCGATCTCGAGACGCTGCTCGCCGCGGCGGTGACGGCGGTGCCGGGCGGGGTGGCGCGGCCCGGTCAGCAGCGGATGGCCACCGCGGTCGCCGATGCGGTCGCCAACGGCGAACACCTGCTGGTCCAGGCCGGCACCGGCACCGGCAAGTCGCTGGCCTACCTGGTGCCGGCGCTGCAGGTCGGCGGCCCGGTAGTCGTCTCCACCGCCACCCTGGCGCTGCAGTCACAGCTGGTCGACCACGACCTGCCCCGGCTGTGCGACGCGGTGGAGCCGCTGCTCGGTCGCCGACCCACCTTCGCGGTGCTCAAGGGGCGGCACCACTACCTGTGTCTGGCCAAGCTGGACAGCACCGGCGCCGAGGAGCCGCAGCAGGCACTGTTCGAGAACGCGGGCGCGGGTGGCACCACGTGGCTGGCCGAGGCGGGGCGGTTGGGTAAGCAGATCCAGCGGCTGCGCGACTGGGGCCTGGACACCGCCACCGGTGACCGGGACGAGCTCGACCCGGGGGTGGACGACGCCGCCTGGCGGCTGGTGTCGATGCCGGCGCGCGAGTGCGTCGGCGCGGCCCGCTGCTCATTCGGCCTGGAGTGTTTCGCCGAGGCGAGCCGGGAGCGGGCCCGCGGCGCCGACATCGTCGTCACCAACCACAGCCTGCTGGCCGTGGACATGCTCGCCGGCCGCCACATCATCCCGCCGCACAAGCTGCTCGTAGTCGACGAGGCGCACGAGCTGGCCGACCGGGTCTCGTCGGTGGCGCAGGCGGAGCTGGCCGCCGAGGCGGTCGACCGGACCGCCCGCCGGGCGCGCTCGCTGGTGGAGCCGGAGGTGTTCGAGGCTCTGACCGAGGCGGCAGACGGGCTGACCGTCGGGTTGGGCGAGACACCGGCCGGCCGGCTGGTCGGCGAACTACCCCCGGCACTGCACGCGGCCTGCACCATGCTGGACGCGGCCGCCCGCGCGGCACTCGAGTCGATCGGCGAGGTCAAGCCGGACGACCCGGACGGGGTGGCGAAGCAGCCCGCGCGGGCGGTGCTGGAGGAGTTGTCCACTACCGCCCAGCGGTTGGTCGCGGCCAAGGACGAGGACGTGGCGTGGGTGGAGAAGCCGGAGCGCGGCGGCGGTGGCCGCCGGGCGCTGGTGGTGGCGCCGCTGTCGGTGGCGGGCACGCTGGCCACACACCTCTACCAGGAGCGGGTGGTGGTGGCCACCTCCGCCACCCTGACCCTGGGCGGCTCGTTCGACACCATCGCCCGGTCCCTGGGCCTGTTCCCACCTAACGCCGGTGGCGACGGGACGTCCGGTGACGAGGACGAACCCGACGACGCCGGGCCGCAGTGGTCGGCGCTGGACGTCGGTTCGCCGTTCGACTATCCGCGGCAGGGCATCCTCTACGTGGCCGCCCACCTGCCGCGTCCCCGCGAGTCCGGGCTGCCGGACGCCACCGCCGACGAGCTGGTCCGGCTCGTCAGTGCGCTCGGCGGCCGTACGCTCGGCCTTTTTTCCTCCCGCCGGGCAGCCGAACGCGCGGCCGAGGTGCTGCGGAAGCGCACCACGCTGGAGATCCTGGTGCAGGGCGAGGAGTCGTTGCCGCTGCTGGTGCGCCGGTTCCGCGACGACCCGCAGACCTGCCTACTGGGCGTCATGTCGCTGTGGCAGGGGGTGGACGTGCCTGGCGACGCGTGCCAGTTGGTGGTGATCGACCGGCTGCCGTTCCCGCGCCCGGACGAGCCGCTGGCCGCCGCCCGGTCGCAGGCGGTCGACGCGGCCGGCGGCTCCGGCTTCGCCGCGGTCAGCGTGCCGATCGCTGCGGTGCGCCTGGCCCAGGGCGCCGGCCGGCTGGTCCGTTCCGCTGGCGACCGCGGGGTGGTGGCGGTGCTGGACTCCCGGCTGCACACCGCCCGCGGGTACGGCAACTACCTGCGCCGTTCGCTGCCACCGTTCTGGTACACCACCGATCCCGAGGTGGTCACCGGCGCGCTGAGCCGCCTGGGCGGCGCACCCTGACGAACCGGCACGCGGCCGCCGGCAGACCGGCCGCCACGGAACGGCCGCGACGGAACGGCCGCCTCAACCCGAGGCGGACGGCGCCGCTGTCTCCGCCGGGGCAGCCGGCGGTGGTCGACGATGGTAGGCGTGCAACCGCCGGACCACGGTGTTGATGACCGCCACGACCGGCACCGCCACCAGCGCCCCGATGATGCCGGCGAGCAGGATCCCGGCCAGCACCGCGATCAGTACCGCCAGCGGGTGGACGCGCACCATCTTGCTGACGATGAACGGCTGCAGCACGTTGCTCTCCAGCTGCTGCACCACCAGCACGATGCCCAGCACGATCAGTGCCTGCACGAGTCCGAGGGCCGGCGTCTCGCCGCTCACCAGCGCGATCAGCACCGCCACCGTGCCGGAGACGAACGCCCCGACGATCGGGACGAACCCGCCGAGGAACACCAGCGCGGCGATCGGCAGCACCAGACCGCGCGGATAGGTCATCACTTCCGACAGGATCCACAGACCCAGGCCGATGCCGACCGCATCGACCAGCGCCACCAGCACGGTGGCACGCACATAGCCGCTGAGGCTCTTCCACGCGCCCTCACCGGCATACGCCATCGGCTCGCGGGCCTGCGGCGGCAGCAGCCCGACCAGGAAGCGCCAGATCCGCCCGCCGTCGCGCAGGAAGAAGAACGTGACGACGATCGCGAAGATCATCCCGGTGAGGAACTGCACCGCCCCGGTGACCGCCGCCAGCCCGGCCTGGGTGAGTTCCCGGGTGTTCTCGTCGACCCAGTCCCCGATCTCGCGGATCACGTTGTCGAAGGCGTCCGGGCCGAGGCCGAACGGGCCGGTTTCGAGCCACTCCTGCACCTGCGCGATGCCTTGCTCCACCTGGGCGACCATGTCGTTGAGGCCGTCGATGAACTGGTTGGTCACCAGGGTGAGGGTGCCGCCGACAACACCGAGCCCGGCGACGACCACCATCAACGCCGCGAGTGACCGGTGGATGCCCAGCTTCACCAGCAACCGCTGCGCCGGCATCAGCAGCCCGGCCAGCAGCAACGCCACCAGCAGCGGTGCCACCAGCAGCATGTACATCCCGACCAGCAACAGCAGGATGTAGATCACAAAACCGACGACGATCAGCCGCCACGCCCACGCCGCCGCGATGCGCAGACCGCGCGGCACCGCGTCGTCGATCGGCTCCGGACGCTCCCGCGGTTGCGGCCGCGGCGACGGGCGGCGTGACCCGGCAGGGGACCGTTCGCCGGCTCCGCTGCGGTCCGCCGCCGCCCGCTCGGCGGTGCGCTCGTCGGCGGGCGCCCGTGGCGGGGCCGGCGCACCAGCCGCCGAGGGCTCGCCCTCCCACTCGGGGGCGACCTGCAGGTCCAGCGCCTCGCCCTCGGGCTCCTCGGCGGCCTCACGGGCTGCACGGAGGCTCTCCCGGCTGGCCTCGTACGCCCGGCGCAGGTTGGCGCGAACCTGCTCGAATCGGCTCACTCGCGCCTCCCCTCGTGGCTACCCGGACCTCCCTACCGTAGTCAACGCCGGCCGCGGGGTAGCGTCAGCCTCGTGAGCGTCGCACCACAGTTCGACAACGGCATACCTATCCGCCTGCTGCACGACCGCGTGCTGGTCCGGCTTGACGCGGACGAGGGTGAACGCCGGTCCACCGCCGGCATCGTCATCCCGGCGACCGCCTCGCTGAGCAGCCGGCGCCTGGCCTGGGCCACCGCGGTCGGGGTCGGGCCGAACGTACGCTCTATTGTCACCGGCGACCGGGTGCTGTTCGACCCGGACGACCGTTCCGAGGTGGAACTACACGGCCAGGAGTACGTGCTGCTGCGCGAGCGGGACGTGCACGCAGTGGCCGCCGAGCGGGTCAAGCCCGACGGCACCGGCCTCTACCTGTGAGGGTGGCCGCTCCAGGGGTACGCCGCCGGCGGAGGCGGGGGCGGTGCGGGTGGGGCCAGCACCACCGGCACCGGCACCACCGGCTCCTCGGGCGCCGCCACGGTCCTGGTGCCGCCATCCGGGAACAGGATCTCGTACCGCTGCCCATCCCAACGCGCCGGCGGCACCTGCGGGTCGCGCCCGGCAAAGACCTCCCGGCTGGCGGTCAGCTCGGCCAGCAGCGCCTGCTCCTCGGTCGCGGTACGACGCACATCGGGCGGCTTGGTCGGCAGACCCCGGACCACCCGGTCGCGCAGTAGCGCCAGCCGGGTGGCGGCGAACTGGAACCGTCGCATCGCCCGTGCGCCCTGCTCCCCGGCCACCCGGCGCGCCCACCGCCGGGCGCTGTTGCGGGTGCCGAGGCTGCGCAGCGAGGCGACCTCGGGCGGGGCCAGCCATCCCGCGCGCACGTAGTCGGGCAGCATCCGTTGCGTCATCTGCCCGCCCTCCCGGCTGCGCAGCCAGATCGCCAGCCCGATCGCGCCCAGGAACAGCGGAACCATCAGCCCCACGTACCCGTAGAGGAACACCAACGGCTCGCCGGTCCAGCCGGTGAGCACCGCCATCAGGTTCCAGGACGCGTGTAGCACCATCGCCGCCACCACCCCGACCAGGATGGCGATCACCCGTACCGCCACCGAGCCGCTGCGGGCCGCCACTCCGAGCCCGATGCCGGCCGCAGCGCTGAACAGCGGGTGGGCGAACGCGGACATCAGGATCCGCACAATGAAGATCAGGATCGCCAGTTGCACCCCGGTGGCCGGCCCGAACTCGTCCATCCCGGCCCGGTAGCCGTGCCCGCCGATGTAGAGGATGTTCTCGACCATCGCGAACCCGATGGCCGACACTCCGCAATAGACGATTCCCTTGGTGATGCCGGTGATAGCGTGCCGGTTCCATAGCAGCAGCAGCAGCGGTCCGGCCACCTTGCCGATCTCCTCGATCACCGGTGCGACCACCACCGCCACCAGTTCGACCGGCAATCCGGCCGCCTCGAACAGCAACGCGGCGCCGGTGTTGACCAGCAACGCCAGACCGGTGGCCACGAAGGCCCCCCAGGCGAAGGCCATGCCGATGTACAGGGCCGGCTCGGGTTCGTAGCGACCGAGCCACAGGAACGCCAGCAGCAGCACCGGCACCGGCAGGATCGCGGCCGCCAGGCCGATCAGCAACGCGTCGAGGCCGATCGCCACGCCGAGGAAGACGATCAGCGCGATCGCGGACAGCGCGATCACACCGATCACGGCGCCCAGCACCAGCCACCGCACCCACCGTGGCCGGTGCGCCTCCCCGTACATGGGCGTCGCCGCCTCCAGCGGGACGTCCGGCGTCTGCTCAGGTGGCGGCCCGGCCGGTGGCGGCCCGGCCGGTGGCTGATCACTCACACCGCCCACCCTACCGACGCGCCTCGCGGCGTACCCTTCCCACGTGGGTAACGACGCGCTGATCGCCGACCTGCGCCGGGTGCTTCCGGACGGTGCCGTGCTCACCGACCCGGACCTGCGACGCAGCCACCGGCGCGACGAGGCCCACCTGTGCGCGGCCGGAATGCCCGCGGCGGTGGTGCGCCCGCGCGACACCGCGCAGGTCGCCGACGTGGTCCGGGTGGCCGCGGCCCACCGCGTGCCGGTGGTGCCGCAGGGCGCGCGCACCGGCCTGGCCGGCGGAGCGAACGCGGTCGAGGGCGCGGTCGCGCTGGCGCTGACCGCGATGGACCGCATCGTCGAGATCGACCCGGTGAACCGGATCGCGGTGGTGCAGGCCGGCGTGGTCAACGCCACTTTCGCGAAGGCGGCGGCCGCGCACGGACTGCGGTTCCCGCCCGATCCGAGTTCGTGGGAGTCGTCCACGATCGGCGGCAACGTGTCCACCAACGCCGGTGGGATGTGCTGCGTCAAGTACGGCGTGACCAGTGAGCACGTGATCGGCATGGAGGTGGTGCTGGCCGACGGCGAGGTGCTGCGCACCGGCCGGCGCACCCCCAAGGGGGTCGCCGGCTACGACCTGACCCGACTGTTCGTCGGCTCGGAGGGCACGCTGGGGATCATCACCGAGATCACGCTGGCGCTGCGGCCGGTGCCGGACGACGCGCTCACCCTGGTGGCGGTCTTCGACACCACCGCGGCCGCCGGCGCGGCGGTGGCGACGATCGCCGGCGCCGGGTGTACGCCGAGCCTGCTGGAACTGGTCGACCGCACCCACCTGGCGGCGATCGAGTCGTACCGGCCCATGGGCCTGCGCACCGACGCCGCCGCGGTGCTGCTCGCCGCCGTGGACACCGGCGAGCGTGCCCCCGACGACCTGGCCCGCATCCAGGCGCTGTGCACCGCAGCGGGCGCCGCCGAGGTGTACGCGGCCAGCGACGCCACCGAGGCGGAGGCGCTGCTGGCGGCGCGGCGGCTGGCCTACCACGCCATGGAGCACGCGGCGGCCGCGGCGTTTCCCGACGGCAACGGTGGTGTGATCGTCGACGACATCGCCGTGCCGCGCACCACGCTGGCGCAGGTGCTCGACGGCATCGCCGACATCGCCGCCGCGCACGACATCATGGTGGGGGTGGTGGCGCACGCGGGAGACGGCAACCTGCATCCCAACATCGTGGTCGACCGCGCCGACGAGGCCAGCGTCGCGCGCGGCCGGGCGGTCTTCGACGAGATCATGCGGCTGTGCCTGTCGGTGGGCGGCACCAGCACCGGCGAGCACGGGGTCGGCCTGCTCAAACGGGAATGGCTGGCCCGGGAGCTCGGCCCGGTGGGCGCACGGGTGCACCGGGCCGTCAAGGACGCCCTCGACCCGCAGGGCCTGCTCAACCCCGGCAAGGTGCTGTGAGCCGGCGGCGGGCCTACCCTGTCCGCGCGTGGCTGCCGCCGACGCAGCCGGCCGCGAACTCCAGCGCCCGCCGGTAGTACGCGAACTGGTCACCGAACCCGTGCCCGCCGGTATCCCACAGCACCGTCACCGGCTTGCCGAGACGCGCCGCCTGCCGCTCGTACACCTCCATCTGGCGGGGCGGCGTGCGGCTGTCGCGGCGCGCCTGCCGGATCAGCACCGGCGCGCTCAGCCGCGACAGGTGGGTCAACGGCGAGCGGTCCCGGAACAGCTGCGGGACCTCATCGGGCGTGCCGCCGAACCAGCCGCGCATGGCGGCCTGCAGCGCCGGGTTCGCGTCCTCGTACGCCAGCCGCCAGTCGGC
>SLSW01000153.1 GCA_007130245.1 Micromonosporaceae bacterium
CGGCTGCTGGTGGGCTCGTCGTACCGGGCGATCCTGCCGCTGTCCATGCTCTACGGCGGCGCGTTCCTGGCCCTGGCCGACCTGGCCGCACGCACTCTGGACGCGCCGCGGGAGGTGCCGATCGGGGTGCTGACCGCCTTCCTGGGCGCGCCGTTCTTCATCCTGGTGCTGCGCACCACCAGAAGGGTGGCGGTATGAGCGCGGTGGAGGTCACCGACGTGGCCGTCACCCTCGACGGCACGCCGATCCTGCACGGGGTGGACCTCGCGGTCACCGGAGGCGAGTGGGTCACCGTGATCGGGCCGAACGGGGCCGGCAAGTCCACCCTGCTGCGCGCCATCGGCGGCATGGTCGGCTTCCGCGGCCGGATCCGGCTGTTCGGCCGCGACATCCGGCGGCTGCGGCGACGCGAGCGCGCCCGCCTGGTGGCGACCGTGCCGCAGGCGCCGGTGGTGCCGCCCGGCATGGCGGTGCTCGACTACGTGCTGCTGGGCCGCACCCCGTACATCCCGCCGCTGGGGCGCGAGTCGGCCGCGGATCTGGCGGCGGCCACCGACGTGCTGGACCGGCTGGACCTGGCCGGGTTCGCCGAGCGGCAACTGGCCACCCTGTCCGGTGGGGAGCGGCAGCGGGTGTTCCTGGCCCGGGCGCTGGCGCAGGGCGCGACCCTGCTGATGCTGGACGAGCCGACCGCTGCACTCGACATCGGCCACCAGCAGGAGGTGCTGGAACTGGTTGACGGGCTGCGCCGGGATCACGGCTTGACGGTGCTGGCCACCATGCACGATCTGTCGATCGCCGGCGAGTACGCCGACCGGATGGTGCTGCTGGCCGGCGGCCGGGTGGCCGCGGACGGGCCGTGCCAGGAGGTGCTCACCGAGGAGCTGCTGTCCACCCACTACCGTGCCCGGGTGCGGGTGGTCGACGGCGCGCACGGCCCGCTGGTCGTCCCGGTCCGCCCGTCGGCGTCATCCGCGCACTAGTGTGCAGGAATCACGCAGGTTCTGCGCAGGGAGTGAGCCGGGGTGGATCGGTACGCGCGCTGGAACGCGCTGGTGGAGCTGCTGGCCGAGCGCGGCAGGATCAGCGTCGAGGAGGCGGCACAGATTCTCGGGGTTTCCCAAGCGACGGTCCGGCGCGACTTCGACCAGCTCGCCAGGCAGCAGATGATCACCCGAACCCGCGGTGGCGCGGTGGCCAGCGGCGTGTCGTACGACCTGCCCCTGCGCTACAAGACCGCGCGGCACTCGGCGGAGAAGCAGCGCATCGGCGCCGCCGCAGCCGCGCTGGTGGAGCCGGGCATGGTGGTCGCACTCAACGGCGGCACCACCACCACCGAGGTGGCCCGGGCGCTCGCGGGGCGCCCGGAGCTCAACCGCACCGATCCGGACGCCCAGCTCACCGTGGTGACCAATGCGCTCAACATCGCCAACGAACTTCTCATGCGTTCGCAGATGAAGGTGGTGGTGGCCGGCGGCGTGGTGCGGCCGCAGTCGTACGAGCTGGTGGGCCCGCTCGGCGGCGCGCTGCTGCGGGAAATCAACCTGGACCTGGCGCTGCTGGGGGTGGACGCGATCGACGCGACGCTGGGCGCCGCCGCCCACCACGAGGGGGAGGCGGCTATGAACCGGCTCATGGTCGATTGCGCCGGCCGGGTGGTCATCGTCGCGGACGCCTCGAAGCTGGCAGAGCGCGCGTTCGCCCGGGTGTGTCCCATCGAGCGGGTGGCGACCCTGGTCACCGACGCCGGGGCCGATCAATCCGCAGTAGACGCTTTCGCCGCGGCCGGCGTCCACGTCATCACCGCCTGATTCCCGATGTCGAACGGAACGGATGATCGCCCGGGTGGCGCGGGAGGCGTAAGGTGTCGCCGGCATGCGTCACCGAGGCGGGAGGGCGCCGATGACGGCCGTCGTGGAGATAGACGGACTGCGCAAGACGTACCGCAGCTGGCGGAGCGGACCGCGGCGCGCGCTCGACGGGTTCGACATGGTGGTGGAACCCGGGCAGGTGCACGGCTTCCTGGGGCCCAACGGATCCGGCAAGACCACCACCCTGCGCACGCTGCTGGGGCTGATCACCGCCCACGGCGGGCAGATGCGGCTGCTCGGGCATGACGTGCCGCAGCACCTGCCGCAGGTGGCGGACCAGGTCGGCGCGATCGTGGAGAGTCCCCAGTTCTTCGGCAACTTCACCGGCCGGGACACGCTGTCGCTGCTGGCCACCGCCGCAGGGCTGCCCCAGCGCCGGGTCGACGCGGCGCTGGAGCAGGTCGGCCTGCGGGACCGGGCGAACGAACGGGTCAAGACCTACTCGCTGGGCATGAAGCAACGCCTCGCGGTCGCCTCGGCGCTGCTGAAGGAACCGAGGCTGCTGATCCTCGACGAGCCGGCCAACGGCCTCGACCCGGCCGGCATCCGGGAGATGCGCGACCTGATGCGCAGCCTCGCCGCGCAGGGCACCACCGTGGTGCTGTCCAGCCACATTCTGAGCGAGGTGCAGCAGATCTGCGACACCGTCACCATCATCTCGCTCGGCCGGCGGGTCGCCGCCGGGCCGGTGGACGAGGTGCTGGCGGCGCACTCGACCGCGGAGGTGCGGGTGCGGCTGGAGTCGGCCGCCGAGCACACCGCCGCCGCCGGGGCGCTGCGTGAGGCGGGCGCGTCGGTGACCGTCCGCGACGACCACCTGCTGGTGCATGCGGTCGAGCGGCCCGCCTGGGTCACCGCTACGCTGGCCGCCCGCGACCTCTACGTGGCGGAACTGGCGCCGGTGGCGGTGGACCTGGAGTCGGTGTTCCTGGAACTGACCGGCACTACCCCGGTGTCCGGGCAGGCCCGGCAGGTGGACGAGTCCGTGGTGGTCGGTGCGGAGCAGCCCGCCGGGGGCGAGGGGAACGGGGGCGGGTCGCGATGAGTCTGGCCAGGGCCGAGCTGCGGCGGCTGTGCAAGCGCCGCTTCACCCGCTGGATGCTGGTGTTCGTGGTGCTGATCCTCGGGGCGACCGTCGCCGGGATCGCAGCGAGCAACCATGCACCCGACTCGGCGGCGGTCGCCGCCGCCGAGGAGCGGGCGCAGCGGCAGTACGAGGAGAACCTGCGTGCTATCGAGCACGACATTGCGGAGTGCGAGCGGGCCCGGGCCGCCGGCGAGGAAGACGCGGCGGGCGGGCGAGCTTGGCCCGACGACTGCGACGAGATGCGCCAGTGGGCGGCGGGCCCGGACGAGATGGCACGGTGGCACCTGCCGCCCACGTTCGAGTTCCGCGCCGACTTCGAACCGCTCATCACCGCGTTCACCGCGATCCTGGCGCTGTTCGCGTTCATCGTCGGCGCGTCGTTCATCGGCGCCGAGTGGCGCAGCGGCGGCATGACGAACCTGCTGCTGTGGCAACCGCGGCGCCTGCTGGTGCTGTCGACGAAGCTCGCCACGCTGGTGGCGGCACTGGCCGGGCTGGTGGTGCTGCTCGGCGCGGCGTGGACGGCGGCGTTCTGGCAGGTGGCGACCTACCGCGGCATCACCGACACCATGACCTCCGGCACCTGGCAGTCGCTCGGCCTCACCGGGTTGCGTGGCACGGCCCTGGTGCTCGCCGCCGGCGCGGTCGGGTTCGCCGTCTCGTCGCTCGGCCGGCACACCGCCACCGCGCTGGGCGCGGCCATCGGCGCCTTCATCGTCGGGGTGCTCGGCGCCCAGATCGTGGCGTTCGCTGTCGACGCCCGGTATCCGCAGGCGTGGGTGTGGACCAGCTACCTGCAGGCGTGGATGCATAAGTCGGTGACCTTCCACGACTTCCGTAGCTGCGAACCGACGGCGGGGCTGGGCCCGTGCGAGCCCGCCACCATGGAGGTGACCTGGCAGGCCGCCGGCGTCGGGATTCTCGCAGTGGTCGCGCTGCTTGTGGGTGCCGCGATGTGGCACATACACCGCCGCGACGTAACCTGACACCCGTGACGTCCACCAGCGCCGAGCCGTACCTCGCTGACCAGCGCACCGGCAGCGATCGGGACGTGGAACCGGACGCGGATCTCGCCACGGACGCGGATCTCGCCACGGACGCGGATCTCGCCACGGACGCGGATCTCGCCATGGACGATGACCCCGCCATGGACGATGACCCCGCCATGGACGATGACCCCGCCATGGACGATGACCTCGGCGCGGACGCCGAGCCGTTGCGGGCGGCACCGGTCTCGACACCGGAGTTGGACGAGCGGTCGCGGCAGATCCTGGCGTTCGAACGGCGGTGGTGGCGCCACGCCGGCGCCAAGGAGCAGGCGATCCGGGACACCTTCTGCCTCTCGAGCACCCGCTACTACCAGCTGCTGAACGCGCTGCTTGACGATCCCGTCGCGCTGGCGCACGATCCGGTGCTGGTGGGCCGGCTGCGCCGGCTGCGCGCCCGGCGGATCCGGCCGCGCCGCGGGTAGGTTCACCGCGCCAGGCCGCACCGTAGCGACAGGGAGGTGAGCGATGCGGGTGTGGGTGCCGTACGCCGAGGTGGTGCCGCGACTGCCGGAGTCCCTGACCGTCGACGTGTACGACGGCGAGGGCGACCCGCCGGAGTCCATCGACGGAGTCGAGGTCTATGTCACCCCGTACACCTTCGACCCCGCACCGCTGGCGCTGATGGCGAAGATGCCGAAGCTACGGGTGGCGCAGACGCTGACCGCCGGCTACGAGCACGTCCTGCCGCACCTGCCCGACCGGGTGACGCTGTGCAACGCCGGCGGGTTGCACGACACCAGCACCGCGGAACTGGCGGTCACGCTCATGCTGGCCGCACTGCGTGGCATCCCCGACTTCGTGCGCGGCCACGACGCCGGGCAATGGCGGCACCGCCGGTGGGAGTCGCTGGCGGACAAGCGGGTGTTGATCCTCGGGTACGGCGGGATCGGTGCGGCCGTGGCGCGGCGGCTGGCCGGCTTCGAGGTCGAGGTGGTACGGGTGGCCCGGACCGGGCGCGACGGCGTGGCGCCGTTCACCGCGCTGCCGGACCTGCTGCCGGCGGTCGACGTGGTGGTGGTCTGCGTACCGTTGAACGACGAGACCCGCCGCATGGTGGACGCGGCATTTTTGGCGCGGATGCGCGACGGTGCGCTGCTGGTCAACGTGGCCCGCGGTGGGGTGGTCGACACCGACGCGCTGGTGGCCGAGCTGCGCACCGGCCGGCTGCGCGCCGCCCTCGACGTGACCGACCCGGAACCGCCGCCGGACGGACATCCGCTGTGGACGCTGCCGAACCTGCTGCTGAGTCCCCACGTCGGCGGCAACTCGACGGCGTTCCTGCCGCGTGCCCAGCAGCTGATCGTCGACCAGCTGCACCGGCTGGCGGCCGGTGAGCAGCCGCACCACGTGGTGCGCTGAATCTCCGCGGGACCCGGCATAGGCGGCAAGCGCCGCCACCTGGGCCGAATCCAGCGAGGCGTCCACGCGTTGCCGGGCCGCGCGCAGCCCGGGGGTCGAGAGCCTCCGGGCGGGCAGTGGTGGCCACCATGGCTCGGCGAGCACCTGCGGGTTTCGGAACTCACGCCGCGAGCGTCGCCGGATCGGGCTATCCGGACCGGCGGCAGCGCTTCTGCCCCTCCCACCGCGGCGGTAGTGGTGATACGGTCCGGCGTCAAGGGTGGGATCGGCTCCGTTGGGAAGGCGGAGGCGGTGCAAGATTTGGGGAGAGACGTTGGCGGAACACGAAAGGTTCCTCAGCATCGCGGGTGGTGATCCCGCGCTGGCCAAAGCGGTCTATGACAACCTGCGGCGGCTCGAGGAGGGCGCCGGCGGCCCGGCGATGCAGGAACTGGCGCGCGACGTGCTCGCCGGGCGGATCAGCCTGCGGGAGGCGGCGAACTCCGGCGCCTACGCCGAGGCGTTCCGGGACCTTCCGCGCGAGGATCCGGTGCCGGACCAGTGGCGGTCAGCCACCGGAGATGACCGCGCCGAGGATGCCCACTCCGACACCGGTGCGCACGAACCGTGACACGGGCCAACCCGGCGGCGCGGCGCCGGGACGGTATGAGGTCGCTCGGCCTGACGACGTAGCGTAGCGGGCATGCCGGCATCCGTACGCCTCTTCCGCGCCCGAGCGCGCCCGCCCCGGCGGCTGGCGTTGACCCTGGCGCTGGTCGCGGTGCTGGTGGTCGGCCTGGTGACGTGGGTGGCCCGGCCGGCGGAGCCCGGGTACGCCACCGAGGACCGGTTGCTGCCGATGGAGTCAGGCCCGGACGAGGTCGTCCTCGACACCACCTTCTACCTGCCCGACGGCGCGTCGGCCGGTGACCCGGTCCCGGCGGTGCTGCTGGCGCACGGCTTCGGCGCCACCAAGCACAGCGTGGCCGCTGACGCGGCCGACTTCGCTGAGCAGGGGTACGCGGTGCTGACCTGGACGGCCCGCGGGTTCGGCGCGAGCGGGGGTCAGATCCACCTCAACCATCCCGACTACGAGGTGCGCGACGCGCAGCGGCTGCTGGACTGGCTGGCGCAGCGTCCGGAGGTGCGCACCGACGCCTCCGGCGATCCGCGGGTCGGGGTCGTGGGCGGCTCGTACGGCGGCGCCCTGGCGCTGATGCTGGCGGCGCATGACGAGCGCGTGGACGCGATCGTACCCATGATCACCTGGCACGACCTGGCCGGCGCCTTCCTGCCGGAGTCCACCGGCGCCGACCCGGTCGACGGGGTGTTCAAGCAGGCCTGGGCGGGGCTGTTCTTCGGCAGTGCCGCCGGCGACCCGGCGGCACTGGCCGGGCGGGGTGAGGCGGCCACGGAGGCCGGTGCCGCAGGACCGGCCGGCGGTGACGTGGCGTGCGGGCGGTTCGCCGCCGACGTCTGCGCCGCCTACCTGCGGGTGGCCGAGGACGGCCGCGCCGACGCCGACGCGGTGGCACGGCTGCGCGAGTCCAGCCCGGCCGTCGTCCTGGACCGGATCTCCGCGCCGACGCTGCTCATCCAGGGCACTGCCGACAGCCTGTTCCCGCTGTCGGAGGCCGACGCCAACGCCGACGCCATCGCCGCGGCCGGTGCACCCGTGCAGGTGGCCTGGTTCCACGGCGGCCACGACGGTGGTGACGGCCCGACCTCGGAGCAGCAGCGGCTGCGGCAGCTCACGCTGGACTGGCTGGACCACCATGTCGCCGGCGAGCCCGGGCACCCGGGCACCAGCTTCACGTGGTCCCGGGTCTCCGGGTTCAGCGCCACGGCACGCGAGGTGGCCACCACCGCGTACCAGACTGATCGGTATCCGGGGCTGGCGGGCACCGACCGGGTCGACGTCGCGGTGGCCGGCCCGCCGCAGCCGGTGGCCAACCCGCCGGGTGGCACCCCGGCCGCGGTGTCATCGCTGCCGGCGCCGGACGGCCTGGCTTCGTTCGTGGACGGCATCGTCACTGATCTGCCGGGGCAGCATGCGCGATTCGTCTCCGAGCCGCTGGCCGAGCCGCTGGATATCGTCGGCGCGCCCACGGTGCAGGTCCGGGCCGCCTCGCCGACCGGCGAGGCGGTGCTGTTCGTCAAGCTCTACTCCGTCGACCCGTCCGGGATCGCGACCCTGCCCGGCGGCCTGGTGGCGCCGGTGCGGTTGACCGGGCTGCCGGCCGACATCGCCGACGCCGATCCGGTCACCGTCACCCTGCCGGCGGTCACCCGGCTGGTCGAGGCCGGCCACACGCTGCGGGTCACGGTGGCCACCTCGGACCAGGCGTACGCCACCCCGCCGGAGCCGGTCGTGTACGAGGTGGCGGTCGACGGCCCGGTCACGGTGCCGACCGTGGCCGGTGCGCCGATCGCGGGCCCGGATGCGGTCTGGGGCTGGGTGCTGGTGGGTCTGCTGGCCGCGGTCGCCGGCGGCGTGGGTGTGGCGATGGTGGTGGCACGCGGCCGCCGCCGCCGTCACCGTTCCGCCGTGGCGGCGTACGCCGACACCCCGCTGGTCGTCGATGGCCTGCGTAAGGAGTACCCGGGCGGGTTCGTGGCGGTCTCCCGGATGGACATCACCGTCGAGCGGGGCGAGGTGGTGGGGTTGCTGGGCCCCAACGGCGCTGGCAAGACCACTGCGCTGCGGGTACTGCTCGGGCTGACCCGGCCCACCGCCGGCGACGTGCGGGTGTTCGGCCACCGGCTCACCGCTGGCGCGCCGGTGCTCTCGCGGGTCGGGGCGCTGGTCGAGGGGCCGGGACTGCTGCCGCACCTGTCCGGATGGGACAACCTGCGCGCGTACTGGCGTGCCACCGGGCGCCCGGCCGGCCAGGCGCGGATGGACGAGGTGGTCGAGATCGCCGGGCTGGGCGAGTCGATCCATCGCCGGGTGCGCACCTACAGCCACGGGATGAAGCAGCGGCTGGCGGTCGCGCAGGCGATGCTGGGGCTGCCGGAACTGCTGGTGCTCGACGAGCCCACCGACGGGCTGGACCCGCCGCAGATCGCCGAGATGCGCCGGGTGCTGGCCCGCTACGCGCGCGGGTCGCGGGCGGTGCTGCTGTCGTCGCACCTGCTGGCGGAGGTGGAACAGACCTGCACCCACGTGGTGGTCATGCACAAGGGCGAGGTGGTGGCCGCCGGTGCGGTCGACGAGGTGGTCGGTGAATCCCCGACGGCGGTGCTGGAGGTGTCCGACGTGACCGCCGCTGCGCGAGTCCTGGACGAGCTGGCCGGGGTACGGACGGTGTCGGTCGAGGGCGCCCGGGAGCTGGTGGTCGACATCGACGGGCGGCCGCGCGCGGAGGTGGTGGCCGCGCTGGTGCGCGCCGGCGTCGGGGTGGAGCGGGTGGTGCCGCGTCGCCGGCTGGAGGACGCCTTTCTGGCGCTGGTCGGCGCCGACACGCGAGGGAGTGGGGACCGGTGAGCACCGACAGGCGGCCCGGGCCGGGCCCGGACGGGGCTGCGGCGGGCCTGGACGGGGCTGCGGCGGGCCTGGACGGGGCTGCGCCCGACTACCGGCCCGGCCGCACCCTGTCGGTGCGCGCCGAGTGGGCCCGGCAGGCGAGGCGGCGCCGCACGCAGGTCGCGCTCGGTTTCATGGTCGCCCTTCCGTTGATCATGCTGGGTGCGTTCCAGCTGGGCGGAAACGACGATGAGCCCGGGCCCCCGGGCGGGGGCCGGTTCGGCAGCCTGGTGGACCTCGCCACCAGCGGCGGGCTCAACTTCGCCCTGTTCACCGTCTTCGTATCGTCCGGGTTCCTGCTGGTCGTGGTGGTGGCGCTGTTCTTCGGCGACACCGTCTCCAGTGAGGCCAGCTGGGGGTCGTTGCGGTATCTGCTGGCTGCGCCGGTGCCACGGTCCCGACTGCTGGGGGCCAAGCTGGCGGTCGCGGCCGGCTACAGCCTGCTGGCGATGCTGCTGCTGGCCGGCACCGCGCTGGGCGCGGGCACCCTGCGGTACGGCTGGGAGCCGCTGCGCAGCGCGGTGGCGGCCGAGGTGCCGGCCGGTGAGGGCCTGGTGCGGCTGCTGCTGGTGCTGGGCTACATCGGGATCAGCCTGATGGTGGTGGCAGCGTTGGCGTTCCTGCTGTCGGTGGTCACCGACGCGCCGCTGGGTGCGGTCGGCGGCGCGGTCATGCTCTACATCCTGTCGAGCATCCTGGACCAGATCACCGCGCTCGGTGACCTTCGCGCCTTGCTGCCGACCCACTTTTCGGACGCCTGGTTGGGGTTCCTGTCCACCCCGGTCGAGACCGGTGACGCGGTGCGCGGCGCCATCTCCGCGGTCTGCTACGCGACCGTGTTCTGCGCGCTGGCGTGGTGGCGCTTCCTGCGCCGCGACATCGTCTCGTGATCTCTCGCGTTGATCATGGGCTGGTTGCACGACACACCGTGCGACACGCCCACAGAGCCCCATGATCAACTCGGGTGGGTAGGCTTCTGGGCGTACTCATCCAGAGGGGTTGAGGGACCGGCCCGACGACGCCCCGGCAACCACCGCGTGCGACTCAGCGTTGAGGCCGCGCGTGGCAGGTGCCAACTCCGGCCCGCGGCACGACCGCGGGGAAGATGAGAGGAACGCCTCGCGCATGACTGTCGACACCGTCAATCAGGCCACCGGACCCGCCCGCGCGCTGGTGTGCCGCGGTTGCGGCGCGGAATACCCACTGGCCGCGCAGCACGCCTGCTGGCAGTGCTTCGGGCCGCTGGAGATCGCCTACGACCCGGTGGCGCTGGCCGCGGTCACCCGGGAACGGATCGCCGCCGGACCGGCGAACCTGTGGCGGTACGCGGCGCTGCTGCCGGTCGCGGCGGACCCGGCGGCGCGGGTCAGCCTCGACCCGGGATGGACCCCGTTGGTGCCGGCGGCCGCGCTCGCCGCCGCGGTCGGCCTCCGGGCGCCACTGTGGGTCAAGGACGACTCGGCCAACCCCACCCACTCGTTCAAGGACCGGGTGGTCTCGGTTGCCCTGACCGCGGCCCGCGCCCTCGGGTTCACCCGCTACGCGTGTGCCTCCACCGGCAACCTCGCCAACTCGGTGGCCGCCCACGCGGCGCGGGCCGGGGTGCGGTCGACCGTGTTCATCCCGGCGGACCTGGAGCCGGGCAAGGTGGTCACCACCGCGGTCTACGGCGGCGACCTGGTGGCGGTGGACGGCTCCTACGACGAGGTCAACCGGTTGTGCAGCGAACTGGTGGAGACCGACGAGTTCGCTGACACCGCGTTCGTCAACGTCAACGTGCGACCGTTCTACGCCGAAGGCTCGCTCACCCTGGGTTTCGAGGTGGCTGAGCAGCTGGGCTGGCGTATCCCGCCGCAGGTGGTGGTCCCGATGGCCAGCGGCGAGCTGCTCACCAAGATTGACAAGGCGTTCTCGGCGCTGGTGGAGCTGGGACTGGCGGAGCCGCCGGCCGGTGGTTGGCGCGTGTTCGGCGCCCAGTCGGCCGGGTGCGCCCCCATCGCGGCCGCGCTGCAGGAAGGCACGGACGAGATCACCCCGGTCAGGCCGACCGGCATCGCCAAGTCGCTGAACATCGGTGACCCCGCCGCCGGGCCGTACGCGCTGGCGGCGGTGCGCCGCACCGGTGGCTGGATGGCCGCGGTGGACGATGACGAGATCCGCGACGGCATGCGGCTGCTGGCCCGCACCACCGGCATCTTCGCCGAGACCGCCGGCGGCGTGACGGTGAGCGCACTGCGGCAGCTGGTCGCCGGCGGTCGGCTGGACCCGGCGGCGGAGACGGTGGTGTTCAACACCGGCGACGGGCTGAAGACCCTGGATGCGGTGGCACCGACGGCGGTGCCGACACACGTGGTCAAACCGTCGTTGCGTTCAGTGCAGGCGGCAGGACTGCTCGGTGAGGCCGAACGGGTGATTCGCGAGTCCTGATCGCGTTGGGTAACCAATGCCTGTCCGGACGGTGAGAAACACCCCGACAGGGTCTTGACGTCGCGGTCCGGGAGGCGCAGGATGCTTCGTGCGGGAGGGCGTATCGCCGCAGGGTCCGGACACAGCTTGGTAACAGGCGGGGCCCCGCTCGGAGGCGCAAGCGGCCGAGCGGCAACTTAACCCCCGGTCTCCCTGTGCCCCGGCGCGTAGGCGCCGTGCGGTCGCCCTCTCGACCATTTCCCCGAGAAAACCAGGTGCGCGACCGGCGCCTGGACGCAACTCTGGGTGGCATGCAGCCAGATATCATCCCGCTCGACCCTGCCGACGACCCGCTAGTGGAGGAGGTCCAGGCGCTACGGGTGGCGGTCGACGCCGTCGACACCCCGGACTTCCCGCCGCCGTGCCCGCGGGAATTCCGGGCGGACCTTACCGCGCAGACCAGCGGCCGCCGCGTCGAGCCGTTCGTCGCCCGGATCGACGGCGCGGTGGTCGGCTACCTCGCGCTGTGGTTGCCGCTGCGCGACAACCTGGACAACGCGGACGCGTCCCTGATGGTTCACCCCGACCACCGGCGTCGGGGCATCGGGCGGGCCCTGCACGCGTACGCCGTGGACCGGGTGCGCGATATCGGCCGCAAGCGGCTGACCGGAGCGAGCGTCGAGGCGCTGCCTGGCGGCCCAGCCCGCAGCGACGCCGGCCGCGCCTTCGGGACCGCGGTAGGGGCGAAGGCCTCCCTCGACGAAGTGCGGCGCCGGCTGGACCTGACCACCGCCGACCGGGCCGCGATGGCGGAGATGCTCGCGGCCGCGCGTTCCCGCGCCACCGGCTACCAACTGTTGACCTGGGGGAACCGCACCCCGGACGAGTACGTGGCCGACATCGGCTACCTGGAGGGCCGGCTGAACTCCGACGCACCGGTCGGGGACCTGACCCTGGAGCCGGAGCAGGTGGACGAGCGCCGGCTGCGCGAGCGCGAGGGAGTGCTGGACGCCGCGGGGATGACGGTCTATTCGGCCGGGGTGGTGCACGAGGACAGCGGCAAACTGGTGGCGCTGACCACGCTGGCGCGCGCCGCGACGGTGCCGTGGCACGCCTGGCAGTGGATCACCCTGGTGGACCCGGACCACCGTGGCCACCGGCTCGGCGCGCTGGTGAAGATCGAGAACCTGCGGACCGCGGAGGAGCACGAGCCCGGGCTGCGGATGATCGACACCTGGAACGCGGCGGTGAACTCCCACATGATCTCGATCAATGAGGCGATGGGTTTCCGGGCGGTGGACAGCTGGGTCATGTGGCAGCAGGAGGTGTGACGTCGCGCCCCACGTCCGGGTGCAGCGAGAAGAACAGCGAGTAGGGCCGGCCGGTCGTGGTGCGCGGCCGGGCGGCCAACTCTTCGAACAGTTCCTGGATCCGGCCGTTCAGTTCCTCGTACTCCCGGTCGGTCAGCCGCACCGCGAGCCTGGACATGTTCACCTCCTCCGGGTCATCGACCCGGCGTAACTCGGCCAGGAACGCCTCGACCATCACCGGGCCCATGCCCGGGCTGTTGACCCGCCAGGACTTTTTGGTGGCCAGGTACGGCACCTCGCGCGCGCCGCGGCGGCCGCGCCGCGGATGCTGCGGCGCGAGGAACCCGGTGTCGACGAGCTTGCGGACGTGATGCAGCACGGTGGCCGGGTTGGCGTCCAGCCGGGTCGCGATCTCCCGGTTGGTCAGCGGCTGGTCCAGGCACAGCCGCAGGATCCGGAGCCGGGTCGAGGAGGCCAGCGCCTTCGCCTCCGCGTCGGTCGCCGCGCGCCGCGGCTGGTCAGTCATGCCTGGAGGATAACCGGTTGACTTTTCCCAATCGCGATGCCACTCTGATGTCGTGAAAACGTCACCCCGCCTGGGGCTGCTGCGCGACTTCGACTACCGGCAGCTGTTCGCCTCCACCACCGTCAGCCAGTTCGGGGTCCACATCACCCAACTCGCCATCCCGCTGGTGGCGATCCTGGCGTTGCATGCCAGCCCACTCGAGGTCGGTCTGCTCACCGCGCTGGCCACCGCCCCGTTCCTCGTCGTGGGCCTGCCCGCCGGCGCGTGGGTGGACCGGATGCGCCGCCGCACGGTGCTCATCGTCGGTGACCTGGGCCGCGGCGCGGTCCTGGCGTCCGTGCCGCTGGCCTGGTGGATGGACGCCCTCACCATCTGGCAGCTCTATGCCGCCGCATTCGCGTTCGGCGTCTTCCACGTGTTCTTCGACGTGGCCTACCAGAGCTACCTGCCGCACCTGGTGGGGCGGACGAACCTCGTCGAGGGCAACTCCAAGCTGGAGGCGGTGCGCGCGACCGCGGACCTGAGCGGGCCGGCCGTGGCCGGGCAGATGATCCGGATGCTGGGCCTGCCGGTGGCGCTGCTGGTCAACGCCGTCGTCATGGCGGCCTCCGCGATATTCATCGCCCGCATCCGCAAGCACGAGGACAAACCGGCCCGGCGCCCCGACGCCCACCTGGTACGGGAGATCCGCGAAGGGCTCCGGTTCGTGCTCGGGCACCGGCTGCTGCTGGCCATCGTCACCTGTACGGCGACGTTCAACCTGCTCTCCTCGGCGTACGGCGCCATGCTCATCCTCTACCTCCCGCGCTACCTGGGGCTCGACGCCGGCACGATCGGGCTGGTGCTGACGGTGGGCGGAGCCGGCGGCCTGGTCGGCGCGTTCACGGCGCGGCGTTTCGCCGGTTGGGTCGGCCAGGGGCCGGCGATCTGGGTGTCGGTGGCCGTGACCAGCCCGTTCATGTTGCTGATGCCGCTGCTGGCCGAGCCGGGCTGGCGGCTGTGGGTGGCCGCCGCCGGCGCGTTCGTGGTCTCGATCGGCATCGTCGTCTACAACGTCACCCAGGTCAGCTTCCGCCAGGCACTCACGCCGGACCACCTGCTCGGCCGGATGAACGCCACCGTCCGGTTCCTCGTCTTCGGCACCATGCCGTTGGGTGGCCTGCTCGGCGGGGTGCTCGGTGAGGTGCTCGGCGTACGCACCGCCCTGCTGGTGATCGCGATCGGGAGTTGCTTCGCGTTCCTGCCGGTGTTCCTGTCGCCGCTGCGCACCATGCGGACCCTGCCTACCCAACCCGACGAACCGGACCCCGCACCGCAGCCCGCCCAGGTGTGAGGAGGGGTCCCCTCTCACGGTCATGGACTCAACAGGGGACCCCTCCTCAAGAAAGGCGCCCAAGAGGGGACCCCTGTGGGGGCGCTTCTGTTGAGGAAGGGTCCCCTGATCAGGTTCAAGCCCGATCAGGGGCCCCCTCCTCAAGCGCGGGGCGGGCGGGCATGATGGGGGCCATGACGGAGAACCGGTACTACGCCACCCACGCCGAGACCCTGGACCGGGCGCTGACGGCCATCCGCGAGCGCGACTACTGGTCGCCGTACCCGGAGTCGCCCAGCCCCCGGGTGTACGGCGAGAACGCCGCCGCCGAGGGTAAGGCCGCCTTCGAGTCGTACCTCGGTAAGCCGTTCCCGATCGACCAGCCGGGTGAGCGGGTGGCCACCGAGTCCAGCCCGTTCGGCATCGCGCTCGACATCGCCTACCCGCACACCGATGTCGACACCCTCATGGCGCACGCGCAGCAGGCGATGCCCGCCTGGCGCGACGCGGGACCGCAGACGCGCGCCGGGGTCTGCATCGAGATCCTGTCCCGGGTGCACGCGAACGTGTTCGAGCTGGCCAATGCGGTGCACGCCACCAGCGGTCAGGCGTTCGTCATGGCGTTCCAGGCCGGCGGGCCGCATGCGCTGGACCGCGGTCTGGAGGCGGTGGCGTACGCGTACGCGGAGCAGACGCGCCACCCTGCCGCCGCCCAGTGGACCAAGCCTGCCAAGGGTGAGCCGCTGACGATGAGCAAGCGGTTCCACGTGGTGCCCCGCGGGGTGGCGCTGGTGATCGGCTGCAACACGTTCCCGACCTGGAACTCGTACCCTGGCTTCTTCGCCTCACTGGCCACCGGCAACCCGGTGGTGGTCAAGCCGCACCCGGGCTCGGTGCTGCCGATGGCGGTCACGGTCCGGTACGCGCGGGAGGTGCTGGCCGAGGCCGGGTTCGACCCGAATCTGGTGCAGCTGGCCACGGACCTGCCGGGCGGCACAATCGCCGCGACGCTGGCGCAGCGGCCGGAGGTGAAGATCATCGACTTCACCGGGTCCGGCGCGTTCGGCGAGTGGCTGGAGGCCAACGCCCGCCAGGCCGCGGTCTACACCGAAAAGTCCGGCGTCAACACCATCGTGGTGGACTCCACCGACGACTTCGCCGGTATGTGCGGCAACATCGCCTTCTCGCTGTCCCTCTACAGCGGCCAGATGTGCACTACGCCGCAGAACATCCTGGTGCCGGCCGGCGGCATCGCCACCGACCAGGGCCAGAAGTCGTACCAGGAGGTCGCGGACGGGATCGCGGCCGCGGTGCACAAGCTGACCGCCGCCGACCCCGCCCGGGGCGTGGAGATCATCGGGGCGATCGCCAACGAGGCGAACCTGCGACGCATCGACGCCGCGCGGGACCACGGTGAGGTGGTGCTGGACTCGAAGCCGCTGACCCACCCGACGTACCCGGACGCGGTGGTGCGCACCCCGTTGGTCCTCAAGCAGGCCGCGGACAACGAGAACATGTTCGCCTCCGAGTGGTTCGGGCCGATCTCGTTCGTGGTTGCCACCGACTCCACCGAGCAGAGCCTGCAGCTGTTCCGGCGGATCGTGGGCGGGCGCGGGGCGTTGACGGCGTCGGTCTACTCCACCGACGAGAAGGTGCTCGACGCCACGGAGCAGGCCGCGCTGGACGTGGGGGTGCATCTGTCGTGCAACCTGACCGGTGGCGTCTACGTGAACCAGTCGGCGGCTTTCTCGGACTTCCACGCCAGCGGCGCCAACGCGGCCGCCAACGCCGCACTGACCGACGGTGCCTACGTGGCCAACCGGTTCCGGATCGTGCAGTCGCGGCGGCACTCCTGACTGTCGCAGGCGGAGTGCTTCCCGCCCGACCGGGGAGTCCCGGTGGTTTGACCTAGTTGGATATATTTCCGGCGACGGATGCCAGGATCCGGGGACTGCGCGACCGCCATCACTGCGGTACCGTGCGGGACAACCCTATTCACCGAAGTGAGGGAATTACAGCGTGGCACAGGGCACGGTCAAGTGGTTCAACAGCGAGAAGGGGTACGGCTTCATCGCGGTCGACGGGGGACAGGATGTCTTCGTCCACTTCTCGTCCATCGAGATGGACGGCTACAAGTCGCTGGATGACGGCCAGCGGGTTGAGTTCGAGATCACCCAGGGCCAGAAGGGCCCTCAGGCAGAGCGGGTACGCCTTATCGCGGACGCGTAACAACGGCATGTGGTAACCGGGTGCGTCGGCCGGGCACGGTCGGCGCACCCGGTTGCGTCTGGCCGGGGCGCCGGATGTGACAAACATCCGATCGCCGCGCTCGCCGGGTTCCGCCCAACCGGCTTGCACTCTCCCGTCGAGAGTGCTAAACAAGTGTGTGTTGGCACTCGCGGGGTGTGAGTGCCAACAGAGACAAGGTCGGGGCGGTGGGGCTCACGGCCGTCCGTACGTCGGGCGGCACGGAGCCGGTCGTCGCGGGCTATCCGGCCCGGCCGACGGGCCCGACATTCCGTCGGGTTCGAAGGTGCGTAAGCAGGGCGGCGCACAGGGTGTGAATCCCGGCGCCGCGAGCGTCCAGGAGGACAACGCCGTATGGCCAAGATGATCGCGTTCGACGAGGAGGCGCGCCGCGGCCTTGAGCGGGGCATGAACCACCTCGCCGATGCCGTAAAGGTGACGCTGGGCCCGAAGGGCCGCAACGTCGTGCTCGAGAAGAAGTGGGGTGCTCCCACCATCACCAACGACGGTGTGAGCATCGCCAAGGAGATCGAGCTCGAGGAACCGTACGAGAAGATCGGCGCTGAGCTGGTCAAGGAGGTCGC
>SLSW01000357.1 GCA_007130245.1 Micromonosporaceae bacterium
CGCCGCCGAAGAACAGGCTCGACCCCATGCGCTGCGAGCCGCCGATGAGCATGGCCACGGCGATGGTCTCGCCGATGGCGCGGCCCAGCCCCAGCATCGAACCGCCGACGATGCCGGAGAAGCTGCGGGGGATCAGGACCCGCCGGATGACCTCCCAGCGGGTGGCGCCCATGCCGTACGCGGCATGTGTCTCGGCGGTCGGCGCGGCGGCGAAGACCTCCCGGATGATGGCGGTCATGATGGGCAGGATCATGATCGCCAGCACCACCCCGGCGGACAGGTAGTTGACGTTCGCGACCGGTCCGGCGAACAGGAAAAAGTCGCCCCACCACGCGTTGATCCGGCGGAACAGTGGTAGCAGCACCACCGGTACGAACCAGAGCAGCCCCCACAGCCCGTAGACGATCGAGGGCACCGCGGCCAGCGTCTCGACCCAGTACGACAGGGTGTTGCGCAGCCGGCGCGGCGCCACCTGGGTGATGTAGAGGGCTACCGCGATGGCCAGCGGCAGCGCGAGGACCAGGGCGATGGCCGCGGTCAGGAAGGTGCCGTAGACGAACGGGAGCACGCCGTAGGTGCCGGTCCAGTCCGCCGGGTCCGGTGAGCTGCTCTGCCCGGAGGTCCACTGCTCGCCGAACAGGAACCCGAGGAATCCCTCCTTTTGAAACACCGGCCAGGCGTCGATGGTGGTGCGCACGATCATGACGCCGAGCAGGAACAGGACCAGTAGGCCGGTGGTGGTGACGAAGGCGCGGAACAACGGGTCCGCCATCCGCCCCCGGGGCGTGCCCTGCAGTGTGGTGCGAAGATCGCGACGGTCGGTCGGCAGTGACAACACACGTTTCCTTGCTCGATCGGCACGGGCCGGGTGGGTGGCGGCGAGGCCGCCACCCACCCGGCCACACAATGGGCGTCAGTTGTTGATGTTGATGCGGTCGAGTTCGGCGATCACACGCTGCTTCAGGTCGTCGTCGAGCGGCGCGTAGTGCAGGTCCGTGACGTGCTGGTCGCCGTCGGTCAGCGTCCAGCTCCAGAAGGCCTTGAGCAGCTCAGCCGTGTTGTCGTCGTAGCCGCATTCGTAGAAGAAGTTCCACACCGCACCGGTGATCGGGTAGCCCTCGCCACCGATGCCCAGGATGGAGAACTGGTAGGTGTCGTCGATCTCCAGCCCGGCCAGACCGGCGGTCGTGGCCTCCAGCGTCGGGTAGACCGGATTGCCGTCAGCGTTGACCACCTGCGCCTGCGGCATACCCAACTCGAGGGCGTACGACTGGTTGACGTAGCCGAGCCCACCCGGGTTCTGGACGGTGTTGGCGGCGACACCCTCGTTGCCCTGGCCGCCGATGGTGCCGGCGGCCCAGTCCACCTCGGTGCCGGCGCCGTAGTTCTCGGCCCACATCGGCACCTCGTCGTCGAGGAACAGCGTGAACACGTTCGTGGTGCCGGAACCGTCTGAGCGGTGCACCGGGATGATGTCCAGGTCGGGCAGGTCCCGGTCCGGGTTGAGGTCCTGGATCGCCGGGTCGTTGTAGTTGGTGATCTGCCGGTCGTAGATCCGCGCGATGGTGTCGGCATCGAGAACCAGCCCGTCGAACTGGTCGTCGCCGAAGGTGATCACGACGGAGCCGTACACGATCGGCACCTGGATCGCGTCGCATCCGCGCGCCTCGGCGGCCTCCGCCAGGTCGGTGTCGCTGAGGTAGCGCTCGGAGCTGCCCCAGTCGACGGTCTGCTCCTTGAACTGGGTGATGCCGCCACCGGAGCCGATGCTCTGGTAGTTGATCTGAACGCCGGGCTCGACGTTCCTGGTGTAGTCGTCGATGAAGGACTGCCACAGCGGGGTCGGGAACGTGGCCCCGGCGCCGGCGATCTGTCCGGACAGGCGGCTGCCGGCGTCGGCGTCACCCGCGGTGGGGGCGGTCGGGTCGCCGGAGCCGTCGGCGCACGCGGCGGTGAGGGTGAGTGCGGCGATGGCCGCGCCCGCCAGCGCGCGCCGAGCGAACACGTTGCGTTTCACCTCGAGAACCTCTCTTCGCGGGGGTTTGCACGGTCCCTTGCCAGGGCCGGTCGAGGTGGACGCTATGGGCGCCAGATGGCCACAATCCGGTGGTTACGTGAATGGCCGGCGAACAGTCGTCGGCGCCGCGGTGTCGCGGGGCGGCTCCGGAGGGCGCGGCCTCAGGCCCGTTGCAGGATGATCCGGGCGAGGTCGGCGGAGCGGGTGAATTGTGGCCAGTGCCCGGTGGGCAGGTCAACGTACTCGACGTCGCGGATCTTTGTGAACTCGCGCACCGGCGACTCGCCCTGCGCGACCCACTGCTGGAGCATGTCGCCGGTGAACTCGGTGCAGATGACCGTGACCGGCACGTGGTAGCGGCGCTCGTCGGACAACCGTTGCGGGTCGCTAGCGGCACGCGCGGGGGACGGGATTGCACGTTGCCGGAACTCGGCCCGCAGGCGGTCGTCCAGGTCGACGAGTTCCTCTTCCTCGAAGTTCGACCAGTCCGGCAGGGAGATCTCGCCCTGGTCCGACGCCAACCCGTCCACCGGGGGGTCCCCGTCGCCGGTGGGGAACCCGCCGACGTAGATGGCGCGGGCGACCCGGTCGGGTCGCGCGTCGACCGCCGCGTGGGCGAGTGCGGCGCCGGCGGAGTGCCCGACCAGCACCACCGGGCCGTCGGCCGGGTCGACGGTGTCGATCGCCGCGACCACAGCGTCGACGTGATCCCGTAGGGTGATCTTGGCGCGATCGGCGTCCGTGGCCTCCATACCGGGCAGCGTGAGCGGGTGGGGTCGGTGCCCGGCCCGCTCCAGTGCCGGGACGACCCTGTCCCAGGAGGAGCCGTCCAGCCAGAGACCGGGAATCAGGATGATGTCCACCTCGTGCCGTCCTTCCAGATGCCCGCGCCTGTCGTCGCCACCGGGCCACGGGCTATGATCGATGAAACTTGCGTCAATCGAGGCTAGCGGAACGGTCGAGAAATGTCGAGCAATCCCGGACTACCCGACTACGACCTCGAGGACCTGCGCGTGGTGGCGTCACCAGCCGAGCTGCGGGCGATGGCCCACCCGCTGCGCGGCACCATCCTGGAGCTGCTCCTCGAACGGGCCGCGACCGTGGCAGAGCTCGCTGCCGCCGTCGGTCGTCCGAAGAGCACCGTGGCCTACCACGTGGACGTGTTGGTGGACGCGGACATGGTGAAGGTGGTGCGTACGAAACGGGTGCGGGCGATCGACGAGCGGTTCTACGGGCGCACCGCCCGCCTGTTCTACGTCGGTGCCGTCGACCACTCCGGCGACGGACCTCCCGTACCCTTCAACAACCTCGCGGCAGCTGCCGCGGAGGCCGCTCCCGCGCACGAGGCCGACGACCTGCGATGCGTCCTGCGCCATGCCCGGATCCCGCGCGAGCATGCCGCGGAGTTCTGGGACCGGGTCACCGACCTTGTCGGGGAGTTCATGCAACTGCCCCGCTCCGGCGACACCGTGTACGGGTTCGTGGCGGGGCTGTACCCGACCGAGTACCCTACCCTGCCCGACGGCGCCGCCCAGCCGGATCAGAGCGGCGGCGATTGAGCCTGTCCACCGCGGCCCGCCACGGACTCCGCGCCGGCGGCGGTGAGCTGGCGCGGTAACCTCACAGGTACGCGGGCCGCTAGCTCAATTGGCAGAGCAGTGGACTTTTAATCCATTGGTTCGGGGTTCGAGTCCCTGGCGGCCCACAACCTGATGCATTGTGCGAACACCGGGGTCAGTCGATGGTTCGGCTGGCCCCGTGTCGTGTCCGGTGGGGATTTTGAAGATCGGGATGAGGCTGTTGCCGTCGATCTTGATTTCGGCGATGTGCGTTTCGATGACTGCCTTGCGCTGGCCGGGTGTGCCGGTGGTCAGGACGTGGGTGAGGTGGTCGCGGAGTCGTTGGATGTCCTGTGGGCTGGGTGGGGCTGGTGGGCTACATGTGAGCTGGTTGAGCTCGTCGCGGCGGTTGCAGAGTTGGTCGAGTTTGGTGGTGAGGTCGCGAATTCGGTGGCCGCAGGCACGCTCGTCGAGAGTGCCGTTCTCGAAAGCGGTGAGGTACCGGTCGATGGCTGCTTCGGTAGTGGTGATCTTGCCGGTGATGGTGTGGAGTTCGGCTTGGTGGCGGTGGTTGCCGTCGGCGCGGCGGGTTTGTTCGGCGGCGATGGCGGCGTTGATGATGTCGGTGCGGCTGTAGAAGTCGATCAGTGCCTGCTGTACGGCTTTGTCGAGCATGTCGGCGTCGATGCGGGCGGCGGTGCAGCCGGCGGTGCCGTAGCGGGTGCGGGCGAAGCAGGTGTAGTAGCGGTAGCGGCGTAGTTTGCCGGTGGCGGCGGTGCCGATGTATTTGTTGCCGCAGTGGGGGCAGGTGATCAGGCCGGTGAGGTGGTAGTCGCTGTTGGAGGCGGCTCGCTGTGAGTGGGCTTCGCCGCGGGCGGTCAGGATGGCCTGGCACTTTTCGAACAGGTTCGGCTCGACCAGCGCGGGGTGGGCACCGGGTGTGGTGATGTCGCGGAAGACCACCTCGCCGAGGTAGAGCCTGTTGTTGAGCATGCGTCCGATGGTCAGCCCGGACCAGGGTTTGTTCTTGCGGGTGCGGTTGCCTTGGGCGTTGAGCTGTTGGGCGATGGCCCGGGTGCCGAGCCTGGTTTCGGCGTAGAGGGTGAAGATCTCCTTCACGACGTGTTGCTCCTGTGGGTGGGGTACGAGCCGGTGGGTGTTGCGGTCGAGCAGGTAGCCGTAGGGGCGTGGCCCGTGGGTCCATTCGCCTTTGGCGGCTTTGCGTTCCATGCCGTTGATGACGCGGTCGATGATGACTTCGCGTTCGAACTCGGCGAACGCGCCGAGCATTTGTACGAATAGCCGCCC
>SLSW01000065.1 GCA_007130245.1 Micromonosporaceae bacterium
AAGCTGGGCACCCGCTGCCAACGACGGACGGACTCATGAGCGGACGCGCCACAGGTGGCCGAGTGATGGTCGAGGTGCCCGTGGACAGGCGGCCGCTAGTGGGAACCGGCCGGTAGCTGCCTCATGTCTACGCGCCAAGCATGATCCTTCCACGTACGGCCGGCACCGCCACAATCGGGCCCTGAGCTGCGGGAACGCGGTTCGTATGCAGCCACGTATGGTCCACCGAAACGCGTACCCAGACGCAGCGGCTCTGCCGGGGAGTTGGCAGGTCAGACGCATGATCATCTGCGATGGTTGCTGGCGCCTGCTGGTGCTGTCGTGCTATGGGCACTTCACCTGGCCAGGGCGTCGTTGCTAACACCCATGCACAGGACGGCTGGGCTCAGCGGTGAACGCGGCGGCTGAGGGTCGACCGACAGACCGACCCGGCTGGTGGCCATCCCACCCGACGATGGGTTACAGTTGTTTCGGATATGGCGCTTGCGTGAGGAGGACGGGGAGCATGGCACGCTCGAGCGTTCTGGAAAGCGCTACCAGTGTCGAGCCGCAGCCGGAGGAGCGCGCCTCGGCGGCGGAGGTCAGCCGGGTGGCCAGCGGGGTCTCGCGGCTGGCGTTGCGGTTGCCCGACGGGAGTGAGGTGGTGCTGCCGGCATCGCTGGTGAAGGTGCTGGCAGCCTCGGCTAGTGAACTGTCCGAGGGGCATGCGGTGACGGTGTTGGCCTCCACCGCGCGGTTGACGCCTGCTGAGGTTGGCCGGCTGCTGGGTTTGTCGCGGCCGTTCGTGGCGCGGTTGCTCGATGCGGGCGAAATCGGCTCGGAGCGGCTGCCTGGCAGCCGCCACCGAACGGTCCGGCTGGCTGATGTGCTGGAGTTTCAGGCACGCCGTGAGCGGCGGCGAGCGGGGCGCCGGCGAGTGGCCGAGGCGATCGAGTCGGCCGACTTGCCGTACTGAACGTGGCTGTGAACCGCGTCTTCGTCGATACCAATGTGCTGTTTCCGTTCTCGGTCATGGACCTGATGCTGGCGTTGACCGAGGACAGCATCCACGAGGTCATCTGGACAGACAGACTGTTGGCCGAGTGGGAACGGGTCATCGTGCGACACCACCGACGGTCCACCGTTTCGGCGAGGGCGGTTACGGCGGCGATCCGGGAGTTCTTCGCCGACAGTCAGGTCGACGAGCACGAGTACGCGCCGCTGGTCGACAGCATGCCCGGAGATGATCCCGACGACCGGCATCACATGGCCGCCGCTGTCAAGGGTCGAGCACATGCTCTCCTCACCTGGAACCTGGACGACTTCCCAGCTGCCCCCTTGGCTGCCATGGGAGTGCGGGTCACCGACCCGGACCAGTACCTGTGCGAGCTGCTCGACGAGGTGCCGCAAGAAGTGACCGCCACGGCGGTACGACTGGCCAGCGAGAAGCGACGTCCACCCAAGACGCCACACGACCTGGCTGACGATCTTGCCAAGGCCGGCGTGCCGAGCTTTGTGGCTTCACTGAGAACAATTCTTGATCAAATACGGTGACGGAAGCGGACATTTCTATCCCCTGTCCCGTCGGTACGCCACGCGCTTTCCAGTACCCTCAACCGGGTGCCGTCACCGCAGCAGGACCTCATCCGTCCGAGTTGGATGGTCGAAGAACTTGTGCACAACACGGCCAACGAGGCTACCGGCGGGATCTGGCGGGTCACGCGGGACAGTGACACAGCAATACTCAAGGTAGTCACACCGCAGCGCGTCGACGCGGCCGCACATTTGGCCGCCAGTCATGACCCCGGTCACTGGAACTACTGGAAGCGGGAGGCCCTCGCATACCGAAGCGGTCTGCCGGCAACCGCGTTCGCCGACGCCGGCCTCTCCGCACCGCAGCTGTTGGCCACAGACGAGCGCGAAGACGGGTCAGTCGCCCTGTGGCTGGAGGACGTAACAGGCACCCCCGGCACCTCCTGCCGCAGTGCTGAACTGGGCGATGTCGCACACCGACTCGGTGCCGGCCACGCCCGGTGGCTGGCACGCCCACCGGCCGACAACTGGCTGGCGCGGGACTTCCTGCGCGACTACACCACAGCCTCAGCCGCCGCCGGTGCCCTCGACTGGGACCACCCGGTAGCGACTGCGGCCTGGTCACCGCAGCTACGTGCCGACCTGCAAACGTTGTGGACGCACCGCGTCAACCTCCTCGCCGCAGCGGACAAGCTGCCCCGCACCCTCTGCCACCACGACATGTGGCCGATGAACCTGATCATCGCCGAGCGTGGGCCGGTCCTGCTGGACTGGGCTTTCGTCGGGCCCGGAGCAGTCGGCGAAGACGCAGCCAACCTCATCCTCGATACGTTCCTCGACGGCTTGATCGACATCGACCTGCTCGACGAAATCACCGCAGTCATCACCGAGCACTACCGCCGTGGGCTCGGCGGCGCCCTCGACGCTGCGACCATCCAGTACGCCATCATGCTCACCGGCGCGGCCAAGTACTACTGGCTCGCACCACGCATGCTGGCCATGGCCAGTCAACAGCATCGCCGCGCCAGCTACGACAACCGGGACCTGGCGACGATGTTCGCAGGACGCGCGCCCGTCCTCGAACAAGTGGCACGCTGGGCGCGCTTGGCCCTGTCCTGACAGGCGCGACCGGGAACCGCTGGACCGCTCGCCAGCGCCGGCCGGATCTTGTACCAGGTACCCGTCGACAGGTGGCTGGTGGCCCGGAACCGCGCGACAGCTACCCCACGCGCTACGAGCCCACCATGATCCTTCTGCCTACGGCTGAGATCGCCACAATCGACCCTTGAGCTGCGGGAACGCGGTTCGTATGCAGCCAAGTATGGCCCACCATAGGTTGTGATCACGCTATTGACCTGCGTCTTTGCGGTTCGGATGGCGGCATTGGGCGTACTTGGCAATAGATGCCCAACTATGGTCCCTGGTCAGGTGCCCGTACCGCCGCTGGCGGCAGACGAGGATCGCGTCTAACAGCTTTGGGAGTCGTCGTCACAGGGCGAGGCGCGCGAACTGCGCTGAGCCACGAGATCTTGAAGGCGTGGGCGTCGTTTTGGTTCGATCTGGCAACCGACGTCAGGCACCCGCAGTTGAACGCCGCCGTGAACGAATGGAGGGAGCGTAAGTCCGACCTGGTTCCATAGGAGGCTCGACGTGGCTCGCCGATGACGACCTGCTGTAAGCAGCGACTCGGCTCGCTTGTAACTCCTGCCCGGCGCTGTAACCTGCACATCCTTGCCAGGTGGTCCTCCCGGTCGCCCGTACCGCGGGCCGGGATGTCGGCATCTCCAAACGCGCCGAAGGGTTCGTCGATGGCCACCAGGTCCGCGGCGAGATCAGCTTCGCGTCCAGCCATGGCGCGATCGATCAGGCCCCTGACGACCCTCATGTGAAGCTTTCAGGCCAGGATGATCGGGTTGCTGGGCGCCGCCATGTGCCCGCCGGAGTAGCACGACGGTCTGCGGTATGCCCAGCTGGCCCTCAAGGTGAACATCGCTGTTACCGAAGGACGGCCTGCGCATCGAGCACCTCGGCGGTGGCGAGCACGATGGCGTCAGGAAGGCGCAGGCTGCGATGCGTGGCGCGCAGCCGGGCCGCGCTTACGGCCACGGACTCGTCCAGGACAACCGATAGGCCGAACGCGGCGACGATCTGGTTGCGCCGCTGGTCGAGCTCCTCCTCGCCCAACCGGGCCACGCCGACCAGCACCTCCGCGAGCACGCTTGCTGGCAGCAGGAAGCGGGAACCGTCGGCTCGGTGCTCACGCACAGCGCGGACAGCCGCTTTGTGAAGGACGTCTTGCGGGTCAAGCAGCGCCAGGACAACGCTGGCGTCGAGGACTACCGCCCACTCGTCCCTCAGCGCCTCGAGATCAGTGACCGCGGACAGGCCGGCGCGGAGCCGATCAGCGCCTCCAGCGGATCCTCGACCGGGGTGAGCACCAGCCGGCCATGCTCGTCGACCGTGACCCGCAGTTCATCGCCCGGGCTAATGTGTGCTTGGCGGAGTGCGGCAACGGGCAGCGTCACCTGGTTCTTCCGAGAGACCCGGGGTGACCCCACGACGACCCTCTACACCAGTCCGCGCTGCATTACGCGACTTACTTGATCAATTGCGGTAACGCAGCCACGCACACTCTGATACAGTTGCTGCAGTTAAATCAGTTGGTTCAGTTGGAGGTCGGCCATGACTGATCTGCTGCTGCGTGATGCCGAAGCACTCCACCACGCGCTGGCAGAGCCCGGCGAAGAGGTCAAGGTCGCCCTGTCGCGGGAGACCGCCGAGCTAGTCTCCCAGCTAGTTGACGCCCGAGTGCGGGGCCAGGAGATCGTGGTGACCGCCGGCACAGCCGAGGTCACTCCGACCGAGGCGGCCGTCCTGCTGGGCATGTCGCGTCCGCAGGTGCGCAAGCTCATGGACCGCGGCTTGCTGGAGTTCCGCAAGGTCGGCACGCACCACCGCATCCGGGTCTCCTCGATCCGGGCGTTCCAGGAATCCGAGCGGGTGCGCCGACGCGAGGCTATGGCCGAGTTGGCTGAGCTGCAGAACCATCTCGGCCTGACCGAGTGACCGAATCCGCTGGCGAGGACGACCTCATTCGCGTCGTACTCGCCGATGCCAACGTCCTTTACTCCCGCGTCCTGCGCGACTATCTGCTTCATGCGGCAGCCCAAGAGGTCATCGCCATTGCATGGAGCGCGCAGATCCTTGCGGAGGTGACAAAACACCTCACGCAGAACGTGACGGGCTTTGACGGCGCAGCCGGCCACCGACTGATCCGTGCGATGAACCGCGCCTTCCCTCTCGCCGAGATCGAGCCAGGCGAGGAACACTTCCGC
>SLSW01000188.1 GCA_007130245.1 Micromonosporaceae bacterium
GCATCGTCCCTTGTGGGTACGACATCAGTTCGACATCGGTCCTTGCTGCCGCCCCGGCTGTTCGCTTGGGGGGCTGGATGGTGATCCACTTGGCGGACAGAACGACATCGAGTGGGCATTCCGGTAACCGTCCAGCCCCCCAAGCGGTACGGGGGCGGAGGCGGCGCGGCTGGGTCAGGTGCGGAAGGGGCGGGCCTCAGCTGCCGGAGTCGTGCGTCTCGCGCTGCTCGGCCAGGCGGCGCTCGGCCACCCGCAGGGCGCCACGGGACGACTCCAGCTGATCGGCGGGTGCGTCGTGCGCCTCGCGCAGCGCCAGCGCCCTGCCGAATGCTGCCACCGCCTCGGCGTACCGGCCCTGGTCGACGTGATTGCGCCCGGCGTGCTGGTGGGCGAACGCGAGCATCAGCGGCTCGTCCAGCTCCTGCGCCCGTGCCAGCGCCTCAGCGAACATGGCGTCCGCCGTCGACCAGTCACGCCGGAACTGCATCACGTGCGCCAGCCGGATCAACGCCGCCACCTGCTGCCGCGGCGTCCCCTCCCGCAGCGCCAGGTCGTACGCCGCCCGGCCCTCCCGCTCGGCCTCGTCCAGGCGGCCCAGGTTCCGCAACGTCGCCACCCGCATGCCGCGCGAGCGCAGGTCGTCGCGGCCGACCAGGGAGGCGAGGAACTCGGTGGCCGCGGCCTCGTCGATAACCTCGCGGTTGGCCTCGTTGTCGATGCGGTACGGGTGAGGGACGGGCTCGGTCACCGCGTCAGTCTACGAAGGATGGCTTCCGTCCAGCGCGGCGATCCGGCGGGTGACCTCGTGCTGCTCGGGTGTCCCCATCTCGGTGTACAGGGCGAGGGCCTGCTGCCAGTTTCGGCGGGCTCCCTCGGGATCGGTGTCCCGCAGGCAGGCGGCGATCCCATCCAGCGCCCGCGCCTGCTCGTGCTTGAGTCTGATCTTCGATGCGGTTCCCAGTGCGGCGCGGTGCTGCTCGATGGCCCCGCCCACATCACCTGCTTCCGACAAGGTGCGACCGAGCTCATTTCTGACCATGCACTCGCCCGGCCTATCACCCGTCTCCACCATCAACGTTTCGGCTGCGCGATGCTGTTCGATGGCTTCGCCGAGACGGCCAAGCCCCCGAAGTACTACGCCGAGGTCATTTACTGCTTCCGCCTCGCCTTTCGTTAATCCTGCGCGGCGCTTAACGAGAATCGACGCCCTCACCAGTTGCAGCGCGACGCGGTGGTGGCCCATCCGCGCTCGGACAGCTCCAAGGTTGCCCAGAGACCTCGCAAGGGCCACTGTGTTGTTTGCGGCTCGCGCGATCGCTAAGTGGTGGCGATGGCAAACGACGGCTTCTAGATATCGGCCGGTCATCGTGTAGGTGGCGCCTAGGTTCCCAAACGTGCTGCCAATGCCCCCGACATCGCCCAACTGAAGTCGCGTCCTCATTGACTCATGGTGGAGTTCAATTGTCTCCTCCAGCCTGCCCAACTGTTTGAGAACCTCAGCAAGATTCATCTTGGCGGCAGCGGCGCCATATAGATCATCGAGGTCCTCCCAGATCCGGATGGTCGATCGTAGGTGGTCAGCCGCTCGCTCGAACTCCCCGGACTTGTAGTACGCCGAGGCGAGGTAGTTATTCATCTCAGCGATGACGCGTGAGTCGCGAAGGTGTTCGGCGGACGAGAGACCCAGCTGCTGTGTCTCCTGAAGATCGTCCAGGTGGCTCTCCTCGTAGAAGAACGGCCACACCGCACGCGCCAGTCGCGTGGCAATCTGATGGTGGCCCGACGCGTTGGCTAACCGTACCGCGGCCACGAGGTCTCGTCGCTGACTCTTCAGCCAGTCGAGATCATGCGCCATCGGGCCCTGGAACAGGTCCGCCCGCCTCGCCTCTCCGAGGTGGAAGTGAGGGCGACTCCTCGGCGGTTCGAGGGGGCTGCCTGCGGCGATGGCGGCGCCAAGGTAGTAGTCGAGGAGGTTCTCGACGGCGGTGCGGCGGTCGGCCTCGCTGTCGGTCGCCTCGGCGAGCTGCCGGGCGTACTCGCGGACCAGGTCGTGGAACCGGTAGCGGCCCGGTTCCGGTTCCAGAAGGAGGTGCCGGTCAACCAGCTCCTCGAGCGCCTTCCGCGACTCGTCCAGGCTGACGTCGGCCAGCGCCGCGGTCGCGTACTCGTCGAAGTGCTCACCCGGATGCAGCCCGAGCAGGCGGAACACCCGCTGCTGGTCGGCGTGCAGCGGCGCGTACGACAGCGCCAGCGCATCGGCGACCGTACGGTCCTCGGCGGCCAGCTCGCCGAGCAGGTGGCCCGCGTCGGTGAGCCGGTCGGCCAGGTCGCGCACCCGCCAGCTGGGCCGGTGGGCCAGGCGCGCCCCGGCCAGCCGGATCGCCAGCGGCAGGTTGCCGCAATGCCGTACGACCTCGCCGGCCGTCTCCGCCTCGTCCCGTACCCGGTCGCCGGCAACCCGCGCCAGCAGGGCGACCCCCTCGTCGTCGTCGAGCACCCGCAGTGACAGTGGCGCGGCGGCGTCGAGTCCGACCAGCCGGCGCCGGCTGGTGACCACCGTCAGGCTCCCGGCCGCCGGCGGCAGCAGTGGCCGCACCTGCGCGGCGGTGGCGGCGTTGTCGAGCACCACCAGCGCGCGGCGGTCGGCGATCTCGCTGCGCCACAGCGCGACCCGCTCGTCCAGGTCGGTGGGGATGCGGGCGGACGGTACGCCGAGCTGGCGCAGCAGCACGTCCAGTGCCGTGGCCGGTTCGACGGGTCGTCGTTCGCTGTGGCCGTGCAGGTCGACGAACAGCTGGGCGTCCGGGTAGCGCGACGCCAGCAGGTGCGCGGCGTGCAGCGCCAGGGTGGTCTTGCCGATGCCGGCCATGCCGTCCAGTGCCACCACGTGGGTGGTGTCGCCGGCGGGCTCGGCGGTGGCGAGCAGCCAGGTCAAATCGGCACGGCGTCCAGTGAAGTCACCCACGGCCGGGGGCAGGCAGCGATGCGCTGTCGCCGGACTGCCGTGCCCGTGGGCGCTGGGGCGCCCGTTGGCGGCGCCGAGCAGGGTGGTGTCGCCGGTCAGGATGCGCCGGTGCAACTCCTGCAGCGCCGGCCCGGGTTCCTGGCCGAGCTCCGAGACCAGCAGGGTACGGGCCTGCTGGTACGCGGCGAGGGCGTCGGCCTGGCGACCGGCGCGGTAGAGGGCGAGCATCAGCGCCTGGCGCAGGTTCTCTTCGTACGGGTAGGTGTAGACCAGGTCGACCAGCTCGGCGACGAGTTCCCCGGCACCGCCGAGCGCCAGCTCAACCTCGATCATCTCCGTCTGCACCTGGCGGCGCTGTTCGTTGAGAGCCGCGGCCCCCTGGCGTACCGGGCCGTGGTGGAAGCCCGCCAGCGCTACTCCGGACCACAGCGCCAGGGCCTGCCGGTACCGGTCGCGGGCCTGGAGCTGATCGTGGTGTGCGGCCGCTTTCCGCGCTTCGGCCACCAGCGCGCGGAACTCCAGCAGGTCCACACTGACGCTGTCGGTGATGAGGCGGTATCCGGCAGGTTCGGTGCGGATGACCTCCTGCGCATGGCCGGCGTCGGCGAGAAGCCGCCGCAGCTGCAGCACACACTTCTGCACCTGGTTGCGCGCGCGTGCCGGGGGGTCGCCCTCCCAGATGGCTTCGACGAGCTGGTGCACGCTTACGAGGGAGTCGGCGTGCAGCAGCATCATCGCCAGCAGCACCCGGTCGCGCCCAGCGGTGACCGCAACCTCCCCGGTCCCGGCGCGCACCCGAAGCGGGCCAAGTATCTCGAACCGCACTTCCTACTCCAATGGCGCAGCGGTGAGTAGCTGTGTTGCGACCGTCACAGGCAGCGTACTCGGGCGGGGCGACATTCGCAGAAGTGGAACGGAAGCGTCCGCTGCGAGGCTGGTTCCGGGAGGGTCGCTCGTGGAGTGCTGGAGGTGATATGTCAAGCCACCCCGATGGGGCGATGCACGTCGTCCCACTGGGCGACCCTGTCTTCGAGTCGGACACGGCCGCGACGGCGGACCTGTGGCGACTGACCGGCCCAGATCTGCTCGCGACCGCGGCTGACCTGCTGCCCTCGATCGTCGGCCCGGGTCCCGTGCTCACCGTTGACCTGCACGCGACCCTCTACCAGTCCGCCTGCGTGCTCGGGGTCGGCCGGGACCGCTGGCACCGGCTGCGCCTGGCAGAGGCCGCGCACGACATGTTCGCCGCTTTCCTGATCGCGGGTCGTCACGTGGAGGCCGAACCCCGTGCGACGGACACGATCCGGCGGTGGCTGGCCTGCCAGGATCTGCTCATGGTCCGGCTCGCGCTGGCCGCGGCTTCCGGTCACTGGCAGCGGGAACTCGATTTCCCGACACTGGGGGTGCCGCTGAGGTCGGCCAGCTGACGTAACCCACAGCGACCGTCCGAGAACAGATGGTGTCGATGACCATAATGGTCGATCGGTCACTTCCACGCGGCACGTTCAGGCCCTATGATTTCGACGATCGGACGAAGCTTCGGACGTTCGGACGATGCCGAGCGTCAGGTCTTCAGCGTCTAACAAGGGTGTGGCACGATCACAGGTACCGATCGGCCAACGCCCGTGAGGAAAGGGAGGCGCCATGCGCGCACGCAAGCTGAGCCGCTGGTTGGGCCGCGTCGTCGCCGTCGCCGCCTTCAGCGTGGCGGCCATGTTCGGTTCGGCGGCGACGGTGTCGGCCAGTGACGCCGAGTCTGACGGTGGGGCAACGCAGGCGGAGGCGGCATCGGATGACGCATCCCCGGACACGACCAGCTGGGAGTAGTCGCTACTGAGCAGGAGTCGACGCCGACCAGCATCGGTCCGGCAGCTCAAAGGGAGGACGTTTGTCTAGTCCACGGGCTGCAGTGCGGGAATCGGCGAATCGCGCGTGGCTGCTGACCGCTCCGCTCGCCCTCGGCGCTGTCCTGTTTGCCGGTCTGGCACAGGTAGGTCGGCCGATACCAGGCTGGCATTGGCTGTTAGCTGCGGTCTTCCTCGCCGCTTTCCTGGCCGCCGATCTTGCGATCTTGCAGGTTGAGGTTCGCCGTCAGGCGCTCGGCGTATCCGTCGCTGAGGTGCCGCTACTGTTGGCCCTCTTCTTCCTGTCGCCGGTGCTGCTGGTCTTGGTCCGCGCGCTGGCCGCACTCATCTCCAAGACCTACAAGCGTCAGAGCTGGGTCAAAGTATGGTTCAACGTGGCATCGTTCGCCGCAGCGGCTGCGCTCGCCAGCCTCATCGTGCGTGCTGGGGACCCGTTAGACGCCGCCGCTCCGGTGACCTGGTTGCTGCTCGCGGCAGCGGTGGGTACCAACTCGTTGGTCAGCCACTTCGCCGTCGTCGGCGTCGTCACGCTGGTCCAGGGCGAAATGTCCAGCAAGGATCTGACGCGTACGTTGGTGCCAGCGGTCCTTGTGACGGCATCGACCACCACCGTCGGCTTGGTCGCCCTGGTGGTCCTTCATCACAGCACCTGGGCAATCCTGCTGTTGGTGGGACTGGCTGCGATCTTCACAGCCGCGTATCGCTCGTACGCACAGTCTGTTAACCAGGGTCGGGCGTTAAATGAGATATACAAGCTGACTCGGGCTGTCACGACTGCGCCGCACGACGGCACCCTGCCCGACGTGCTGCTGGGGCGGGTGCGGGAGTTGCTGCACTCCGAGTACGCCACGCTGTGGATCCCGGGTCGCGGCCGCTACCCGGAGGTGCTGCTGTCGGCGAAGGTCGAGTACGACGCGCTGCTCGACATCTCCGCCACCCCACTATCGCTGCGCCGCCGCGCCTACGAGACCGGCGAGACGGTCGCAGTCGGCCCCCGGCTCGGCGACGAGCAGGACCAGGCCGAGGTGCGCCGCGCTGGGCAGAAGGACGTGATCGTCGCGCCGCTGCGCGCCGGATCCGTGGTCATCGGGTGCCTGGAGGTCGCCAACCGGGTCGGTGACGCCGCCCAGTTCGGCCCCGGCGACGCCAGGCTGCTGGAGACGATCGCCGCCCACGCCGCCGTGGCGGTGGAGAACTCCCGGCTGGTCGACCGGCTCCGCTATGACGCCTACCACGACGCGCTCACCGAGTTGCCGAACCGCCGGCGGGTCACCGACGCGGTCGACCAGGCGATCGCCGCCCGCGCCCCGGACGAGGCCATCGCGGTGCTGCACGTCGACGTGTCCGACCTGCGCCAGGTCAACGAGTCCCTCGGCCGCGCGGCCGGCGACGACCTGCTGGTGCAGGTGGCCCGCCGCCTGCGCGAGGTCGCCCCACCCGGCGCGCTGGTCGGCCGGGTGGGTGGCGACGTGTTCATCGTCACACTGACCCAGCCCTCCACCGACGCCGCGATCGAGTTCGGCGAGCGGCTGCGCGAGCAGCTTCGCCAGCCGGTCAAGGTGGACTCCCTCATGCTCGACGTCGATGTCGCCATCGGCGTGGCCACCTGCCCAGACCACGGCGCCGACCCGGCCACCCTGCTGCAGCGCGCCGACGTCGCCACCCAGGCCGCCAAGGGCCTCACCAACGGCGTACAGGCCTTCAACCAGGCGCTGGAGTCGCGCTCGGCGCGCCGGCTCGGACTGGCGGCCGATCTCCGCCACGCCCTCGACGTCGGCCAGCTGGAGGTCCACTTCCAGCCGAAGGTGGCCATCGCCGACCGCCGCCTGGTCGGCGTGGAGTGCCTGGGCCGATGGCAGCACCCGGCCCACGGCGCGGTGGCGCCGACCGACTTCGTGGCCGTGGCCGAGCACACCGGTCTGCTGCCGCGCCTGACCGAGGCGGTGCTCACCGAGGGGCTGCGCCGCGCCCGCCAGTGGGCCGACGCCGGGCACCCGCTGCCCGTGGCCGTCAACCTGTCGTCGCGCAACCTGGTCGACACCACGTTCCCCGACCGGGTCGCCGAGCTGCTCACCGAGCATGGCGTCTCCCCGGACCTGCTGATCTTCGAGATCACCGAGCACGGGGTGGTGGAGGACATCGAGCGCCCGCTGCCGATCCTGCGCCGGCTGGTCGACCAGGGCGTGCGGCTGTCCGTCGACGACTTCGGCACCGGCTACTCCTCCCTGTCGTACCTGCGCCGCATCCCCGTGCAGGAGGTCAAGATCGACGGCTCCTTCGTGCAGGGGATGGCCACCGACGCCGACGACCAGGCGGTGGTGCGGGCGGTGGTGGACCTGTCCCGGCACCTCGGTCTGACCGTGGTCGCCGAAGGGGTCGAAAGCGAGCTCACCCTCGAGCTGCTGGAGACCATCGGCTGCGACGTCGGCCAGGGCTTCCTGTTCAGCCGGCCGCTGCCGTACGAGCGGCTGGAAACGTGGTTCAGCGCCCGCACCGAGGCCGAGCTCACCGCCGGCGGGAAGGTCCGCCGCTTGCGCGCCGTCGGGTGAACGGCGGGGCCGCCCTGGCTACACCCCCGTGCGAGGTACGTGTACAGTTGGACACTGCGCGACGCCGCCGGACACCATCGGTGCCGTACGGTGGCGGGCGGCGCCCCCTTAGCTCAGTCGGCAGAGCGTCTCCATGGTAAGGAGAAGGTCTACGGTTCGATTCCGTAAGGGGGCTCGGGCCGGGTCAAACCGACCCTGGGGGCGGTGTAGCTCAGGTGGTAGAGCAAACGGCTCATAATCGTTGTGTCGCCGGTTCGAGTCCGGCCACCGCTACCAAGATTGACTAGCCTACCGACCCGAAGGAGCCGGCCGTGGCCAAGGCGACCGACATCCGTCCGAAGATCACGATGGCGTGCGTGGACTGCAAGGAACGCAACTACATCACCACGAAGAACCGTCGTAACGATCCGGACCGGATCGAGATCAAGAAGTTCTGCCGGCGCTGCGGCAAGCACACCGCGCACCGCGAGACCCGGTAACGCGCGTGCCGCTCGACCGTTCGTACGTCGGCCGCAGCCTGCCACCCACCGCGCCGTACCAGGTCGGCCGGGAGAAGATCCGGGAGTTCGCCACCGCCATCGGTGCCGACGATCCGGCGTACCATGACCCGGCCGCGGCGGCCGCGCTCGGCTACCGCGACGTGATCGCGCCGCCCACCTTCCCGATCGTGGTGACCACGGCCGCCAGCCAGCAGCTCATCGACGACCCGGGGCTCGGCATGGACTACTCCCGGGTGGTGCACGGCGACCAGCGCTTCGCCTACACCCGCCCGGTGGTGGCCGGTGACGAGCTGGTCTGCGTCAACACCGTCGAGGAGATCACCGAGCGCGGCGGCCACGAGTTCATCACCACCCGTACGGACGTGACCACGCCCGCCGGTGAGCCGGTGGTGACCGCCTGGTCGAAGCTGGTCGTCCGAGGGGAGGGCTGAGCCGTGGAGGCAGGTCAGCAGCTGCCGACCCAGACCTACCGGGTCACCCGGGCGGACCTGGTGCGTTACGCCGGCGCCTCGGGCGACTTCAACCCGATCCACTGGAGCGAGCGGTTCGCCACCAAGGTCGGCCTGCCGGGGGTGATAGCGCACGGCATGTTCACCATGGCGCTGGCCGGTCGGGCGCTGACCACCTGGGCCGGGGCACCGGACGGGGTGGTCAACGTCGAGGTGCGGTTCACCCGGCCGGTGCCGGTGCCCGACGACGACACCGGCACCGAGATCGAGGTCTCCGGGGTGGTCGAGCAGGTGACGGACGAGTCGTTCGGCGTGAGCATCACCGCCACGTGCGACGGCCAGAAGGTGCTGGGCCGGGCGCACGCCATTCTGCGCCACCGGCGAGGGTGAGTTGGATGGGAAGGCGGATACCCGTACACTGGTCGCCCGTGGGGGTAACAGCCCCACGATTAGGGGTGTGGCGCAATTGGCAGCGCAACGGTCTCCAAAACCGTAGGTTGCAGGTTCGAGTCCTGTCACCCCTGCCACGTCACACCGTGCGAGAGTAGGAAGAGGGCGAAGTGGCCGAGCGTAACCGGCGTGGCGCAGGAGCCGCGGACGAGTACGGTGACGAACCGTTCGACGACGGCGCGGGCGGCGAGCGGGACGAGCACGGGGGCGGTACGGCGATCAAGTCCCGCTCCGGCGGGAGCCCGGCGCGGTTCGGCCGGATAGGGCGGTTCATCCGCGAGGTTGTGGCCGAGCTGCGCAAGGTCATCTGGCCCACGCGCAAGGAGCTGGTGACTTACGCGGTGGTCGTGATCGTGTTCATCTCGATCCTGATGGCGATCATCGGCCTGTACGACCTCGTCTTCGGCTACATCGTCAGTTTCATCTTCGGCAGCTGATCGGCTGTGACACCGACGGAAGTGAGCGACGTGTCTGAGTACGACGGGCCTGAGCGGGGGCTCGGGCAGGGCCCGGAGGAGCCGGAGGGCGCCACCGCGCTCGGGGGCGGCGCGGCCGCCGACCCGGATCCGGCAGCGGCACTCGCCGGCGGCGACCGGGAGGTCGCCGGACATGAGGCGTACGCCGAGGAGGAGTCCCCCGGAGAGGCCGAGGTCCAGGAGGCCGATGTCCAGGAGGCCGAGGTCCAGGAGGCCGAGGTCCAGGAGACCGAACTCGAGGAGGTCGAGGTCGAGGAGGTCGCGGTCGAGGCCGACCCGGCCGAGGAGCTGCGGCAGGCGCTGCGCTTCAAGCCCGGCGACTGGTTCGTGGTGCACTCCTATGCCGGCTACGAGAACAAGGTCAAGGTGAACCTGGAGAACCGGATCTCGTCGCTCGACATGGAGGACTACATCTACCAGGTCGAGGTGCCGACCCGCGACGAGACCGAGGTCAAGAACGGCAAGCGGATCCAGGTGCAGAGCAAGGTCTTCCCCGGTTACATCCTGGTGCGCATGGATCTCACCCCGGAGTCCTACTCCTGCGTGCGCAACACCCCCGGGGTGACCGGCTTCGTCGGTGCCACCGACCGGGCCGACAACCCGGCGCCGCTGAGCTTGGACGAGGTCGTCAAGTGGCTCGCACCGGTGGCGGCACCGGCCGCGGTCGCCAAGCGGGCGCCGGCGGAGGCCAAAGTGGTCGACTTCGAGGTCGGCGACTCGGTCACCGTCACCGAAGGCGCGTTCGCCTCGCTGCCCGCTACGATCAGCGAGATCAACCTCGACTCGCAGAAGCTCAAGGTGCTGGTGTCGATCTTCGGTCGGGAGACCCCGGTCGAGCTGAACTTCAACCAGGTCTCCAAGATCTGACCTCGGCACCGAGGTGACGGCGGCCGTACGGTAACGTAATCGTCCGGCCGAGGCGCGGCGCGTACGCGCGTGCCCCGGCCAGGGCGGGCGACATCCCAGCAACGGCGACATCCCAGCGACCCAGGATCAGGAACATGCCTCCGAAGAAGAAGAAGCTCGTCACGACGTTCACGCTGCAGCTGCCGGCCGGCCAGGCCACCCCGGCGCCGCCGGTAGGCCCGGCGCTCGGCCAGCACGGGCTGAACATCATGGAGTTCTGCAAGGCCTACAACGCGCAGACCGAGTCGCAGCGCGGTGACATCGTGCCGGCTGAGATCAGCGTGTACGAGGACCGCACCTTCAGCTTCGTGCTGAAGACCCCTCCGGCGGCCAGGTTGCTGCTGAAGGCGGCCGGGGTGGAGAAGGGCTCCGGTGTGCCGCACCGGGACAAGGTCGGTTCGGTCACCCGTGAGCAGCTGCGGGAGATCGCCACCGCGAAGATGGCCGATCTCAACGCGAACGACCTCGACGAGGCCGAGAAGATCATCGCCGGCACCGCCCGGTCGATGGGAATCAACGTCTCGAGTTGATCATGGAGTTCTGTCGGCGTGTCGCCCGGCGTGCCGTGCACGTACTCCATGATCAACGCGCATATAGTGCGCGTACATAGCAGGCGGTGGCGCCAGCCGCCGCGTGGGAGGGCCGTCACCGGCCCGAGCGGGCCGGTCCGCTACACCGGCCCGACAGGACACCACAAAGGAGATCACCATGAAGCGCAGCAAGGCGTACCGCAAGGTGGCCGACCAGATCGACCGGGACCGGCTCTACTCGCCGGCCGAGGCGATCGAGCTCGCCAAGCAGACCAGCCCGGTGAAGTTCGACGCCACCGTCGAGGTCGCCATCCGGCTCGGCGTCGACCCCCGTAAGGCCGACCAGATGGTGCGCGGCACCGTCAACCTGCCGCACGGTACCGGAAAGTCCGTACGCGTGATCGCGTTCGCCGCCGGCGACAAGGCCACGGAGGCCACCGAGGCCGGTGCCGACGAGGTCGGCACCGACGACCTGGTCGCCCGGATCCAGGGCGGCTGGCTGGAGTTCGACGCCGCGATCGCCACGCCGGACCAGATGGCCAAGATCGGCAAAATCGCGCGAATCCTGGGCCCGCGTGGCCTGATGCCGAACCCGAAGACCGGCACCGTGACCATGGACGTGGGCAAGGCGATCGCCGACATCAAGGGCGGGAAGATCTCGTTCCGGGTCGACAAGCACGCCAACCTGCACGTGATCATCGGCAAGGTGTCGTTCTCCACCGAGCGCCTGCTGGAGAACTACGCCGCGGTGATCGACGAGGTGCAGCGGCTCAAGCCCGGCACCGCCAAGGGCAAATACGTGAAGAAGGTCGCCATCACCACCACCATGGGCCCGGGCATCCAGGTCGACCCGAGCGCCCGCCTCCGCGAGTCGCACCAGGCGGCCGCGGCAGCCTGATCCGCCGACGTCGTACGACCTCGTACGGCCTCGTACGGCCTCGCACGGCCTGGCTGACGGAGGGTGTCACCGGAGGGTGCCCCCGGAGGGTGGCCCCCGGCTACCGGGCACCCGGCCGGTGCGGCTATCGTGGCCTGGACATCCAGTCACCCGAAGACCGCTGGTCGCCGTGCCCGGCACCCCGGACACGGCCGAAGGTCCCGCCTCGCGGGCGGCCCGCGCAGGGATGACGGAGGCGGACCTTCTCGCCCCGTGCGCCCTGCGCCGGGGCGTTCTCGTGTCCGGGGCCGGGTCGACCGGCGCGGGCTACGAGAGAGGAGGGGCATGGCGGAGAAGCCACCCAGGGCGTCTGTCCGGGAGGACAAGCTCACCGCCGTCGCCGAGCTCACCGAGCAGTTCCGTCACTCGCCGGCGACCATGCTGACCGAGTACCGCGGGCTGAGCGTGGCCGAGTTGCGGACGCTGCGGCGCGCGCTGGGCGACAGCGCCTCGTACGCGGTCGCCAAGAACACGCTGGCGCGGCGGGCGGCCACCGAGGCGGGCATCGACGGCCTGGACGAACTGTTCACCGGCCCGACCGCGCTGGCGTTCGTCTCGGGCGACCCGGTCGAGGCGGCTAAGCGCCTGCGCGACTTCGGCAAGGCGCACCCGGCGCTGGTGATCAAGGGCGGCGTGTTCGAAGGCAGGACCATCACGGCCGACGAGGTCCGCAAGATCGCCGACCTGGAGTCGCGTGAGGTGCTGCTGTCCAAGCTCGCCGGTGCGATGAAGGCCAACCTCAACAAGGCGGCGTCGCTGTTCCAGGCGCCGTTGAGCAAGACCGCCCGACTGGCCGCAGCGCTGCAGGAGAAGCGGGAAAGCGAACAGTAATCAATAGCCGACACCACGGCGAGCAGGTACGGCCCGGGTCGGGCCGAGAGAGGGAAGGGCGCCAGACATGGCGAAGCTGAGCAATGAGGAACTCCTCGACGCGTTCAAGGAGATGACGCTGATGGAACTCTCCGAGTTCCTGAAGCAGTTCGAGGAGACGTTCGACGTCACCGCCGCCGCGCCGGCGGCCATGATGGCCGCCGCGCCGGCCGCGGGCGCCGCGGCCGAGGAGGCCGAGCCGGAACAGGACGAGTTCGACGTCGTCCTGGAGGCCGACGGCGGGAAGAAGATCCAGGTCATCAAGGTTGTCCGCGAACTCACCGGACTGGGTCTGAAGGAAGCCAAGGACCTGGTCGAGTCGGCGCCCAAGCCGGTGCTGGAGAAGGCCAACAAGGAGGCCGCGGACGCGGCCAAGGCCAAGCTCGAGGGCGAGGGCGCCAAGGTCACCGTCAAGTGACCCGACGCGCCGGCGCGTCGTCGATGTGACCTCGCCGGCGGCGGCGCGGCCAGGGGGTTCCTGCGCAGGCGGGCACTTCCGCGGGTCGCGCCGCCGCCGCGGCGGGCCGTCCCGGTGGCGGCTCCGGGCTTGACGAGCAGGCCGCCGGCAGGCACGCTGAACCAAGCAAAACGCCACAACGCTAGGGCTCTGGGGCGTTTCCGCGGACACGCGTCCGGTCGCGGAAACTCGCTGCACCAGAGGCTGGACAGCGGTTAGCCGCTCGGCTACACTGCTAGATTGCGCTGCCTTCCGACTATCCCTGCCTGTCGTGTCCGATATTGGGCGTTATCGGGGGACTGTCGGGGTGTGCGCACACGGCCGTAATGCAGCACCGGTCCTCGGAAGGACGCATCTTGGCAGCTTCTCGCGTCGCGGAAACTAGCCCTGCGAAGACTAATACCCAATCACACGCACTCCTATCCCGCCGGATCACTTTCGGCAGGATCACCGAACATCTCGAGGTGCCCGACCTTCTGGCCATTCAGACCAGGTCGTTCGACTGGCTGATCGGCAACGAAGCCTGGCAGAACCTGACAGCTGACGACCCGCATGCGCTGTCCGGCCTCGCTGAGATCCTCGACGAGATCAGTCCGATCTCGGATTTCTCGGACACAATGTCCCTGTCGTTCTCAAGCCCGCGCTTCGATGAGGTCAAGGCCTCGATCGAGGAGTGCAAGGAGAAGGACCTCACCTACTGTGCGCCGCTGTTCGTGACCGCGGAATTCACCAACAACAACACCGGCGAGATCAAGAGCCAGACGGTGTTCATGGGTGACTTCCCGATGATGACGCCGAAGGGCACCTTCATCATCAACGGCACCGAACGGGTGGTGGTGTCCCAGCTCGTCCGGTCCCCGGGTGTGTATTTCGACAAGCAGCCCGACAAGACCTCCGACCGGGACCTCACCAGCGTCAAGGTCATCCCCAGCCGGGGCGCCTGGCTGGAGTTCGACGTCGACAAGCGCGACACCGTGGGTGTGCGCATCGACCGCAAGCGCCGGCAGGCGGTCACCGTCCTGCTCAAGGCGATCGGATGGTCGGCCGAGCAGATCCGGGAACGGTTCGGCTGGTCCGAGCTGATGATGGCCACCCTGGAGAAGGACCACATCGCCACCCAGGACGAGGCGTTGCTGGACATCTACCGCAAGCTGCGCCCCGGCGAGCCGCCCACGAGGGAGAACGCGCAGACCCTGCTGGACAACCTGTTCTTCAACCCGAAGCGGTACGACGTGGCCAAGGTCGGCCGCTACAAGTTCAACAAGAAGCTCGGTCTGGACCTGCCCATCTCCACCGGGGTGCTCACCGAGGACGACGTCGCCGCCACCGTGGAGTACCTCTGCCGCCTGCACGCCGGCGAGGAGGGGTACGAGCCGGACGACATCGACCACTTCGGCAACCGGCGCCTGCGCACGGTGGGGGAGCTGATCCAGAACCAGGTGCGGGTCGGCCTGTCCCGGATGGAGCGGGTGGTCCGCGAGCGCATGACCACCCAGGATGTCGAGGCGATCACGCCGCAGACTCTGATCAACATCCGTCCGGTGGTCGCCGCGATCAAGGAGTTCTTCGGCACCTCGCAGCTGTCGCAGTTCATGGACCAGACCAACCCGCTGGCGGGCCTGACCCACCGGCGCCGGCTGTCGGCGCTCGGCCCGGGCGGTCTGTCGCGGGAGCGCGCCGGTTTCGAGGTCCGCGATGTGCACCCGTCCCACTACGGGCGGATGTGCCCGATCGAGACGCCGGAGGGCCCGAACATCGGTCTCATCGGCGCCCTGTCCACGTTCGCGCGGGTCAACCCGTTCGGGTTCATCGAGACGCCGTACCGCAAGGTCATCAACGGCAAGGTCACCGACCAGATCGACTACCTGACCGCCGACGAGGAGGACCGGTACGTCAAGGCCCAGGCGAACGCCCCGCTGAACGACGACGGCAGCTTCGCCGAGAGTCGGGTGCTGGTGCGCCGTAAGGGCGGCGAGGTCGACTTCGTCGGCGGCGACGCGGTGGACTACATGGACGTTTCGCCGCGGCAGATGGTGTCCGTGGCCACGGCCATGATCCCGTTCCTGGAGCACGACGACGCCAACCGGGCGCTGATGGGCGCCAACATGCAGCGCCAGGCGGTGCCGCTGCTGCGCGCCGAGGCGCCGTTGGTCGGCACCGGTATGGAATACCGTGCCGCCGTCGACGCGGGTGACGTGGTGGTCGCCGAGGCCGGCGGGGTCGTCGAGGACATGTGCGCCGACTACATCACCGTGCACCAGGACGACGGCAACCGCCGCACCTACCTGCTGCACAAGTTCCGCCGCTCCAACTCCGGCTCCTGCGTCAACCAGAAGCCGGTGGTCGACGAGGGCGACCGGGTGGAGGCCGGCCAGGTGATCGCCGACGGTCCGTGCACCGCCGACGGTGAGATGGCGCTGGGCCGCAACCTGCTGGTCGCGTTCATGTCCTGGGAGGGGCACAACTACGAGGACGCGATCATCCTGTCCCACCGGTTGGTGCAGGAGGACGTCCTCACCTCGATCCACATCGAGGAGCACGAGGTCGACGCCCGTGACACCAAGCTGGGCCCGGAGGAGATCACCCGCGACATCCCGAACGTCAGCGAGGAGATGCTCGCCGACCTCGACGAACGCGGCATTATCCGCATCGGTGCCGAGGTGGTGCCCGGGGACATCCTGGTCGGCAAGGTCACTCCGAAGGGTGAGACCGAGCTGACCCCGGAGGAGCGGCTGCTGCGCGCGATCTTCGGCGAGAAGGCGCGGGAGGTGCGCGATACGTCGCTGAAGGTGCCGCACGGCGAGTCCGGCACCGTGATCGGCGTGCGGACCTTCTCCCGCGACGACGGCGACGAGCTGTCGCCGGGCGTCAACGAGCTGGTGCGGGTCTACGTGGCGCAGAAGCGCAAGATCCAGGACGGCGACAAGCTCGCCGGCCGCCACGGCAACAAGGGCGTCATCGCCAAGATCCTGCCGACCGAGGACATGCCGTTCCTGCCGGATGGCACCCCGGTCGACATCGTGCTCAACCCGCTGGGTGTGCCGGGCCGGATGAACATCGGGCAGGTGCTGGAGACCCACCTCGGGTGGATCGCCCACACCGGCTGGAAGGTCGACGGTAACGACGAGGACTGGAAGAAGTCGCTGCACGCGATCGGTGCCGCTGAGGCCCCACCAGGCACCCGGGTGGCCACCCCGGTCTTCGACGGTGCCCGCGAGCAGGAGATCAGCGGCCTGCTGAGCAGCACCCTGCCCAATCGTGACGACGAGCACGTGATGAGCGACGGTGGCCGGGCGAAGCTGTTCGACGGTCGCTCCGGCGAGCCGATGCCGGACCCGATCGCCGTGGGCTACCTCTACGTGCTCAAGCTGAACCACCTGGTCGACGACAAGATCCACGCACGGTCGACCGGGCCGTACTCCATGATCACCCAGCAGCCGCTGGGTGGTAAGGCCCAGTTCGGTGGCCAGCGGTTCGGCGAGATGGAGTGCTGGGCGATGCAGGCCTATGGCGCCGCGTACGCGCTGCAGGAGCTGCTGACCATCAAGTCCGACGACGTGCTGGGCCGGGTGAAGGTCTATGAGGCGGTCGTCAAGGGCGAGAACATCCCCGAGCCGGGTATCCCGGAGTCGTTCAAGGTGCTGCTCAAGGAGCTGCAGTCGCTGTGCCTCAACGTCGAGGTGCTCTCCAGCGACGGCGTCGCGGTGGAACTGCGCGACACCGACGACGAGGTCTTCCGGGCCGCCGAGGAACTCGGTATCGACCTGTCGCGGCGTGAGCCGAGCAGCGTCGAAGAGGTCTGACCCACCACAACCAGAAGGAAAAATGCAACGTGCTTGACGTCAACTTCTTTGATGAGCTGCGGATCGGCCTCGCCACGGCGGAGGACATCCGGCAGTGGTCGCACGGTGAGGTCAAGAAGCCGGAGACGATCAACTACCGGACCC
>SLSW01000262.1 GCA_007130245.1 Micromonosporaceae bacterium
CGGCGCTGGTCAGCGAATTGGACTGACGCAACTGGCTGCCACCGGACAAAGTCGTGAGGGACTGGTGGACGTCGCGAGTTGATCGTGTGCTGCAGCATTCGATCCCAGGACATCAACCTTGGCAGCTCTCATCATTATTCGGCCCCTCTTGCAGGATCCTGCAGCAGCGACACGAGGATGTGCAGGGTCCCCACGTTGTCGTGCCCAGCTCGCTTCGCGATACGCCGCGCCCGGCGTTCCACCTTCACGACGTCCTGCCCTAGTGGCGGGTCTGACCGACAACGTTCCAGCATCCGACGGTCACTCGGCACGGCGGCCGCCTGCCGAAAGGCCGGCTCGCTAATGGCCGTGGATCCACCCCAGCCGCTACACGCAGTGCGACCGCTCGGTTCTGCTCGTTCACCAGCCCGGCGAACAGGTGAGCGGCGTGCCCACACCGTACGCCCGCAGCCGTCGCCTCTGCCATCGCATGGTTCACCGCGGCGCGCACGGCAACGCTCCATGGAGGAGCGGGCTCGGACCAGGCCCGATCCGACCGATGCCGCGCCAGCCACACGGATTCCCGCAGCAGCCGGTCCACCTCAGCTGCACCTACCGCGTCCTCACCCCGCTCAGCGGCAGCACGCACGTGCGCTGCCGGCTCCGCGGCAGCTCCTGCAGGCCCTATCCCACGGAGCCTCTGAGCGAACGGTGGTATGACGACCTTCACCGGTCGGTTGACCCAGACGCGGCCGTGCGTTGTCTGCCTAACAAAGCCAGAGTGGCCGTGTAGCGCAACGCGCTACACGGCCACTCAATACTCAATGTCAGGTGCCAGGTTCGTCGATGAGCCGGATACGTCGCTTGCGAGCAGCCACGACGAGGGTCAACCCGAGCGCGAGGACCAGCGCACCTGCGGCAGCGACCACCGCCGCGGTGGTGCCGGTCACCGGCAGCTGAGGTGTTCCCACACCGTTGGGATCGTCTCCCACACCGTTGGGATCATCCGGGTCCACCTGGTGCAGCGTGATCTCAGCGACCTGGCTGTCCGGGTTGGGGTCGTTGACCACCCCATTGACTTCCACCCTGCCCGTCGCCGGGTCATCGCTGGTGATCTCCACGTCGAAGGTGAACGTCGCATCCTCGCTGGCCGGCAGGAGTCCGACCTCGCAGAGGTAGTGGAGCCCGTGCGGCTGTCGGTCGTCACCAGTGGCGGGCGCGCCGTCGATGATCGGCGCACACAGTCGTGGGCCGTCGTCGCCGGCGCCTTCGTCACTTCCGAGCGATAGGACCGTGACGCCCTCTGGGAAGATCACCTCGATGTTGGGCAGTCGGTCAGCGCCTCGTTGAAGGTCAGCGGGACCGTCGTTGGACGCGCCAACCTCGACCGAGACAACGTCACCCACAGCACCGGTGATGTCGGCGCCGATGGCGGCGACGTCTGACGGGTTGTCACCCAGCGGGATCTCGAGCGTGCCGCTCTCACGTCCTGCGCCGAACTCCACGTCCGAAACCTTGACCAGCTGGAGCACCGGCCCGTCACCCGAACCAGGCTGCTCTGAGCTGACAGGCCACGCCTCGTACAGCATCCTGACGTGGCCCTGGTGGGGAGCATTGGACGGCACGCCCACCTCGACGGCGCTGGCGCTGGGCACCATGGCGGTCTCACCGGGGGCAAGGTCAAGCTCAAAGGTGCAGGCGACTGGGAACTCGATGGTCGAGAAGCAGTTGCTGTAGTCATGAACGACGTCCGCATACCGGGCGTCGCCGATCTCCAGCCGCACGAATTCAGCGGTCTGGTCTCCGGCATTGTGAACGATCGGCTGGAACTCGGCCACGCCGCCGGGCTCGGTTCGAGGGCTCACCAGACGCTTGACCTGCAGGTCAGCCGTCGGTTCGGTGATCTCGATCTCGTGCTCGGTGGTTGACGGCGCGAAACCGTCACCGGTGGTTGTCACCTCGATCACTCCGACGTCGCCGATCTCGGCGTCGGACGCGACCTTCAAGTTCACGGCCAGGACATCGCGCATGACGTTGAACGGCTGTGGGTCATAGGACACGTCACACGTGGTCACCATGTCGGCGACGCTGCAGTCGCCGCCGAGGACCTCCACGACGAGGATGCCGTCAGCCGGTGAACTGTCGATCTCGACCGTCAGGTCGTCGGGCCTTGATACCGGCGGCAGGTTCTCCACAATGTCGAGCGCAACAGTCTTGCCCTCGGTTGACTCGTCGACACCGATCGCAATGTCCCGGGAATCCAGGAACGCCGAGGCCACAGGCTCGGAGTCTTGAGCGGCCGCAACCGTGGCTAATGACATGGAGAGCAGGACGGCACAACCCGCGCCTGCGACAAGGCGCGCCGGCCGGAAGGGGGTGGTTAACATCGAGCTCCTTTAGGGGTCCTTGAGTAAGGCAACTGCAGGATTGTAAATATTCTTGCGCAGCCCGGGCAACATCTCTCCGTGATGGTCTGTCAGCGCGGCGCAACGACGATTGGCTATACTAGCAAGAACACATCGGACCAATTCGGCAGCATCCGAAGCGGATCGATGCGGACGGCGCAAGCGATTCCGGCCCGGTCACCTTCGCAACCCAAGCGGTGATGTGTCCCTATTTGTGAGGCGGGATCACTATCCAGCCCAGCACCCTCGGACGGTTGAGCACCGGCGTAGAGCCGGCTATGTGACCAGCTAGCATCTGCCGGGTGTGTGCAGGCGGCGGGGCTTCCGTCGCATCCTGGTGGATGTCAAAGCGCCCGAACCGGCCACGCTTGCCGCGGTCGGTGAGGTGATCAGCTCGTCGCCGAGTGATGGGTCATGGTGCGTTCCTAATCAGGAAGAGCTGGTGGCGGGCGCCAGGAAGTGGGACGCGGAGATGCTGTTCGTCGCGCAGGGCGGTCGGCGTTATCTGCAGCACCGCGGCGCGGTCGTGGCGACACAGCGCAATAGAACAACTCGAGCACTTTGTCGGCGCAGTGGAGCAGGTTCACTGATGACCGTTGGCGATGCGTCGCTGGGTCGATGACAGGCCGGTCGTGTAAGGGAGGAAGACGCACGACACCCCGACGTCGGTTAGCTGCTTGCGGTAGTTCTCGTATTTGTCGTGGCCGAACCAGTCGTCGCCGACCACCCAGATATCGAACCCGATCCTCTCCCAGGCCTCGTACTTGTCCTGCGAGGTCTGCGCGACGGCGATGTCGACTCCCCGGATCGCGCGCACGATCTCCAGCCGCTCCTCGAACGGCACCGCGGGGCGTACGTTCTTGTACGTCTCGACCAGCTCGTCGGTGCTGACAGCCACGATCAGGGTCTCGCCGAGCGCCGCCGCGTTCTGGATCATGCGCAGGTGACCCAGGTGGAACAGATCGAACGTGCCGCAGGTGTAGACAACTGGTCGCTTCAACGTCCTGGCTCAATCGTTCCGGGGGTCGGGGAATCAGTGGCGTGCTGCTGGCGCCTGTCTATCTGACCTGAGAGTAGGGTACTCCAGGTGCGGGCAAGGCTGGTGACGAGGCTGAAGGCGTCGCGGCGGCCGGCGGTGTGGTCGGCGGTCGCGGCGGCGTGCCGGATGGTCCGTCCGGTGAGCGGCCGTCGTTCGCTGTGGTGCTATCGGCTCGGCTTCGCGCTGGAGCGTGCCGGCCGGCTCGACGAAGCGGGAGCGGCCTTCGCTGAGGTCTGCGAGCTGACTCCGCATCTGGCCTACCAGTTGCCGGAGCCGCCACGCTCGTGGGACGCGTCGTCGGTGGCGTTCGCCCGCGCGCTGGCCGCCCGCGCGGTGCGCTACCGCCGGCAGGGCGTGCTGCGGGACCTGTGGCGGCGCCGGGGCCGCGTGGTGCCGGTGGTGACCCGCGCCACTCGACGTCGCTGGCAGCAGGCGGCGGCCACCGACAGCGCCGCCCGGCTGCACCTGCTCTACTTGCGGCACCGTGAGGACTTCCTGCCGCGGGCGTTCGAGCGTTATGAGCGGCACGGGATGCCCCGCAACCGGCTGGCGCGGGCGGTGCGGTGGTACGTGGGTGACGTGCTGATCCAGTCGGTCGCGCTGCTGCGGGCCAACGGGCGGTTCATCCGCGAAGCCGCGAATGTCCCGCTCCGCCGCCAGGTGTGGGACATGCTGCGGCTGTCGGTCACGCTGCCGTCGATGCCGGAGAACTACTACCGCTACGAGTTCTACCGGCTGGACAACCGGGCGCGCGCGGGGCAGTATCTGCATGGCCACGAGAACTCGCCGGTGCTGTACGAGATGCTGGCCGAGGTCGACAATTTAGCTGAATTGTCGCCGTTATCCGACAAGGTGGCGTTCGCGGAACGGGCGCGGAGTAACGGGTTGGCAGTGGCGCCAACTCTGGCGGTGGTCGAGCACGGCCGCGTCGTCACTTCCGGGGAGCTTCCGGAGGCGGACCTGTTCGTGAAGCCGCTGGCCGGAAAGCGCGGCGTCGACGCCCAGCGCTGGACCTGCCTCGCTGACGGCGACAGCTTCCGCGGCACCGACACTGACGAGAAGGTTCCCCGGCACCGTTTCGTCGCGTGGTTGGCGGAGCGGTCGGTCGGTCAGGCGTTCATTGTCCAGCCGTGCCTGACCAACCATCCGGATCTCGCGGATCTGGCCCTGGACGCGGTGGTCACCTGCCGCATCGTGACGATGACCAACGAAGCCGGTGAGCCGGAGCCGGTGATCGCCACGTTCCGGATGCCGGCGGTGCGGGGCGCGGTGGTGGACAACATGCACCGGGGCGGCATCGCCGCGCCGGTGGCGCTGGAGTCGGGCACTCTCGGTGCGGCGTCGGACTACGCGAC
>SLSW01000175.1 GCA_007130245.1 Micromonosporaceae bacterium
GCCTGGTCCCGGCCCAGCTCGCTGAGCGGTGTGTCGGTGTGGCCCTGCACCCGCTGCTCGGAGTTCCAGTCGGTGTGACCGTGCCGCCAGAGGATCAGCGTGGTCACCCGGCGTCCTCCGCGGCCTGGTCCGCCTCAGTCGCGCGCGGCGGGGCCACCGCGGTCAGGGTGCGGTCGGTGAACGGGATGTGCGGGCAGTCCTTCCAGAGCCGGTCCAGCGCGTAGAACTCGCGGTCCTCGCTGTGCTGCACGTGCACCACCAGGTCGTTGTAGTCCAGCAGCACCCATCGCCCGGCGCGCTCACCCTCGCGTCGCATCGGCTTGGCCTTGTCCGGCAGCTCCAGCAACCGCTTCTCGATCTCGTCGACGATCGCGGTGACCTGGCGCTCGTTGGGTGCCGAGGCCAGCATGAACGCGTCGGTGATCACGAGCTGGTCGGTGACGTCGATGATGACGATGTCCTGCGCCTTCTTGTCCGCTGCGGCCTGCGCCGCCGCCTGCGCCAGCTCGTGGGCGCGCTCAGATGCAGGCACTCGCTCTCCCTTCTCCTCCGCTGACTTCCAGCGTCTCACAGACCAACACCGCCACGCCGTACGGATCTTCCCCGGCGCGACGAATCATGCCAGTTTCAACTATTAATCAGATATAAATGCCGTTTTGCAATGTATTGCACTACTCCGTCGGGAACCAGGTACCAGATGGGCTTGCCCACCGCCACCCGCGCCCGGCAGTCGCTGGACGAGATCGCCATCGCCGGCACCTGGACCAGGCTCACCGTCTCGGCCGGCAGGTGCGCGTCCGACAGCGTGAACCCGGGGCGGGTCACGGCCACGAAATGGGCCAGCCCGAACACCTCGTCGGCGTCCTTCCAGGTCAGGATCCGCTCCAGCGCGTCGGCACCAGTGATGAAGTACAGCTCCACGTCGCCGCCGTACTCGCGGCGCAGGTCCCGCAGCGTGTCCACGGTGTAGGTCGGCCCGCCCCGGTCGATGTCCACCCGGCTGACGGTGAACCGCGGGTTGGAGGCGGTGGCGATAACCGTCATCAGGTAACGGTCCTCGGCCGGGCTGGCGGCGCTGCCCTTCTGCCACGGCTGGCCGGTGGGCACGAACACCACCTCGTCGAGCGCGAACCGTTCCGCCACCTCGTTGGCGGCCACCAGGTGGCCATGGTGGATCGGATCGAAGGTGCCGCCCATCACCCCGACGCGGCGCGCACCGGGCTGCCCGGTCACCCCGACGCCCCGTAAGCGGCCCGCACCACCACCGCCCGCCGCAGGTCGTCGGTGGCGTCGACGATCACCCGGCGCAGCGCCGGGTGCAGGTCCCCGGCGGCCAGACGCGCCTGCGCCGCCGCCACCGTGGACTCGTCCACCGCGTACACCGGGTAGGCCGCCCGCGCCACCGCGGTGACCATCTGCTCCGGACGCCACCGGGCCATGTCGCCGATCTCAGCGAAGTAGCGCGCCACGTACCCGCTGGTCAGATCCGCCTGATCCGGATGCCAGAAACCCTCCGCCGCGGCGGCCACCACCCGGTTGGACAGCTCGCGGTCGGCGGTGATCATCTGCCAGGCGTGCTCCTTGGCGGCCGGATCCGGCCGCGCGGCCCGGCACCGGGTCGCCTCCTGCACACCGCGGGCGCTGGGGTCGCGCTCGGCCTCGGCCGCGATCAGGTCCTCGCCGGCGGCGCCGAGCGCGGCCAGCCGCCGCAACACCGCCCACCGCAGCTCCTGGTCGAGCGCCAGCCCTTCCGGAACGCCGGCCCCGTCCAGCCATCCGGCCAGCCAGTCCGCGTCGTGGCCCCCGGCGCAGGCGACCAGGCCGCGCGCCGCGGCCAGCTGTGCGTCGCTGCCGGGGGCGGCCTGCGCGAGCACGCCCCGGCACGCCACCACCAGGGCCGCGTACGCCTCCGGGCGCCGCTCCGGCGGCAGGTAGCGATTGACCGCGATGTCCACGCTGGTCTGCAGCATCGTCTCGAACACCGGCACCTGGGTCTCCGCCGGCAGCGTCGCCGCCGCCAGCGCCACGAACTCCTCCGGTGCCAGTTCCGCGTCCCGGCAGGCGTCCCACGCCGAGGTCCACAGCACCGCGCGCGCCAGCGGGTCGGTCACCCGTGGCAGCAACGGTACGAGGTCAGCCCCGGCGCGGATCTTGGCGTAGGTCAGGTCGTCGTCGTTGACCAGCAGCAGCGCCCCGGCCGGTTCCCCCGCCAGCTCCGGCACCTCGACGCCCTCGCCCTCCACGTCGATGCGCACCTGGGTGCGGCGCACCACCGCGTCGCCGGCGTCGTCGTACACCCCCACCGCGATCCGGTGCTGGCGCAGGGCCGGGTGCGCCGGCGGCGCGTCCTGCACCACCCGCACCGCCGCATACCGGCCCTCGGCGTCCGTCTCCACCTGCGGCCGCAACGTGTTCACCTGCGGCGCGCGCAACCACACCGCCGCCCACTCGGTCAGGTCCCGCCCGGATGCCTTCGACAGCGCCGTCAGCAGGTCGGCCAGCGTGGCGTTGCCCCACTCGTGGGTCTCGAAGTAGGTCTTCAGCCCGGCACGGAACGCCTCGTCGCCCACCCACGCCACCAGCTGACGCAGCACCGCCGAGCCCTTGGCGTACGAGATCCCGTCGAAGTTGGTGAACGCCGCCGCGGTGTCGGCCACCTCCTCCGGCGCCACCGGATGGGTCGACGGGCGCTGGTCGGCGGCGTATCCCCAGCTCTTGCGGGCCACGCTGTAGCCGGTCCAGGCGTTCGTCCAGCGGGTGGCCTCGCTGGCCACCCGCCATCCGAGGTAGTCGGCGAACGACTCGTTCAGCCACAGGTCGTCCCACCAGCGCATGGTGACCAGGTTGCCGAACCACATGTGCGCCATCTCGTGCGCGATCAGCACCGCGCGGGACTGCCGCTCGGTGTCGGTGACCGCCGAACGGAACACGTACTCGTCGCGGATCAGCACGCAGCCGGGGAACTCCATCGCGCCCCAGCTGAACTCGGGGACGAAGACCTGGTCGTACGTGCCGTACGGGTACCGGATGCCGAACAGCTCGTGGTAGCTGTCCAGGCAGGCGGCGGTGATCTCGAACAGCTCCGCGGCCTCCCGGTCCAGGTCGGCCGCGAGCGAGGCGCGCGCCAGCAGCGCCATCGGGACGCCGTCGTGCTCGCTGGTGATCTCGTGGTACGGCCCGGCGGCCAGCGTCATCAGGTAGGTGGCCAGCGGCGGGGTGGGCGCGAACTCCCACCGCCCGGGGGCGGTCTGCTCACCGTGGCTGTTGGCGCGCACCCGCCAGCGCGGGTCCGCGGTGACCCGTACGGTCATCGGGGCCTTCAGGTCCGGCTGGTCGAAGCAGGCCATGAACGCCGGCGCCTGCGTGATCGACGGCTGGGCGTAGACGTAGACCTCCCCGTCAGCCGGGTCCAGGAAGCGGTGCATGCCCTCGCTGGCGTGCGAGTATGCGAACTCCGCCTCGACCGTGAGCTCGTTGGCGCCGGCGGCCAGGCCGGTCAGCGGCAGCCGCCCGCCGGCCAGCGCCGCCGGGTCGAGGTCGGCGCCGTTCAGCCGGGCGCGGTGCAGGCTGACCGGGCGCAGCTCGACGAAGGTTTGCGCGTCATCCTCGGCGGTGGAGAACCGGATCGTGGTGGTGGAGCGGAACGTCTCGGTGCCGCCGGTCAGGTCGACGTCGAGCTCGTACCCGTGCACGGTGACGGTCGCCGCCCGGGTCGCGGCCTCTTGTTGGGTCAGGCTGGACACGACCCCATCCTGCCCGAGCGACCCACCGCAGCACCGTCAGGGTGCGGCCGCGCCGGCCTGGTAGTGCGTGTCGAAGTCCGCGGCGACCGCCGCCAGCGGGGTGTCCGCCGGCAGCGGCACGTCCACCGGCAGCCCGACCAGCTCCACCTCGTCGTGCCCGCTCCACGTGCTGCTGCCGTCGTACAACACCCACTGGGTGCTGGCCAGTCTGACCAGCATGCCGCTGCGAGGCAGGAGGTAGGGGGTGATGTTGCCGAACCGCAGGGCGCCGGTCGAGCGGCCGCCGGCCAGCCGGGCGCCGAAGGCCTGCCGCAGCGCCCACGCGCCGCTCTCACCCGACGAGCCGGTACGTGGGTCGGTGAGCACCAGCATCCGCCCGTGCCACGGTGAGTCCCCGGCGGCAAGCGTCGCCGCACCCTCGACCTCGGCCAGCACCATGTCCGGGGCGGGGGTGGGTAGCTTGGCGCGGACCGACTCCGGCACCGCGTCCGCGCCGCGGCCGGCCTCCAGGGCCACCGCCGTGTTCCACAGGTACAGTGCCTCACCACCGAGCCCCCACGCCCGGGCAGACATGACCGTCGTGGGCGCCGGGACGTGGTCGGAAATCCACTGGTGCACGTACATATCGTTGCCGCCGCCGTTGCCCCGCACATCGACGATGATCCGGTCGTGGGCGAAGTGCTCCGCGTGCGCGTCGCGCCACCGCGCCAGCAGCGGCTCGTTGCCACCGGAGTCGTCCAGGGTGCGCAGCCGCACGCACAGCACGCCGGCGGCCTCATACCACTCCACGCACGGGCCGCCGGAGTCCTCGTGGACGGGCTCGCCGGCGCGCGGGTTGACCTGGCGCAGCAGCGCCGGATCCTCGCCGGCCGCGCTCAGATGCCGGTCCCGCACCAGCCACCGCAGCCGGTGCAGGTCGACACCGAGCGCCTCCCCCCACGTCGCGGGCGCCTCGCTGGTCAGCCGCTGCCGCCACTGCCGCACCCATTCATCCACCTCGGACCAGACGGCCTCCGGTATCACACCGGTGGCC
>SLSW01000281.1 GCA_007130245.1 Micromonosporaceae bacterium
AGCAGCCGCAGCCCCAGCATCCGGGCCAGCTCCTGGTCGCCGGCCGGGCCGGCCAGCCACACCACGGTGTCGTGTTCAGCGGCCGCCGCCAGCAGCTCCTCCACCCAGGAAGGGTCCCCGCTCACAGGCATAGCCTGAACAGGGGACCCTTCCTGGGGCGGGGGAGCAGCGGGCAGCACGGTTACCGAGGCGCCGGCGGAGCGCAGCGCGTCAGTGGTGGGGCTCTCGGCTCCGGCCAGCACCGGATGGGCCCGCACCAGGTCCCAGGCCTGCGCGCTCAGCAGCCCGGCCGGCAGTCGCGGCGAGGTGACCAGCAGCACGATCCGGGCGGGCATGCCGCGGCGTCCGCTCAGCTCGCGTCCTGCACGGAGCTGGGTTCGCTGATCAGCACGCCGAGGTGCGACGTCGCCGGGCCGACGCTCACCGGCACCTGGTACTCCAGGTGATATCCCGGCTGCACCCGCACATCCACCTGCTCCACCATCTGCACCAGCAGGTCACGGATGCCCACCGGCACCGCGAGCACGTCCGGTGTGAGGAACTCCTGCACCTCCTCGAACGCGATGTCCAGCTCCGCGCCCTCGACCCGGAGGTTCTCGTACACCTCCCGCTGGTCGGCCTCGGTGGGCTCGCCCGGCTCGGCCCGCGCCTGCACCACGGTGCCGACGACGGCGTTGAACTCGGCCACCACCTCGACGTACGGGTGGTCCTCCGGCAGATCCGTCTGCTCCGCGATGCCGGCCAGGTCCGGCTCCGGGAACCCGAATCCCTCGTCCTCGGCGAACCGGACGCTGACCTCCGTGAGCACCAGGAACAGCAGCACCCGGTCGCGCGCGGCGGTGAGCTGGTGCTCGATCTCCTCGCGACCGTCGGCGCGGTACTCGGCGAGCTGCGCGTCGTCGACGTCGTCGAACCCGGCCAGGCTGGCCAGCTCGTCCTCCAGCTCCCCCTCGTACGAGGCCCGCAGCGCGTTGACGACGCCGGTGACCCGCTCCTCGCTGATCTCGGTGTCCTCGACGTACGCCGCGACCGCCGGGTCGGTCTGGCATGCGACCAGCCCCAGCGGGGCGAGTATCGCGAGAGCGACGGCGGCGACGAGTCGGCGGCCGGACATCATGGTCAAATCCTCCACGGCGAACAGGGTGCGAGCAAACTGTCTCACGCCTGGGCGGAGCACAGCCCGCTGGGGCAGGCGTCGACAAACCCCGCACGGGGACCCCGACCCCGGGTAGGACGCTACGCGACCGGCGCCGGAGCGGCCAGCGCGTCGCGCACCAGGCCGGCGCACCAGTCCAGCAGCGCGGTGTCGCGCAGCGGCTCACCGCCGACCCGGCGGGTGGCCGGCCGCGGCACCGAGACCGTGCTCACCGCCGCCTTGTAGACCGCGTCCGGGTACAACCGCTTGAGCCGCAGCTGGCCCGAGTCGGGCAGCGACACCGGGGAGAACCGGATGTGCCGGCCCTGCAGCGACACATCGGTCAGCCCGTACGACTTCGCCAACAGCCGGAACCGTGCCACCTCCACCAGGTTGGCCACCTGCGGCGGCGGCGGACCGTACCGGTCGGTCAGCTCGGCGACCACCTCGTCCAGCTGCTCGTTGCTGCCGGCGGTGGCGAGCTTGCGGTAGGCCTCCAGCCGCAGCCGCTCCACGCCGATGTAGTCGTGCGGCAGGTGCGCGTCCACCGGCAGGTCGACCTTGACCTCGGCCTCCTCCTCGGCCGGCTTTTCGCCCTTGTACGCCTGTACCGCCTCGCCTACCATCCGCACGTACAGGTCGAAACCCACGCCCTCGATGTGACCGGACTGCTCGCCCCCGAGCAGGTTGCCCGCGCCGCGGATCTCCAGATCCTTCATCGCCACGTACATGCCCGCTCCCAGTTCGGTGTGCTGCGCGATGGTGGCCAGCCGCTCGTGCGCCTGCTCGGTCAGCGGACGCTCCGGCGGGTAGAGGAAGTAGGCGTACGCCCGCTCCCGGCCGCGGCCGACCCGGCCGCGGATCTGGTGCAGCTGCGCGAGCCCCAGCAGGTCGGCGCGTTCCACGATCAGCGTGTTGGCGTTCGGGATGTCCAGGCCGGACTCGACGATGGTGGTGCACACCAGCACGTCGTACTCCTTGCGCCAGAAGCCCACCATCACCTGCTCCAGCCGGGACTCACTCATCTGGCCGTGCGCCACCGCCACCCGCGCCTCCGGCACCAGCTCGCGTACCCGCCGCGCCACCCGCTCGATCGACTCCACCCGGTTGTGCAGGTAGAACACCTGCCCGTCGCGCAGCAGCTCGCGGTGGATGGCCGCGGCGATCTGCTTGTCGTGCTGCGCCCCGACGTAGGTCAGCACTGGGTGGCGTTCCTCCGGCGGGGTGGCGATGGTGGACATCTCGCGGATGCCGGTGATCGACAACTCCAGGGTGCGCGGGATGGGGGTGGCCGACAGGGTGAGCACGTCCACGGACGCCCGCAGCGCCTTGAGGTGCTCCTTGTGCTCGACGCCGAACCGTTGCTCCTCGTCGACGATCACCAGCCCCAGCCGGTGGAACCGGGTAGTGGGCTGCAGCAGCCGGTGGGTGCCGATGACGACGTCCACCGTGCCGTCGGCGAGCTTGGCCATGGTGTCGGCCGCCTCGGAGGCGGTGGCGAACCGCGACAGCTGCCGGATCTGCACCGGGAACTGCGCCATCCGCTCGGTGAAGGTGGTGAAGTGCTGCTGCGCCAGCAGGGTGGTCGGCACCAGCACCGCCACCTGCTTGCCGTCAGTGACCGCCTTGAACGCCGCCCGCACCGCGATCTCGGTCTTGCCGTACCCGACGTCGCCGCAGATCAGCCGGTCCATCGGGACCGGCTGCTGCATGTCGACCTTGACCTCGTCGATGGCCGCCATCTGGTCGGGCGTCTCCACCCACGGAAACGCGTCCTCCAGTTCCCGCTGCCACGGCGTGTCCGGCCCGAACGCGTGGCCTTTGGTGGACGTGCGGGCGGCGTAGAGCTGGATGAGCTGCGCGGCGATCTCCCGGACCGCCTTGCGGGCGCGGGCCTTGGCCTTCTGCCAGTCGGATCCGCCCATCTTGTGCAGCGGCGGGTTCTCGCCGCCGACGTATCGCGACAGCTGGTCCAGCGCGTCGGTGGGCACGAACAGCCGGTCCTCGGGGTGGCCGCGCTTGGACGGGGCGTACGCGATGACCACGTACTCGCGGTCGGCGCCGTTGACGGTGCGGCGCACCATCTCCACGTACCGCCCGATGCCGTGCTGCTCGTGCACCACCAGATCCCCGGCGCGCAACTCCAGCGGGTCGATGGTGGTGCGCCGCCGGGCCGGCATCTTTGTCAGCTCGCGGGCGGTGGCCCCGCGACCACCGGTGACGTCGTCACCGGTGAGCACCGCCAGCTTCGCCTCACCGTCGGTGAACCCGTACCCCAGCGACCCGGTGGTGACCAGCAGCGCGCCGGGATCCGGCGCGGCGGCGACCCGGTCGACCAGGCTGGTGCCGAAGCCGGCGTCGCGGAGCACCTCCACCGCCCGCTGCGCCGGCCCGTGGCCGGCGAACACCAGCACCACCCGCCACCCCTCGGCGAGCCAGCCCTTGACATCGCGCACCACGCGGGAGGTGTCGCCGTGGTAGCGCGGCGCGGCCTCCGCGGGCAGCGTCACCGCCTCACCGTCGTCGGCGGGGAGGTCGGGCAGCGCCGGGGCGACCGGCGCCTCGCCGGTGATCTCGGCCAGCTCGGCGTCCAGCTCCGCGCGGCCGGTGGTTTCCGGGTTCTCCTCGGCCCCAGGCTGGTCCAGCCCGAACGGGGAGATGCTCCACCAGTCGAACCCGCGCGCCAGCGCCGCTTCGCGCACCTGCGCCAGTGAGCGGAACGCCACCGCGCCGGTGTCGATCGGCACCGCGGCGCCGGCCGCGGCCGCCGCCCAGCTCGCCTCGCGGAACTCCTCGCTGGTGCGCACCAGGTCGTGGGCGCGGCCGCGGATGCGCTCCGGGTCGCACATCAGCACCAGGGTCCCCGACGGCAGCGTGTCGGTGAGCAGCTCCAGCTCACCGTCGGCGAGCACCGGCGCCAGCGACTCCATGCCCTCCACCGGGATGCCCTCGGCGATGCGTTCGCAGATCTCTGCCAGCTCCGGATGGGCGGCGGCCAGGGCGGCGGCGCGCTCGCGTACCTGCGGGGTGAGCAGCAGTTCCCGGCACGGCGGGGCGGCGAGCGTGCCGGCCGGCTCCAGGGCGCGCTGGTCGGCCACGGAGAAGGCACGGATCTCCTCCACCTCGTCGCCCCACAGTTCCAGCCGCAGCGGATGCTCGGCGGTGGGCGGGAAGACGTCCAGGATGCCGCCGCGGACGGCGAACTCGCCCCGCTTGGTGACCAGGTCCACCCGGGTGTAGGCGAGGTCGGCCAGCCGTCGCGCGAGCTGGTCGAGGTCGACGGTGTCACCGGTGCGCACATGCACCGGCTCCAGGTCGCCGAGACCCTTGAGCTGGGGCTGCAGCATCGAACGCACCGGCGCGACCAGGACGGTCAGCGGCCGCTCGCCGGGGTGCGCCAGCCGCCGCAGCACCGCCAGCCGGCGGCCCACCGTGTCGCTGCGGGGCGAGAGCCGCTCGTGCGGCAGCGTCTCCCACGCCGGGTAGACCGCCACCTGGTCGCCCGGCAGCAGGTCGCCGAGGGCCGCGGCGAGGTCCTCGGCCTCCCGGGTGGTGGCGGTGACCGCCAGCACGGGCCGTCCGGCGCCGCCGGCGTCGGCCGTGGCCGCGGCCGCCGCGGCCACGAACGGGCGCAGTGCCG
>SLSW01000017.1 GCA_007130245.1 Micromonosporaceae bacterium
GAGGAACGGCAGTTTCAGCTGGTAGCGGCAGCCGAGCCAGACCCCGAACGCACCGCCGGCGATGGCTCCCCAGATGCCGAGGCCGCCCTCCCAGATGTAGAGCGCCCGGATCGGGTCGCCGCCCTCGCCGAAGTACGCCTGCGGCGAGCTGATCACGTGGTAGAGGCGGGCGCCGACCACGCCGAACGGCACCGCCCACACAGCCAGGTCGAGCACGGCCCACCTGGGGGCGCCGCGCTGGCGCAGGCGGTATTCGGTGACCACGGCGGCCACGATGATGCCGGCGACGATGAACAGCGCGTACGCCCGGATCGGCACCGGGCCGATCTCCCACACGGAGGTGGTCGGGCTGGGAATAGCGGCGAGGGTCACGGGTGCCTACGCTACCTGGCGCGGTTCCTCGGGTGGGGTACGGGTCGCCGCCGGCTGGACGTTTCCGGGCTGTGGTCACGCCGGCGAGGGTCTACCGTGGCATCCATGAGCTCCATCACCTCCGCGGTCGGCGCCGTGGTCACCGACCCCGCCGGCCGCGTGCTGCTGTGCCAGCAGAGCCAGGGACACCGACTGTGGGTCCTGCCCGGGGGCAAGATCCGCACCGGGGAGAGTCCGGTCGCGGCGGCGGTGCGCGACATCCGGGAAGAGACCGGCATGGAGATCGACATCGTCGATCTGGTGGGTATCTATCAGCTGACCGGCGATACCTGCGGCGACGACCTGCCGGACGTGCTGATGCACGTGTTCCGCGGCGTGCCCAGCGCCGGCGAGGCCACGGTCAACTCCCCGGGCCGGATCCGGCGGTTGTCGTGGCACACGCCCGACGAACTGCCGGAGCCGACGACCGCGACCACCCGCTGGGCGGTCGACGACGCGAGCGCGGGACGCTCGGGCGTGCTGCGGGTGGTGCAACGTGACGTCGAGCCGGAGATCCCGGAGGCCCGCGAGGCCGACGGACCCGCCCTCCACCCGGCGTCCACCCCTGCGTCGATCTAGGGCTTTTGCACGTGGTTTGATCTCAAACCACGTGCAAAAGCCCTAGATCGACGCGGGTGGGGGTGACAGCGGAGTGCGGATGCCGGCGGCGAGATCCGCGGTCAGCTCGGTCAGCCGCGCGGGGCCGGAGGCCAGCGCGTCGACCAACGCACTGCCGACGATCACCGCGTCGGCGTAGCCGGCGACGGTGGCCGCCTGGGCGCGGTCCCGCACACCCAACCCCACCCCCACCGGCAGAGTGGTGCCGGTGGCACGCACCCGCCGGACCAGTTCCGGCGCGGCCTGCGAGGTCTGCTCGCGAGCACCGGTCACCCCCATCACCGCGGTGGCGTAGACGAACCCGCGGCAGCGCGCCACGGTGGCCGCCAGCCGCGCATCGGTCGACGACGGCGACACCAGAAAGATCCGGTCCAGGTCATGGGTGTCGGCGGCGGCCAACCACTCGCCGGCCTCGTCCGGGATCAGGTCCGGTGTGATCAGCCCGGCACCACCGGCGGCGGCCAGGTCCCGGGCGAAGGAGTCCACGCCGTAGCGCTCCACCGGGTTCCAGTAGGTCATGACCACCACTGGGGCGCCGGCCGCGGCGACCGCCTCGACCGTGCGCAGCACGTCGGCGGTGCGGCATCCGGCACCCAACGCTGCCTGGGTCGCGCGCTGGATCACCGGGCCGTCCATGACCGGGTCGGAGTACGGCAGCCCCACCTCCACCAGGTCCGCCCCGGCGGCGACCACGGCCCGCATCGCCTCGATGCCCTCGGCCACGCTCGGGTACCCGGCCGGCAGGTAGGCCACCAGCGCCGCACGCCCCTCGGCGCGGGCGCGGTCGAACGCTGCGGTCACGCTCACCGGTCGCCCTCGGCCAGCAGCCCGAACCAGGTGCCGGCGGTGGTCATGTCCTTGTCGCCGCGCCCGGACAGGGTCACCACCACCGTCGGACGCCGGCCCAGCGCCGCGGCCAGTTCCGGGACCACCCGCATGGTGCCGGCCAGCGCGTGCGCGCTCTCGATCGCGCAGATGATGCCCTCGGTGCGCGACAGCAGCGCGAACGCCTCCATCGCCTCCGCGTCGGTCACCGCCCGGTAGTCGGCGCGCCCGGTGGCGTGCAGCCAGGCGTGCTCCGGACCCACCGCCGGGTAGTCCAGGCCGGCCGAGATCGAGTGCGACTCCACCGTCTGGCCGTCGTCGTCCTGCAGCAGGTAGGTGCGCGCCCCGTGCAGCACGCCGACCGCCCCGCCGGTGAGGCTGGCCGCGTGCCGTCCGGTGGCCATCCCGTCGCCGCCGGCCTCGAACCCGTACAGCCGCACCGGCGCGTCGTCGAGGAAGGCGTGGAAAGCACCGATCGCGTTCGACCCGCCACCGACGCAGGCGGTGACCGCGTCCGGCAGGGCGCCGGTGGCCACCAGGCACTGCTCGCGCGCCTCCACCCCGATGCCGCGGACGAAGTCACGCACCATCGCCGGGAACGGGTGCGGGCCGGCCGCGGTGCCCAGCAGGTAGTGGGTCTTGTCGACGTTCGTCACCCAGTCGCGCAGCGCCTCGTTGATGGCGTCCTTCAGGGTCCGCGAGCCGGTGTCGACCGGCACCACGGTGGCCCCGAGCATGCGCATCCGGGCCACGTTCAGCGCCTGCCGCCGGGTGTCCACCTCACCCATGTAGACCACACACTCCAGGTCCAGGTACGCCGCGGCGGTGGCGGCCGCGACCCCGTGCTGCCCGGCGCCGGTCTCGGCGATCACCCGCGGCTTGCCCATGCGCCGGGCCAGCAGCGCCTGGCCGAGCACGTTACGCACCTTGTGCGCCCCGGTGTGGTTGAGGTCCTCTCGCTTGAGCAGCACCCGCGCGCCCACCGCCTCGGACAGCCGGCGCGCCTCGTACAACGGCGACGGGCAGTTGGCGTACTCGCGCAGCATCGCGTCGAACTCGGCCCGGAACCCGTCATCGGCCATGGCCGCCGCGTGCGCGTCGGCGAGCTCGTCCAACGCAGCCACCAGCGCCTCGGGCACGAACCGGCCGCCGAACCTGCCCCAGTGTCCGGTGGCGTCGGGCCGCTGGCCCGCCGCGTCAGAACCGTGCCCGGCTGTGCTCATCGCACCGGGCGGGGGGTGGCCGGGTGGCTGCCAGCGGTGACCAGTTCCGCGACCGCCTCGCGCGGGCTCTTCTTCGTCACCAGTCCCTCGCCGACCAGCACCGCGTCGGCGCCGGCCGAGGCGTAGCGGATCAGGTCGTGCGGGCCCCGCACCCCGGACTCGGCGATCTTGACGACGTGGTTGGGCAGACCGGGGGCGATGCGCTCGAACACCGACCGGTCCACCTCCATGGTGCGCAGGTTGCGGGCATTGACCCCGATCACCCGCGCGCCGGCCTCCAGCGCCCGGTCGGCCTCGTCCTCGTCGTGCACCTCCACCAGCGCGGTCATGCCCAACGACTCCACCCGCTCGCGCAGCCCTTCGAGCACCTTCTGCTCCAGCGCCGCGACGACCAGCAGCACCATGTCGGCACCGTACGCGCGCGCCTCGTGCACCTGGTAGCTGGAGACGATGAAGTCCTTGCGCAGCACCGGCACGTCGACGGAGTGACGCACCGCAGCGAGGTCGTCGAGTGACCCGTTGAACTGTCGCGACTCGGTCAGCACGCTGACGCAGCGGGCCCCGCCGGCGGCGTACTCCGCCGCCAGTGCCGCCGGGTCAATGATGGCGGCGAGCGAACCGGCCGACGGCGACGCACGCTTGATCTCCGCGATGACGCCGACCCCGGCGCGTCGCAGCACGGAATAGGCGTCAAGTGGCGCGGTCGCCCGTTCGGCCTGCTCGCGGATGTTGGCCAGGGGCACGCGCTGCTGACGTGTCTCCACATCCGCGCGTACCCCGGCGAGCAGCTCGTCGAGCACGTTGGCGGATGGCGGGTCCGTACGCCCAGCAGCAGTCAAGAGACTCCCCTCTCCGGGTGCCCCTACCGAAGGTGGAGACGGCTCCCGGTCCCGACGCGGAACGCGCGACCGGTCCGCCGGCCCCGACACCTTCGCCGGGTGCCATTGCGCTGATGCTAGGCGTAGCGGCGACTGCCCGGCCCCGGGGGGTATGGCACAGTTCACCGCAGGGGGTACGGCATAATGCGCGGCCGCCCGGGCTTGCCGGCCCGCCGGCACGGCCCGGTACACCGGGCCGACCGGCGCGCACCGGTCAGCCGGTCGGGTCCTCGCCCCGGTCGAGCGCGTCCCAGATCTCTTCCGGGCTCGACTGTCGGTCGTGGCCTGTCCCGCTCTCGGCGCCCGCCGCCCGACCGGGTCGACCTCCTGCGCCGCCACGGCCGCGGGGGCGCTCGTACCGTGCCCCCATCGCCGGCCACCGCCCGCTGCGCCACGCCGCCAGCACGCCGGCGGTGGCCACCGCCGCGCCACCGAGTACGCCCAGCAGCGGCCAGGTCAACGCCAATGACGCATCCGCCGCAGCCCACCCCGCTCCGGCGGCCACGCCGGCCCCGGCCGCCGCCAGCAGGCCGCCCAGCGCCCGGCGCCACCTGCCCCGCACCGCCACCAGCACCACCGCCCCGGCCAGGGCCACCCAGCCCAGCGCCGGCAGCCACGGCAGCAGGTCACCTCCGTCGCGCACAGTGCGCTCGTCCGGCAGCGGTGCCGGCCGCGCCACCACCTCGACCGCCCAGGTGCGGCTGGCCGCGAATAGCGCCAGCGCCGCACCGGCCACGCCCACCACCACCACCATGGCCAGCTCCCGCCGCGGCGGACTGCCCGCGCGCCCTGTCGCGGCGTTCATCGGGCGGCCCGCAGGGTCTCGGCCGCGGCGATGGCCGACAGCACGGTGGCGGCCTTGTTGCGGGTCTCGGTCTCCTCGGACGCCGGGTCCGAGTCGGCCACCACCCCGGCGCCGGCCTGTACGTACGCCCGGCCGCCCCGCATCAGGGCGGTACGGATGGCGATGGCCATGTCCAGGTCGCCGCCGAACGAGAAGTAGCCGACCGTACCGCCGTACGGGCCACGACGGGTCGGCTCCAGCTCCTCGATCAGCTGCATCGCGCGCACCTTCGGCGCCCCGGACAGGGTGCCGGCCGGGAACGTGGCCACCAGGGCGTCGAAGGTGCTGCGATCCTCGCGCAGCTGCCCGACCACGGTGGACACGATATGCATCACGTGGCTGTAGCGTTCCACCGCGGCGAACTCCGGGACCTCCACCGTGCCCGGCCGGCAGACCCGGCCCAGATCGTTGCGGCCGAGATCGACGAGCATGATGTGCTCGGCGCGCTCCTTGGGGTCGCTGACCATCTCCGTGGCCAGGGCGGCGTCCTCGGCCGCGGTGGCGCCGCGGGGGCGGGTGCCGGCGATCGGGTGCAGCAGCGCCCGCCGGGTGCCGTCCGCGCCGACGGTGACCTTCAGGTGCGCTTCCGGTGAGGAGCCGACGATGTCGAACCCGTCGTAGCGCAGCAGGTACATGTACGGGCTGGGGTTGCGGGTACGCAGCACCCGGTAGACGTCCAGCGGGTCGGCGTCGGTGTCGCGCTCGAAGCGCTGCGACGGCACGATCTGGAAGCACTCCCCGGCGGCGATGGCCTCCTTGGCCGCCTCCACCGCCTTCGGATACCCGCCGGCGGGAGTGCGGTGCCGCACCTCCCCCGGCGGCACGCCCTGGTCCACCGTGGAGATCAGCGGCGGCAGCGGGCGCGACAGCGCGGTGGTCATGGCGTCCAGCCGACCGACCGCATGATGGTATGCCGCCTCCGCCACCTCGGACCGGGCCGCCTCCTCCGGGGGCAGCACCGCGTTGGCCACCAGGATCGCCGAGCCGTCGTAGTGGTCGAGCACCACCAGGTCGGTGGCGAGCATCATGCCTAGCTCCGGCAGCTCGAGGTCGTCCTCGGCGTACGCGGGAAGCCGCTCGAACCGGCGCACCAGATCGTAGGCGAGGTAGCCGACCATGCCCCCGGTCAGCGGCGGCAGGTCCGGATCGCGGTGACCGGCGTCGGTCAGCGCGGCGACGGTCTCCCGCAGCACCTCGGCCGGGTCGCCGTCGGTGGGCACGCCGGCCGGCGGTGTCCCGAGCCAGCGGGCGCGCCCGTCGTGGGCGGTGAGGGTGGCCGCGCTGCGCACGCCGACGAAGGAGTAGCGCGACCACGCGGTCCCGCCGGTAGCGGCGCCCTGCTCGGCCGACTCCAGCAGGAAGGTGCCGGGCCCGCCGGCGAGCTTGCGGTACAGACCGACCGGGGTCTCCCCGTCGGCCAGCAGCCGGCGGGTGACCGGCACCACCCGGCGCTGCCGGGCCAGGGCGCGGAAAGTGGCCAGGTCGGGCGCCACGGCACCGGTGGTCATCGCGCCACCTGCCCGGCCACCGGCAGGTCGTGCTGGAAGCAGCTGCCGGCGCCGGTGTGGCAGGCGGCACCGACCTGCTCCACGCTGAGCAGCACCGCGTCGCCGTCGCAGTCCAGCGCCGCCGAGCGTACGTACTGGTGGTGTCCGGAGGTCTCGCCCTTGACCCAGTGCCGCCGGCGGCTGCGCGACCAGTAGGTGGCCCGCCCGGTGGTCAGGGTGCGGTGCAGCGCCTCGTCGTCCATCCAGGCCAGCATCAGCACGTCGCCGCTGTGGTGGTCGCGCACCACGGCAGCGACCAGGCCTTCGGCGTCGCGGCGCAGCCGCTCGGCGATGCGCGGGTCGAGCGTGTCGGTCACAGTGACCGATTGTTCCGCACCCGGTCGGGGCCCGAGCACCGCGGGCGGGACGGACACCATCCGCCGCGTCGGCGGCGGGGTCCCGCGGTGCCGCTGCGAGCCGGTAGGTTACCCGCATGCGTCACCCCCCCCCACCCCCGTACCCGCCCGAGGACGAGGTCCCGGCAGGGAGGGGGTAGAGACGTTCAGCGGGTCTGTTCCAGCCAGGAGGCGTAGAGCCGGCCGTAGATCGACTCCGGGTCGCGCACCAACTCGTCGTGCGACCCGCGCTGCGCGACCCGCCCCTGGTCGACCACCACCACCTCGTCGGCGCCCTGGGCGGTGGAGAGGCGGTGCGCGATCGCGATGGTGGTGCGCCCGCGGGTCACCGCGTCCAGGGTCCGTTGGAGCCGTACCTCGGTGGCCGGGTCCACCGCGCTGGTGGCCTCGTCGAGGACCAGCAGGTCCGGATCCGCCACGTACGCGCGCGCCAGCGCCACCAGCTGCCGCTCCCCCACGCTGAGGGCCTCGCCGCGCTCACCGACCCGGGTGCGCATCCCGTGCGGCAGGCTCTCCACCCAGTCGGCCAGACCGAGCTCGGCGAACGCCAGCGCCAGATCCTCGTCGGTCAGCGACGGGCGGGCGAACCGGACGTTGTCGGCGACGCTGGCGTCGAACAGGAACCCGTCCTGGGGCACCATCACCACGCGCGAGCGCAGCGAGTCGAAGCGCACCTGCGACAGCGGCACCTGACCGAGCCGCACCTGGCCGCGGGTGGGATCCATCAGCCGCGTGAGCAGCTTGGCGAAGGTGGTCTTGCCGCCGCCGGTCTCGCCGACCACCGCCACCCGGGTGCGCGCCGCGATCTGCAGATCCACGTCCGCCAACGCCTCGGTGGCGCTGCCCGGGTAGGCGAACCCGACATTGTCGAAGGTCACATCCAGCGGACCGCGCGGCAGGCTGCGCCCCTGACCGTCGGCCAGCGCCGGGTCGGCCACGTCCGGCTGCATGTCGAGCACGTTGAGCACCCGGCGCCAGCCGGCGATCGCGTTCTGTCCCTCGTTGAGCACCTCGGTGGCGATCTGCACCGGCTGGATGAACAGCGTGACCAGGAACAGGAACGCGGTCAGCTGCCCGGGGGTCAGCGTCCCGTCCACACCGAGGAACACCCCGACCACCACCACCCCGGCCAGGGCCATGCCCGCGGCCAGCTCACCGGTGGAGAAGCTGAACACGCTGGTACGGATGGCCTTCTGCTGCGCCGTGCGGTGCGAGTCGATCGCGTGGTCCAGCCGGGCCGAGGTGCGCTCGGCCACGCCGTACGCGCGGATCACCTCGGCGCCCACGATGCTCTCGCCGACCGCCGCGAGCATCTCGCCCAACCGCCGGCGCACCACCCCGTACGCGGCGGCCAGCCGGCGCTGGAACGCCCGGATGACCAGCACGGCCGGCACGAACGCTGCCAGCACCACCAGCGTCAGCTGCCAGGAGTAGATGCCCATCACCAGCAGCGCCACCGTGAGCTGACCCAGGCTGATCAGCAGGACCACCCCGCCGAACTGCAGGAACTGGGTGATGATGTCGACATCGCTGGTCACCCGCGACACCAGCGAGCCACGCCGTTCGGCCTGCTGGTGCAGCATCGACAGGTCGTGCACGTGCCGGAAGGTGCGCACCCGCACCCCGGCCAGCGCCGTCTCGGTGACGGTGAACAGCCGCACCATCATGAAGTAGTGGCAGAACGAGGTGGCCACCAGCAGCGCCGCGGTCAGCGCCACCACCACCGCGACCACGCCCACGTCCGGGCCGCCCTCGGCGCGCAGGCCCCGGTCGATGCCCTGCTGGATGGCCACCGGCACCGCGACCCGCCCGCCCATCGCCACCACCGCGAAGGCGATGGTGCCAGCCAGGCCGCTGCGCAGCTCCGGCGACAGCGCCAGCCCGCGGCGCATGGTGCGCCAGATGGTCTCGTCGCGTTCCTGGACGCCCAGCACCTGACTCATCGGGTTACCTCCGCCGAGGACTCGTCGCCGGACTCGAAGGCGCGCTCGCGTTCCCGCTCGGCCTCGGCGCGTTCGTACGCGGTGACCAGGTTCGCGTACCCGGGCACGGTCTTGAGCAGCTCGGTGTGGGTGCCGTGGGCGACCACCCGTCCGTGCTCGACGTAGACCACCTCGTCGGCCAGCGCGATGGTGGCCCGCCGGTAGGCCACCACCAGCACCGACAGGCCCGGCGCGGCGCCGCTGCGCAGCCCGGCCAGGATGGAGGACTCCACCCGCGGATCCACCGCGCTGGTGGCGTCGTCGAGCACCAGCAGCCGGGGGTCGCCGGCCAGGGCCCGGGCGAGGGTCAGGCGCTGGCGCTGGCCACCGGACAGGCTGGTGCCGCGCTCGCCGACCAGCGTGTCCAGCCCGTCCGGCAGCGCGGCGACGAACCCGTCCGCCTGCGCCAGCCGCAGCGCCCGCCACACCTGGTCGTCGTCGACGCCGTCCCGGTCCAGGCTGACGTTGGCCCGCACGGTGTCGTCGAAGCCGAAGGCCACCTGGGGCACGAGGGCCACGTGGGCGGCCAGGGCGTCGGCTCGCAGCTGACGGATGTCGCTGCCGTCCAGCAGCACCGTTCCGTCGTCGGGGTCGACCAGGCGCGCCGCCAGCGTCGCGATGGTGGACTTGCCGGCCCCGGTGGGCCCCACCAGGGCGACGGTGCGGCCGGGCGGGACCTCGAACGACACCTCGTGCAGCACCGGTTCCCGTTCGGCGTAGGAGAAGGTGACCCGGTCGAAGCGCAGCGCCGCCGGCCCGCTGCGTTCGGGCGCCAGCGGCCCGTACGGCATGTGGCCGGTGGCGGTGAGCACCCGCTCCACCCGGTCCCAGCCGGCCACGCTGCGGGGCAGCTCGGCCAGCACCCAGCCGATGGCGCGCACCGGGAAGGCCAGCACGGTGAACAGGTAGGCCACGCTGACCAACGCGGTAACCTCGATGGCACCCTGGCTCAACCGCCAGGTGCCCACCAGCAGCACCGCCAGCGTGCCGGCGTTGGGCAGCGCCTCCAGCAGCGGGTCGAACATGCCGCGCAGCCGGCCGATGCGGATCATCGCGTCGCGCAGCTGCCAGGCGCGCTGGCGGAACCGCTCGGTCTCCTCCGCTTCGCGGCCCATGGTCTTGACCACCAGGGCGCCGTCGAAGCTCTCATGCCCGATCGCAGCCACCTCGGCGCGCAGCTGCTGGGCGCGGGCCTGCCGCGGCGCCATCCGCCGGGAGTAGAACACGTTCAGCACCAGCAAGGCCGGGAACACCGTGAGCGCCACCAGCCCCAGCACCGGGTCGACGAAGAACACCGAGCCGAGCGCGCCGAACAGCATCACCACCGTGCCTACCGCGAACGGCAGCGGCGCGATCGGGAACCATGTCGACTCCACGTCCGCGTTGGCGTTCGACAGCAGCGTGCCGGTGGCGTGACGCTGGTGCCACGCCACCGGCAGCTCCAGATACCGCCGGGTCACCCGCCGCCGGTACGCCGCCTGCAGGCGGTACTGCATATAGCCCGCGCCGATGCGGCGCACGGCCATGCTGACCACCCGCAGCACGCTGATCGCCAGCAGGGCGGCCGCGCCGAGCGCCACGAGGCCGAACTCCACCTGACCGGTCTCGATCGCCGGGATGGCCACCTCGCCGATCACCGCGCCCACCACGTAGGCGTTGGCGACCAGCAGCAGGCTGAACACGATGCTGCCGGCGAGGGCGATGCTGAACATCCGGGGCTGCTCCCGGATGCCCCGGCCGAGGACCCGCAGGCCGCGCGCGATGATCTCCCTGCTGGTGTTCGCCGTCGACGTCAAGCCCGCTCCTCGCCCGGTAAGTGTTGTGCGGCCTCATCATCCTTACCGGAGGAGGCGCAGGTTGACACCGTAATATTCGTTGTGTCGGCGGTCACACGACGGACCGTCACGATTCCACCACCTACCCATGCGGTGCGCCGCGGCCGGGGTGCCCACCGGGTTGGCCACGGCGGGTCGGAGAACATACGCTTTTCATACGATCACGTGATCGCGGTCACGCATCACTCCCACCGGAGGCGTCTTCCGATGACTCTCGAAGTTCCGTACCGCTCCATCCCCGACATGTTCTTCACGCGGGTGGCGGCCACGCCGGACGCACGCGCGTTCGGTTATCCCACGCCGGACGACTCCGGCCAGGAGTGGCTGACCTGGTCGCAGGTCGCCGATCGCGCCAAGGCGATCGCCGCCGGCCTGCGCAGCTACGGCGTCGGCAGCGAGGACCGAGTGGCGATCATGTCCAACACCCGCATCGAATGGGTGCTCGCCGACCTCGGCATCATGTGTGCCGGCGGCGCCACCACCACGGTGTATCCGACCACCGAGGCCGAGGATGCCACCTTCATCCTGCGCGACTCCGGCTCCAAGGTGGCGATCGTCGAGGAGGCCAGCCAGGTCGCCAAGCTGACCAGCGGCGACCTGCCCGATCTCAGCCACATCGTGCTCATCGACGGCCCCGCCTCGGCGGAGGCGAGCCCGCCGCAGGTCACGCTCGCCGACCTGGAGGAGGCGGGCCGCGCTGCGCTCGCCGACGACCCGGCGATGATCGAGTCGATCGCGGAGTCGGTCGAGCCGGACCACCTGGCGACGCTCATCTACACCTCGGGCACCACCGGCCGCCCCAAGGGTGTGGAACTGCTGCACCGCGGGTGGTGCTGGCAGGGCGTGGCCCAGGCCGAGCTCGGCGTGATGGTCCCCGACGACCTGCACTTCCTATGGCTGCCGCTGTCCCACTCGTTCGGCAAGACCCTCATCTGCGGGGTCATCCACGCCGGGGTGCCCACCTACGTGGACGGGCGCGTCGACAAGATCGTCGACAACCTGGGCGCCATCCGGCCGACGCTGATGTGCGCCGCGCCGCGGGTCTACGAGAAGGTCTACAACAAGGTGGTCGCCACGGCCGTGCAGGCCGGCGGCCTCAAGGCCAAGATCTTCGGGTGGGCCACCGGGGTCGGCAAACAGGTGGTCGCGCACCAGCAGGCCGGCACGCCGGTCCCGGGCGGGCTGAAGGCCAAGTACGCGATCGCCACCAAGCTGGTCTTCAGCAAACTGCAGGCACGCCTGGGCGGGCGGATCCGGGCGCTGGTCTCCGGTGCCGCGCCGCTGCCCAAGGACATCGCCGAGTTCTTCGCCGCTGCCGGTCTGCCGATCCTGGAGGGCTACGGGCTGACCGAGACCAGCGCCGGCAACTTCGTCAACCGGCCGGGCCAGGTCAAGATCGGCTCAGTCGGCCAGCCGTTGGGCGACCTGGAGTGCAAGCTGGACGAGGACGGGGAGGTGCTGCTGCGCGGCACCCCGGTGATGCGCGGCTACCGCAACCTGCCCGATGAGACCGCCGCGGCGTTCACCCAGGACGGGTGGTTCCGCACCGGCGACATCGGCGAGCTCGACGCCGACGGCTACCTGAAGATCACCGACCGGAAGAAGGACCTGGTCAAGACCTCCGGCGGCAAGTACATCGCACCCAGCCAGATCGAGGGCATGTTCAAGGCCATCTGCCCGTACACCTCGCAGGCGGTGGTGGTGGCCCACGGACGCAACTTCCCCACCATGCTGATCAGCCTGGACCCGGAGGCGATCGCCGGCTGGGCCGAGGGCGGCCCGCTGGCAGGCAAGCCGTACGAGGAGATCGTGTCCTCGCCCGAGGTGGAGGCGCTGGTCAACGGCTACATCAAGCAGCTCAACGAGAAGCTGAACCGGTGGGAGACCATCAAGAAGTTCGCCATCCTGCCCCGCGACCTGACCATCGAGGACGGCGAGATCACGCCGTCGATGAAGGTGCGTCGCCACGGCGTGGAGCAGAGCTTCTCCGACACCATCGACAAGCTGTACGCCGGCAGCGTCGCCGAGGTCTGACGGGTTCGACCGTCCGCCACGGCGACCGACCGGAGCGGGTCGGCGGGTTCACACCACGTCGACCCGCTCCAGGTCGGCCGGCCGGGTCAGGTCCAGGCTGGCCGCGGCCAGCCGGTGCACCGCCTCGGTCAGGTCGCCCGGCGCCAGCGTGTACGGCAGCCGTAGGAACCGCTCCAGGGTGCCGTCCAGCCCGAACCGTGGTCCGGGCGCCACCCGTACGCCCAACCGTTGCGCTGCCCGTGCCAACGCGGTCGAGACCGGCCCGTCCAGCTCCACCCACATGGTCGGCCCCCCGGCCGGCACCACGAACCGCCACTGCGGCAGCTCCGCGCGCAGCGCGGCCACCAGGGCGTCCCGCCGCTGCCGCAGCTGCGTGCGTCGCGCGGCGATGATCTCGCTGGCGTGCTCCCACAGGCGTGTCGCCACCAGCTGGTCCAGCACCGGGCTGGCCAGATCGGCCCCGACCCGCGACGCGGCCAGCCGTTGCACCAGCGGCGCGCTGGCGCGCACCCAGCCCACCCGCAGGCCACCCCAGTAGGGCTTGCTCATGCCCCCGACCGACAGCACCCGGCTGTGCCGGTCGAAGCTGGCCACCGGTGGCGGCATCTCGACGTCGTCCAGCGGTAGCTCGACAAACGACTCGTCGACCACCAGGTCGGTGCCGGCGGCGTGGGCCGCGGCGGCCAGCCGTTCCCGCAGCCGGCTGTCCATCAGGTGACCGGTCGGGTTCTGGAAGTCGGCGATCAGGTACGCCAGCCGGGGCCGGCCGCGGCGCAGGGTGTCCAGCAGCAGGTCCTCGTCCCACCCGGTGGCGAGGTCGAGGCCGTGGGTGCTGACCCGGGTGCGGTGCGCGGCGAGCGCGGCCAGCGAGTTCGGGTAGGTCGGCGCCTCCACCAGCACCGCCGCGCCGGGTGAGACCAGCAGCCGCAGCAGCAGGTCCAGGGCGTGCTGCACCCCGTTTGTGATCATGATCTGCTCGACCGCGGTGGGCAGCCCACGCCGGGTGTATGCCTCGGCCACCCGCTCCCGCAGCTCGCTGATGCCCATCGGGTGGTAGCCGGCGCCGTCGGCGTACCGCGACAGATCGGCGACGGCCTTGCCCGCCGCCTCCGCCAGCTGCGGCGGCGCCGCCAGCGCGGCCTGCGCGAGGTCCAGCATGTCCACCTCGTCGGTCGGTGCCCACAGCCCGGCGCTGCCCAGGCGGTATCCGCCCGGCAGCGAGGTCCAGCTGCCCGCGCCGCGCCGGCTGTGCAGGTGCCCGGACCCGCGCAGCTGGCGGTAGGCGGCCGACACCGTGGTGCGGGAGATCCGCAGCGCCGCGGCGAGTTCCCGTTCGGCGGGCAGGCGCACGCCGGGCGGCAGCCGCCCGTCGGCGAGCAGACCACGCACCGCCGCAGCCAGTGCCGCGTAGTCCGGCGTCCGTCCGGCACCGGGGCGGGCATGCCAGTCGCCGAGCAGCCGGGCCAGTTGCGGCCCTCGCATCACACTGGCCATCAAACACCTCCGCGATGACATGCCACACGCTGGAATTGGCCCCTCAAAGTGCGAATGGCTCGGCGATTGGCCCGCTTCAGCGTACCGGGTGGCCTGCGTGCGCGAGCGCGTCCTTGACCTCGCGGATGCTGAGGGCGCCGAAGTGGAAGACACTGGCCGCCAGCACCGCGTCGGCACCGGCGTCCACCGCCGGCGGGAAGTCCGCCACCGCGCCGGCGCCCCCGGAGGCGATCACCGGCACCGACGCGGCCGCGCGCACCGCCCCGATCAACGCCAGATCGAAGCCGGCGCGGGTGCCGTCGGCGTCCATCGAGTTGAGCAGCATCTCCCCCGCCCCGAGCTGCTCGCCACGCCGCGCCCACTCGATCGCATCGAGGCCGGTGCCGCGGCGCCCCCCGTGGGTGGTGACCTCGAACCCGCTGGCGGTGGCGGGCGAACGCCGCACGTCCAGCGAGAGCACCAGCACCTGCCGGCCGAACCGGTCGGCGATCTCCGCGATGAGCTCGGGCCGCGCCACCGCCGCGGTGTTCACCGACACCTTGTCGGCGCCGGCGCGCAGCAGCGCGTCCACATCGTCGACGGTGCGCACCCCGCCGCCGACGGTCAGCGGGATGAACACCGACCCGGCAGTACGCCGGACCACCTCGTGCATGGTGGCCCGGTCGTCAGCGGACGCGGTCACGTCGAGGAAGGTCAGCTCGTCCGCGCCGGCCGCGTCGTAGCGGGCCGCCAACTCCACCGGGTCACCCGCGTCGCGCAGGTCCCGGAACCGCACACCCTTGACCACCCGCCCGGCGTCCACGTCGAGGCAGGGGATCACACGCACCGCCACCGTCACCCGGCGAGCGTACGCGCACGCGTGGGTCCCCTGCGCACGCGCCGGCGCAGCGGTGATTACGATCTATCGGATGATGACCCCTCGCATCCGTACCTCCCTCCGCCACCGGGCCGCCGTCGCGCTCGCCGTCGCCGCGCTGGGCGCCGGCCTGCTCGCCGGCTGCGGCGACGGTGCCGAGACCGACTGCTCGATCAGCGACAGCCAGTGCACCATCACGTTCGAACGCGACGAGGAGGGCAGCGCCACCGTGCTCGGCGTCAACGTCGAGCTGGTCAGCGCCACCGACAGCGAGGCCACCGTGTCGGTGGCCGGCCGCGAGACCACCCTGCCGGTCAACGACTCGCGGGAGATCGCCGGGTTCGACGTACAGCTGCGCAGCATCACCGCCGACACGGTGGTCGTGGTCGTCTCCCGCTGAGCGGAAGCGGCGGCGTCAGCTGCCGGCCAGCGCGGCCAGCGCCTCGGTCACCGTGAACGCGCCGGCGTAGAGGGCCTTGCCCACGATGACCCCCTCCACTCCGGCGGGCTCCAGCGTGGCCAGCGCCCGCAGGTCGGCCAGCGTCGACACCCCGCCGGAGGCGACCACCGGTGCACCCGTACGGGCACACACCTCGCGCAGCAGGTCCAGGTTCGGCCCGGTCATGGTGCCGTCGCGGCGGATGTCGGTGACCACGTAGCGCGCGCACCCGGCGGCGTCCAGCCGAGCCAGCACCTCGTACAGGTCGCCACCGTCGCGGGTCCAGCCGCGCGCGGACAGCTGCCGGCCTCGCACGTCCAGACCGACCGCCACCCGCGGGCCGTGTGCGGCGACCACCCGGTCGCACCAGGCGGGGTCCTCCAGCGCCGCGGTGCCGATGTTCACCCGCGCCGCACCCGTACCCAGCGCCGCGGCCAGACTGGCGTCGTCGCGGATCCCGCCGGACAGCTCCACGGCCACATCCAGCCGCCGGACCACATCCGCCAGCAGGTCGGCGTTCGACCCCCGGCCGAACGCCGCATCCAGGTCAACCAGGTGGATCCACTCCGCACCGGCGCGCTGCCAGGCCAGCGCCGCCTCCACCGGCTCGCCGTACGCGGTCTCGGTGCCGGCGGCGCCCTGCACCAGCCGTACCGCCGTGCCGCCGGCCACGTCCACGGCCGGCAACAGGGTCAACGCCATCTCCCGCCGCCTGTCAGTATCGCCGGCCCAGCGCCAGCACCACGAACGCCGGAAGCGCCACCAGCAGCAGCACGGTCAGCGCGATCGCCAGGCCGACGTTGACGGCCCCGAACACCGTGAACAGCCACAGCACCGCGATGGCGCCGCCGGCGAGCACCGTGATGCCGACGCGCTGCCGGCGGCTGCGCCGCATCCCGGCGAATCCGGTCCGGCCGCGGCCGCGCCCGGCTTTGGCCCGCTCGGTCCGGCGTTGCCGTGCCCGGGCCTGCTTGGCCTCCTTCGCCGCCTTGGCCTCCTGCCGCTGCACCGCCTGCTGCTGCGCCCGCTTCTGTGCCCGCTGCTTACTCACCGTCACCGCTCCTGTCCGCGTGACCCCGTGGGCAATAGGCTACCGACCCAGTTGCGCAGCACGTCAGCCCCGGCGGCACCGGACTTCTCCGGATGGAACTGGGTGGCCCACAGCGCGCCGGCCTCCACCGCGGCGACGAACTCACCGCCGTGGTCGCTGACCGTGACCAGCGCGCCGGCGCCGGTCAGGGCCGCCGACGGCCGGGCGGCGTAGGAGTGGACGAAGTAGAACCGCTCGGTGGGCGCCACCGACGCGAACAGCCGCGAGGACGGAGGCGCCTGCACCGTGTTCCACCCCATGTGCGGCACCCGCGCAGCCTCGAGACGCTGCACCGCACCCGGCAGCAGGCCCAGCCCCTTGGTGACCGTCCCGTGCTCGTCACCGTGGTCGAACAGCACCTGCAGGCCCACGCAGATGCCCAGCACCGGCCGCAGGTCCCGCACCCGGGCGGTCACCACCTCGCCGGCACCGGTGGCCTCGATGCCGGCCATGCAGGCGGCGAAGGCCCCGACACCCGGCAGCACGAGCCCGTCGGCATCGGCGGCCACCGCCGGATCCGACGCCACCGTCACCGACGCTCCGGCGCGCTCCAGCGCGCGCTGCGCCGAGCGTAGGTTGCCCGAACCATAGTCGAACACCACCACCGACGGGCGCGCCGTCACATCCACGCCAGGCCTCCGGCCAGCGCCAGCGCCGCCAGCACCGCCAGCAGCACCACCGCGCCCCAGCCGGCGCCCTGCCGGCGCATCGAGATCGCACCGCCGAGCAGCAGCCCGGCCAGCGCGAACAACGCCAGCGGCAGCAGCAGCTCCATCAGAGGACCTCCTTCGTGCTCGGCACCGCGCCCGCCGCCCCCGGGTCGATGGCCACCGCCTGGCGCAGTGCCCGTGCCACGGCTTTGAACTGGGCTTCCACCACGTGGTGGGGGTCGGGCTGAGCCGCGTCGCGTGCGGCGCGCAGCACCGACACGTGCAGCGTCAGCCCGGCGGCGTACCCCAGCGACTCCCACACGTGCCGGGTCAGGCTGGTGGGGTAGGTGGCGCCGGTGCCCACGATGTACGGCGCCAGCGGCGGCTCGTCGTGCACCACGTACGGGCGCCCGGACAGGTCCACCGCCGCCCGCACCAGCACCTCGTCCATGGGCACCGTGGCGTCGCCGTACCGGTTGATGCCGACCTTGTCACCGAGCGCGTCGCGCAGCGCCGCCCCGAGCGCCAGCGTGGTGTCCTCCACCGTGTGATGCGCATCGATCTCCAGGTCGCCGGCGGTGTGCACGGTCAGGTCCAGCCCGCCGTGCCGCGCGAGCTGGTGCAGCATGTGGTCGAAGAAACCCACCCCGGTGGCGATCTCGGCCTGCCCGCTGCCGTCCAGCGTCAGCGCGACGCTCACCTTTGTCTCGGCGGTGGCCCGTTCCACCCGCGCGGTCCGGCTCATGTCCGCTCCTCCATCACCTGCGCCAGCGCGTCGAGGAACGCGCCGGTCTCCCGTTGCGTGCCGGCGGTGACCCGCAGCCAGCCATCCAGCCCGACGTCGCGTACCAGCACACCACGCGCCAGCAGCCCCCGCCACACCGCCTGCTGGTCACCGCCGACCGCGAACAGCACGAAGTTGGCGTCGCTGTCGGCGGTGCGGACGCCCCGGCGGCGTAGCTCGCGCACGATGCGGTCGCGCTGGGCCTTGATGTCCTCGACCGCCCGCAACAGCTCATCCGTGTGTGCCAGCGCGGCCCGGGCGGCGGCCTGGGTGATGCTCGACAGGTGGTAGGGCAGGCGCACCAGTTGCAGTGCCGCCACCACCTCGGTCGCCGCCGCCAGATATCCGACCCGGCCACCGGCGAACCCGAACGCCTTGCTCATGGTGCGGGTGACCACCAGCCGCGGATGGTCGGCCATCAGGCTGAGCGCGCTGGGGGTGCCGGGGCGGGCGAACTCGGCGTACGCCTCGTCCACGACCACCAGGCCGGGTGCGGCCGCCAGCACCGCCTCCACCACGTCGAGATCCAGGGCGGTGCCGGTGGGGTTGTTGGGTGAGCACAGGAACACCACCTGCGGCCGGTGGGCACGCACCGCAGCGGCGGCGCCGTCGGGGGTCAGCGCGAACGGGTCCTGGTCATGGCCGCGGGTGCCGGCCACCCAGCCGGTGCCGGTGGCGGCGGCCAGCAGCGGATGCATCGAGTACGACGGCGCGAAGCCCATCGCGTGGCGGCCGGGGCCACCGAAGGCCTGCAGCAGGTGCTGCTGGACCTCGTTGGAGCCGTTGCCGGGCCACACCTGCCCGGCGTCGAGGCCGTGACCGAGATAGCCGGCCAGGTCGGCGCGCAGCGCCCACGCGTCCCGGTCCGGGTAGCGGTTCAGGCCCGCGAGTTCGGCGGTGACCGCCTTGGCGACCGCGGCGGCGACCGGAGCCGGCACCGGGTGGGCGTTCTCGTTGGTGTTCAGCCGCACCGGCACGTCGTGTTGCGGCGCCCCGTACGGCCGGCGTCCCCGCAGCTCGTCGCGGACCAGCCCGCGGACCAGTTCGGCGCTGTGGTCGGGCGTGCTCACGGGAACCTCGCGGTGACCGCCTGCCCGTGCGCGGGCAGGTCCTCGGCCTCGGCCAGCGCGACCACGTGCGCCGCGGCCGCGCGCAGCGCCTCCCGGTCGTACTCCACCACGTGGATGCCGCGCAGGAACGACTGCACCGACAGGCCGCCGGAGTGGCGGGCGCACCCGCCGGTGGGCAGCACGTGGTTGGAGCCCGCCAGGTAGTCGCCCAGCGACACCGGCGCGTACGGGCCGACGAAGACGGCACCGGCGTGACGTACCCGCATTGCGACCTCCCGGGCGTCCCGGGTCTGGATCTCCAGGTGCTCGGCTGCGTACGCGTCGACCACGCGCACGCCCGCGTCGAGGTCGTCGACCAGCACCGTGCCCGACTGCGGGCCCGACAGCGCGGTGGCGATCCGGTCGCTGTGCTTGGTAGCGCCGACCTGCCGGATGAGTTCCGCGTCCACCGCGTCGGCCAGCGACTCCGACGGCGTGACCAGCACGCTGGCGGCCAGCGGGTCGTGCTCGGCCTGGCTGATCAGGTCCGCGGCCACGTGGCGGGCGTCGGCGGTGTCGTCGGCCAGGATCGCGATCTCGGTGGGGCCGGCCTCGGTGTCGATGCCGACCGTGCCGCGCAGCAGCCGTTTGGCGGCGGTCACGTAGACGTTGCCCGGGCCGGTGATCATGTCGACCGGTGCGCACCCGTCGCCCGGCCCGGCGCCGTCGCTGCCGTGGGCCAGCATCGCGATCGCCTGGGCGCCGCCGACCGCGTACACCTCGTCGACGTCGAGCATGGCGCAGGCGGCGAGCACGGTGGCCTCCGGCGCACCGGTGCCGCGCTGCGGCGGGCTGGTCACCGCCACCGAGCCGACCCCGGCCACCTGGGCCGGCACGACGTTCATCACCACCGTGGAGGCGTACGTGGCCAGGCCGCCGGGCACGTACAGACCGACCCGGTCGGTCGGCACCCACCGCTCGGTGACCCGGCCACCGGGCACCACCCGGGTGGTCACATCCTCGCGGCGCTGGTCGGCGTGCACCGCCCGGGTGCGGGCGATCGCCTCACGCAGCGCCTCGCGTACCGCCGGATCCAGTTCCCGCTCGGCGGCGGCCAGGTGCTCGGCCGGCACCCGCAGCGCCGTCAGGTCCACCCCGTCGAAGCGCGCGGTGGCCTGCCGGATGGCCTCGAACCCCCGGGTGGCCACGTCCTCGACCAGCGGGCGCACCTGTTCGACCGCGGAGGTCACGTCCACCGCGGCGCGGGGCAGCAGGCGGCGCGGGTCCGCCGCGCTCCCGCGCAGATCGATCCGGGTCAGCACCCCTGCCAGTGTAGGTGATCTCTCCGGTCAGTCACCGAGCGTGTCCACCGGGCGGGAACCGTCCGGACGCAGGCCCGGGAACCGCGACCACGCGGCGAGCAGGGTGTAGGTCACCGCCGCCGCCAGCGCGGGCACCAGCGGCACCCCGGAAACCAGCGGTGGCCACCCTCCGGTGCCGACCACCCGCAGGTCAGCAGGCCGGTCCAGCACCTGTCCGGGCGACGCGGTCGCCAGCGCCGCCTCGTACGCGGCCAGACCCACCTGCCGGCCGACCCACCAGGCGACCAGTCCAGCACCGACCGCGCCGACGGTGGCCGCGATCAGGCCACCCGAGCCCCGGGCGCGCGGCGCGAGCAGCCACACCCCGGCCGCGGCCAGCACCCCGAACGGCACCGCCAGCAGCGCGAACCAGCCGTCGGCGGCGGCCACCTGCTCCGGTTGCGAGTCGGCGAACGCCAGCCCGGCATCGGTCACCCGCACCGGCACGTCCGGCGCCAGCACCGCCCACAGCAGACCGAAGGGGATCCCGAGGGCTGCCACGGCCACCGCGGTGGCGACCTGCGCTACCGCGGTGGGCGGCACCCGGGCCGGTGCCGGAGGTCGCCGGGCGGGCTCGGGCGGCCGGGCCGGGTCGGGTGGGGTCGCTGCTGCGGTCACGCGACGATCCTTGCAGACCCGCGGCCCCACCGGTCGCGGGTACCGGCCACGCCGGCATCGCCAGCAGCAGCGGACCGCCGAGCGGTTGGCGCCGGTGGGTTACGAGGCGACCGCGCCGGCGCCGAGCAGCGCTTTGAGGTCGGCCATCAGGGCCGGCCCCGGCTCGACCCGCACCTCGCCCAGCCGCAGCAGCGTGGCCTTCGTGCCGTTGACGAGCTTCAGGTGCACCTCGGCGCCGCCGGGGTGCTGCACCAGCACCTCCCGCAGCTTCTCCACCAGCACCGGGGTGCAGCGGTGGGCGGGCAGCGACAGCACCAGCGGGCGGGCGGCGTCGGCGGCGGACAGGTCCGGAAGCGACAGGTCCATGGCCATCAGGCGTGGCTGCTCGTCGCGGTAGTCGACCCGGCCGCGCACCACCACGATCGCGTCCTCGGCGACCCACTGCCCCACCAGCTCGTAGGTGTTGGGGAAGAACAGCACCTCCACCCCACCGGCGAGGTCCTCCAGGGTGGCCGACGCCCACGACTTGCCCTGCTTGGTGACCCGCCGCTGCACCCCGGACAGGATGCCGGCCAGCGTCACCATTGAACCGTCGCCGACGGTGGACTCGGCGCCCTCCTCCAGCAGCGCCGGGATGGCGTGGTCGGCGGCGCCGGCCAGCACGTGCTCCAGCCCCCGCAGCGGGTGGTCGGAGACGTAGAGGCCGAGCATCTCGCGTTCGAAGGCGAGCTTGTCGGCGCGGTCCCACTCGTCGTCCGGGATCGGCGGGGTGACGATCGCACCGGCGGCCTCGGCACCGAACGCCGCGCCGAACAGGTCGAACTGCCCCATCGCCTCGTTGCGCTTGACGTCCAGGAACGAGTCGATGGCGTCGGCGTGCACCGCCAGCAGGCCCTTGCGGCTGTGGCCGAGGGAGCCGAAGGCGCCGGCCTTGATCAGCGACTCGATGGTGCGCTTGTTGCACACCACCGCGTCCACCTTGCGCAGGAAATCGTAGAAGTCGGTGAACTCGCCCTGATCCTGCCGCACCCGCACGATCGAGTCCACCACGCCGGTGCCGACGTTGCGCACCGCCGCCAGCCCGAATCGGATGTCGTCGCCGACCGCGGTGAACCGGGCCCCGGAGGCGTTGACGTCCGGCGGCAGCACCCGCACGCCCATCCGCCGGCAGTCGGCCAGGTAGACCGCGGACTTGTCCTTGTCGTCCGCGACACTGGTCAGCAGCGCCGCCAGGTATTCCGCCGGGTAGTGCGCCTTAAGGTAGGCGGTCCAGTAGGCGACCAGCCCGTAAGCGGCGGTGTGGGACTTGTTGAACGCGTAGTCGGAGAACGGGACGAGAATGTCCCACAACGTCTTGATCGCGTTGTCGGAGTAGCCCCGCTCGCGCATACCGGCAGCGAACGGCTCGAACTCCTTGTCCAGGATCTCCTTTTTCTTCTTACCCATCGCCCGCCGCAGCAGGTCCGCCTGCCCGGCGGTGTAGCCGGCCAGTTTCTGGGCGATCGCCATCACCTGCTCCTGATAGACGATCAGGCCGTAGGTGTCGCCGAGGATGTCGGCCAGCGGCTCAGCCAACTCCGGGTGGATGGGCTCGACCGGCTTGCGGTTGTTCTTCCGGTCGGCGTAGTCGTTGTGCGCGTTGGCCCCCATCGGACCGGGCCGGTAGAGCGCCAGCACCGCGGAGATGTCCTCGAAGTTGTCCGGCGCCATCGCACGCAGCAGTGACCGCATTGGGCCACCGTCGAGCTGGAACACCCCCAGCGTGTCCCCTCGCGACAGCAACGTGTACGCGGCCTGGTCGTCCAGCGGCAACTCCTCCAGCTGCAGCTCGACACCCCGGTTCTGCGCGATCGACCCCAGGCAGTCGTCGAGCACGGTCAGGTTGCGCAGGCCCAGAAAGTCCATCTTGAGCAGCCCGATGTTCTCACAGGCGCCCATGTCCCAGCCGGTGATGATGGAGCCGTCCGCGTCGCGGCGCCAGATCGGCAACACATCGATCAGCGGCTCGCTGGACAGGATCACACCCGCCGCGTGCACCCCCGCCTGCCGGGTCATGCCCTCCAGACCGCGGGCGGTGTCCACGACCTGCTGCACATCGGTCTCCGCCTCGTGCAACGCCCGGAACTCGGTGGCCTCCGGATAGCGCGGGTGTGACGGATCGAAGATGCCCGACAGCGGGATGTCCTTGCCCATCACCGGCGGAGGCATCGCCTTGGTCATCCGGTCACCCAACGCGTACGGGTAGCCGAGCACCCGGCACGCATCCTTGATCGCGGCCTTGGCCTTGATGGTGCCGTAGGTGATGATCTGGGCGACACGTTCCTCGCCATACTTCTCGGTGGCGTAGCGGATCATGTCGCCACGCCTGCGCTCATCGAAGTCCAGGTCGATGTCGGGCATGCTGACCCGGTCGGGGTTGAGGAACCGCTCGAAACTGAGCCCGTGGATGAACGGATCCAGCTCCGTGATGCGCAGCGCGAACGCCACCATCGACCCGGCTGCCGAGCCGCGCCCCGGCCCGACCCGGATGCCCTCCTGCCGGGAGTGCCGGCACAGGTCGGCCACCACCAGGAAGTATCCCGGAAAACCCATCTGGCAGATGACGTCGAGCTCGTAGTCGGCCTGCCGGGCATGGCTGTCCGGCACACCGCCGGGGAACCGTTCGGCGAGCCCGCGGTGCACCTCGCTACGCAGCCAGGTGTCCTCAGTATGCCCCTCCGGCACATCCACCCGTGGCATCAGGTCGCGGTGGGCGAACACCGCCGCGTAGTCGCCCACCCGCTCGGCGACCAGCAGCGTGTTGTCGCACGCCTCCGGCAGCTCGGTGTCGAACAGCTCACGCATCTGCGCCGGCGACTTGATGTAGTAACCCGTGCCGTCGAAGATCAGCCGACTCGGGTCGGCCAGTGTCTTGCCGGTCTGCACGCACAGCAGCGCCTCATGCGCCTTGGCCTCGTCCTCGCGCACGTAGTGCGAGTCATTGGTTGCCAGCGTGGGGATGTTGAGCTCCTTGCCGACCCGGAGCAGGTCGTCGCGCACCCGCCGCTCGATCTGGCCACCGTGCTCCATCACTTCCAGGAAGAAGTTGTCCGGCCCGACGATGTCGCGCACCTCCGCCGCCGCGCGCACCGCCTCGTCGTACTGCCCCAGCCGCAGCTTGACCTGCACCTCCCCGGAGGGGCAGCCGGTGGTGGCGATGATGCCCTTGCCGTAGCGCGCCAGGAGCTCCCGGTCCATCCGCGGCCACTTGCGGTAGTGCCCTTCGAGGCTTGACAGCGACGAGATGCGGAACAGGTTGCGCAGCCCGTCCGCGTCGGCAGCCAGCAGCGTCATGTGGGTGTAGGAGCCGCTGGCGGAGACGTCGTCGGACTTCTGGTGCGGCTCGCCCCAGGTGATGGGGCGCTTCTCGAACCGCGAGCCCGGTGCCACGTACGCCTCGATGCCGATGATCGGCTTGAGCCCGGCCGCGGTGGCCTGGGTGTAGAAGTCGTAGGCGCCGTAGAGGTTGCCGTGGTCGGTCATGGCCAGCGCCGGCATCTGGTGCCGCACCGTCTCGGCCATCAGCGGCTCCAGCCGGGCCGCCCCGTCCAGCATCGAATACTCGGTGTGGACATGCAGGTGCACGAACGACCTACTCACCAGACCCTCACCCGCAACTCACCCTCCGTCGGTGCCGCTTGCCCGCCGAGCCTAGCCAAGGGATACGACGGTGCGACACCGCCACGCGCGGGTCGGTCCGGCTCAGCCGCGGGTGAACGGTTCCAGCATCACCGCGCCGGCGTGCAACCAGGCCTGCCTGGTCGTCGGCCGCAGCTGCGCCGGCTCGATCGCCGAACCGCTCTCCAGCGCCGGGTCCCACGGCACCACCACCACCGACCGGGTGCGGGCGGCGAAGTGGGCCCGCAGGTCCTCCAGCAGCGGCTGGTGCCCGTCGGTGGCGCACGACAGCAGCGTGACCGCGTTGTCGACCAGCGACCCCAGACCCACCTCGTGCAGCAGATCGAGCATCCAGTCGGCGGTGAACGCGGCGTCCTCGCGCGGCACGGTGGTGACCACCAGCTGGTCGGCGGCCTGCAGCACGGTGCGCCAGTTCGGGCTCTCGACGTTGTTGCCGGTGTCCACGCACACCACGTCGTGGGTGCGGCGCAGCAGTTCCAGCACCCGCCGCACGGTGTACTGGTCCAGCCGCTGGGCGAACTTCGGGTTCTCCTCGCCGGCGAGCACGTCGTAGCTGCCGTCGGAGGCGTGCCGCAGGTAGTCGTCGACCCGGTCGATCAGCTCCGGCCCGTGGTAGGTCTCGACCTCCGCCAGGTCGGCCACCAGGTGCCGGATGGTGCGGGCGTGCCGGGCGCTGCCGGCGCGCAGGCCGAGCGTGCCGCGCAGCTCGTTGTCGTCCCAGGCGATCACGCCGCGCCCGCGCACGGTGCCGATGGTGGCGGCGGCCAGCGCGGTGGCGGTGGTCTTGTGCACCCCGCCCTTGGGGTTGGCGAAGGCCAGCACGCGCGGGATGCCGAGGTCGCGGCGCAGCACCGCAATGGCCCGCTGGTCGGCGTCGTCGGTGCGGGCCGGTGAGCGCCACTCGATCTCGCCGGGGTACGCCGACCCGCGCGCGCCGGTTGCGGTCGCCGCGCGCTGGGCAGGCACGTAGGCGCTGCCGACCTGCGGCTGCTCGCCGCTGCGACCGAGCATGGCGCGGTCGAGTAACGCGCGCCAGCGTGGCGGCGGCTCGGCCGGTGGCCGCCTGTCCCAGCCGGACTCGGTGCGCTCCACGCTCGCCCCTCCTCACACGGTGCCGCGCCGCAGGCACGGGGGTGGACGCCGGTGGCCGCGCCGCGTGCGCAACCCACAGGCTACGGGGGGCGGACCCCCGGTGGCCACCGCGCCCCCCGGGTATGTGCACCCCCGGGTCAGCGCCGCGCCTCAGGCGCCTTCGCGCAGCGTGTCCAGGGCGCGCGCGAGGTCGTCCGGGTAGTCGCTGACGTAGGTCACCGCTTCGCCGGTGCCGGGGTGGGTGAAGCTCAGCGACCGGGCGTGCAGCCACTGGCGGGTCAGTCCCAGCCGCGCGGCCAGCGTCGGGTCGGCGCCGTAGGTCAGGTCGCCGACGCACGGGTGGCGCAGCGCCGCCAGGTGCACCCGGATCTGGTGGGTGCGTCCGGTCTCCAGCCGCACGTCGAGCAGGCTCGCTGCCGGGAACGCCTCCAGCGTCTCGTAGTGGGTCACGCTCGGCTTGCCACCGGAGACCACCGCCCACCGCCAGTCGTGCTGCGGATGCCGGTCGATCGGGGCGTCGATGGTGCCGCGCAGCGGGTCCGGGTGGCCCTGCACGAGCGCGTGGTACCGCTTGTCCACCTCCCGCTCGCGGAAGGCGCGCTTGAGCGCCGCGTAGGCGGGCTCGCTCTTAGCGACCACCATCACGCCGGTGGTGCCCACGTCCAGCCGGTGCACCACCCCCTGCCGTTCCGCGGCGCCGCTGGTGGCGATGGTGTAACCCATCGCCGCCAGCCCGGCCAGCACGGTGGGTCCGGTCCAGCCCGGGCTGGGATGCACCGCCACGCCGACCGGCTTGTCGACCACCACGATGTCGTCGTCGCTGTGGATGACGCGCAGCCCGGCCACCTGCGCCGGCTCCACCTGCGGCGCGGACCGCGGCGCCGGCAGCGTCACCTCCAGCCACGCGCCAGCCCGCACCGATGCCGATCTGGGACGGGGCTCGTCGTCGACGCGGGCGTCCCCGGCGTCGATCAGGGCGGCGGCCGCGGTGCGCGACAGCCCGAACAGGCGGGCGATGGCCTGATCCAGGCGCATCCCGTCCAGTCCCTCGGGCACGGGCAGCGACCTGACGTCGCCGCCCACCTACGCTTCCCGCCCGCTCGGTGCCGCCCGGGTGCCGTCGCGCAGGCGGCCGGTCAGCACCAGCAGCACGGCCAGCGCGAAGCCGACCACCAGCGCCGAGTCGGCGACGTTGAAGACCGGCCACACCCGCCCGTACGGATCGAGGATGCTGACCATGTCGACCACCTCGCCGCGCATCGGACCCGGTGGCCGGAACAGCCGGTCCACCAGGTTGCCGGCAGCACCGCCGACCACGAGCCCGAGGGCCACGCCCCACGGCACCGAGCGGGTCCGCCACGCCAGCCATCCGATCCAGGTGATCACGGCGAAGGCCACGAGCGGGAAGACGAAGGTGTAGTCGGCGCCGATGCCGAACGCGGCACCGCTGTTGGTGGCGTACACGAGATAGACCGCGCCGCCGAGCAGCCGCACCGGCTCCTCGCCGGCCAGCAGCGCCACCGCCAGCTGCTTGGTGACGAGGTCGATGAGCAGCACCAGCGCTGCCAGGGCGACCAGGATGCCGACCGCGCGACGGCGCGGACCGGGCCGCTGCGTGACCTCTGGCCCGGTGACTTCAGAGGCGTCGTTCAGCGCCGCTCCTCCAGCTGCTTGCACCGCACGCACAGGGTCGCCGACGGGAACGCCGCCAGCCGCTCCACCGGAATCGCGTCGCCACAGCGCTCGCACCAGCCGTAGCTCCCCTCGTCCAAGCGTTCCAGCGCGCGTTCTACCTGCTTGATGCGTTCAAGGATACTGTTCGCCAGCGAGATCTCCTGCTCGCGCTCGAAGGTCTTGCTGCCGGTGTCGGCCTGGTCGTCGCCGGCGGAGTCGGTCAGCCGGTCGCGCTGCAACTCGGCGATCTCGGCGAGGTGCAGGTCGTACTCCTCCCGCAGCTCGTCGCGGCGCTCCTGCAGCGCGGCGCGGATCCGCTCGGTCTCGGCGGCGGTGCGCGCCTTCTTCGGCCGCTCGGCCGGGGTCGCCTTGGTGGCGGGCTTCGCCGTGGACGACTTGCCGGCCGACTTGGCCGCGCTTTTCTGCCCGTCCTTCTTGCCGGCGGCCTTGGCCGCCGATTTGGCCGCGGACTTGGCCGTCGTCTTGGTGTCGGACTTGGTGCCGGTCTTGGCACCGGTCTTGGCGCCGCCGCGGGCGCTGGTCCTGGTGTTCGCCGTCTCAGCCATGCTCTGTCCCTCGCCCCCGGTCTCCGCAGTGCTCCCGCTCGACTCCGCCGCCTTCTTCGCCGCCGCCTTCTTCGCCGCCGTCTTCTTCGCCGGCGGCTTCTTGACCGCCGACTTCTTCGCCGGTGCCTTCGTCGCCGGCGTGGTCCTGCCCGTCCTGCTGGCCGCCTCCGAACCTGTCCGGCCGGCCGCGGACGCGGCGGACTTCGCCTTCGCCCGCTCGGCCATCGCAGCCCCCAACACACCAAGGCCGGCACGTCGCCGGCACAATACGAAACGGGGCGCGCGGCGGGCTGCCGCGCACTCCGGAGGATGGCAAGGATACGGAAAGTGCCGGCCCGCGACAACCTCGCCACACCGTTTGTAGGGCGCGGACGCCACTATTTCCCTACAACCACGTTGAAACCGACTGAACCGGACAATATTATCCCGACTCGCCGAACCAGCGGGCAAGGCGCCCCCGACGGCTGACCGCACGCAACCGCTGCTCGGTGGCGTCGCGCACCTCGTCGGTCGCCACGATCAGCAGGTTGTCACCCACCCGCAGGCGGGTCTGCGGGTCCGGCACGAAGCCCGCCCCGTCCCGCAGCACCAGGGTCACCGCCGCCCCGACCGGCAGCCGCAGCTCGTCGATGTGCACCCCGGCCAGACGGGAGCCCGACGGGATCTCCAGCTGCAGCACGTCGGCGTTCATCCGGTCCAACGGTGCGGTCTCCACCGTCAACTCGGTCGCCTCGCCCGGAGCGGCCACGCCGAGCAGGCGGGCCGCGGGGCGCAGTGTGGTCCCCTGGACCAGCGTGAACACGACCACCAGCACGAACACCACGTTGAACAGGCCACCGGCGCCGGCCACCTGCTCCGACAGCGGGATCGTGGCCAGCACGATCGGCACCGCCCCGCGCAACCCGGCCCAGGACAGGAACGCCTGTTCGCGCGGCCCGACCCGGAACCAGCTCACGGTGAGCACCACCGCCACCGGCCGGGCCAGGAACAGCAGCACCACTCCCACCACGATCGCGGCGCCCAGCGCCTCCGGCAGCTGCGTCGGCGACACCAGCAACCCGAGCAGGACGAACAGACCTATCTGAGCCAGCCAGGCCAGGCCGTCGGCGAAACCGAGGATGGCGTGGCGGTGCGGCAACCGGGCGTTGCCGAGGATGACCGCGGCGACGTAGACGGCCAGGAACCCGGACACGTGCACCAACGAACCGGCCGCGAACGCCAGGACGGTGAAGCCGATCACCGCGAGCGGGTACAGGCCGGCCGACGGCAGCGCCGCCCGGCGCAGGACCGCCGCCCCCACCACCCCGGTCAGCGCCCCGACCGCGGCGCCGCCGACGAGCTGGTAGAGCACGAACAGCCCGTCCTGCCACCAGACCATGCCAGCCGGGTCCACCGACAGCAGCATCACGGCGATCACCGCGGCCGGGTCGTTGCTGGCCGACTCCGCCTCGAGCGTCTTGGCCGCCCGTGGTCGCAGGCGTAACCGCCGGAGGGTGGCGAACACGGCCGCCGCGTCGGTCGACGACAGCACCGCGGCATAGAGCAACGCCAGCCGCAGGTCCAGGTCGAGCAGCCAGTGCAGCGCGAAACCGGCCACAAGGATCGTGATCACCACACCCACGCTGGACAGCGCGGCGGCCGGGCCGATCACCGGGCGCAGGGTCGACCAGCGGATGGTCAGGCCACCCTCGGCGATGATCACGATCAGCGCGGCGAGGCCCAGCGTGCGTGCGAGATCGAAGTCGTCGAACTGGATGCCGAGGCCGCCCTCCCCGAGGGCGACGCCGATCGCCAGGTAGATCAGCAGCACCGGCAGGCCGAGACGGTGGGACAGGCGCATGGCGCCGACGGCCACCAGCAGCACCACCGCACCGAGCAGCAGCACCAGGTTGGCCTCGGGCGTCACGCCGGCCCACCGTGCAGGTTCCGCAGCCGCGCGGCGACCGCAGCGGGCGGAGCCGCCACCGTGAAAAGCTTGTCGCGGCCGGTGGCGCCGGCACGGAGCGTCACGTCCGAAGCCCGCACCCCCAGCGCCTCGGCGAGCGCGCGGCGCGCGGCCTCGGTGGCGCGCCCATCGACCGGGGGCGCGTTCACGGCAACCACCAGTGCGGTGCCGTAGCGGCCGTCGTACCGGCCACCCACCCGGGTCCGGGAGGAACCGGGCTTCACGCGCACCGCGACGCTGGCCTCAGCGTCGCGGACGGCGCGAGCCTCGCGGACGGCGCGCCACTCTCCCCGCTCTCCGGACATGGCACCATTATGGGTGCCGATGCCGGGCCACCGGCCCGCGCCCCGCGTAACCCGACGGCGGCGACTCCTTACACGCGTCGCACCTCGGCGAGCAGGGCGCTGTCCGGCTCGCACAGGCCGCACGGGGTGAACCCGAGCTCCACCGCCTCGCTGACCGGCAGCGCCTCACTGTCGCGGCCGAGCAGGTGCACGCAGCCCGACAGGTGGTACCGCGGACGCCCGTCAACGACCAGCACCTCGGTGCTCAGCTGGCTCACCCGGGCCGCGTCGGCGCTCGACACCTGCTGCACCGTGGGCTCGTCGGCCAGGTACAGGTCGTCGGCCACCACCTGATCATCAGCCGCCGCTGGGCCACCGGCCGCCCCGTGGTCACCGACGTCGTCTCTGCCGTCGGTGAGCCGGGCGTCCGGATCGCTCACGTCGTCGGCGACCTCCACGGTGAGACCGGCCTGCTGCGGAATGGCAGTGTCCGTCGGGGAGGTCTGGTCGCTCGTCGCCCGGTCCGCGGACAGCGTGGCCGCCCCGGACCGGGCGGGCTCGCTCACCGCGCCGATCCCCGGATAGGACAGGCTGGCATCGTCCGTGCGCCGCCACCCGGGCGCCCCACTCGCGCGACCGGCATCGGCGGCGCGACCGGCATCGCCGGCGGTGCCGACCGGCACCGCCGGCGCGGCAGGTGAGCGGCGATCCGGTGCGCCGGATGCCAGGTTGAGCAGCCGCATCGTCTCCTCCGACGATGCCGCCACCGCGCGGGAGGTCTCCCCGGCGTGGCGCGGCTGCCACTCCATAGCGAACTCGTCGTGGCCACCCGCCGGGCGCCGGGCACTGATCACCGAGACCAGCGCCGCCAGCAGGCTCGTTCCGATCGATGCACTCAGCAGCACGGTCGACGGCTCGCGCAAACCGAACAGCAGCAGCACGACAGCCACGCCGATGAGAAACAGACTGACGATAATCACGGCCTGGTCCCCCCTGGCCCAGTCGAGGTCAGTGTCGGTGTGGTGCGCCCCCCTGGGCAACGCCCAGCGCACCGTTGGTCAGGTCAGCGACCGCTCTCGCTGCCGTAGGAGCCGGACCCGGCGAGCGCGCCGCCGGATCCGCGGCTGTCCTCGCTGCCGCCGGACTCGGACTCCAGCCCCTGCCCGCGGCCCTCGAGGTCGCGTAGCTGGCTCTCGAGGTATGCCTTGAGTCGGGTGCGGTACTCCCGCTCGAACTGCTTGAGCTCCTCGATGTGCTTCTGCAGCGCGGTGCGCTTGGCGTCCAGGCCCCCCATGGCCTCCTGGTGACGCTGCCGGGCGTCGCGCTCCATGGCCTCGGCCTTGCTGCGGGCCTCGCGGGTGAGCTCCTCCGCCTTGGTGCGGGCCTCGGTAAGCACCTTCTCCGCCTCGTGGCGCGCGTCGGAGACGTGGTCGTCGGCCGTGCGCTGGGCCATCATCAGCACGCGCAGCGCCTGCTGCTCGCCGTCCCCACCGGCCTCGGCGCCAGCGGCACGGAACTGCTCAAGCTCGTTCTGCAGCGTGCGCGCGTGCTGCTCGGCGGCGCTCTTCTCCCGCTGCAGGCGGTCGAGCTGGCCCTTGAGGTCCGCGTTCTCCTGCGCCAGGCGAGGGTCGCCCCCGCCGCGACCGCCGCCGCCACCGCCGCCGCGCTCGAGGCTGGCACGAAGCTCGTTGTTCTCCTCGATGAGACGCGCGAGCTCGCGCTCCACCTCGTCGAGGAAGGCGTCGACGTCCTCCTCGTCGTAACCCCGCTTGCCGATAGACGGCTTCTTGAAGGTGATGTTGTGGACATCAGCCGGGGTCAGCGGCATCGAAACTCCTCCGGTCGACTGCGGTGGTGCACTTGGTTGATCGTCAAGCCATGCCGGCGATCATGCTCCGCACCACTGCGAACAACACGAACAGCATAACCAGCAGCACGATGGCAGCGAGGTCGATGCTCACGGTACCAATCCGCAACGGTGGGATCACCCGCCTCAACGCCTGAAGCGGCGGATCGGTGACGGTCCACAACATCTCGAGCGCCGCGGAGGCGCCACGTCCGGGCTGCCAACGCCTTCCGAATGAGAGCACCCAGCTCATCACGAAACGGGCAAACAGCACCAGCACAAACAGATATAGCAGGACGAAAACGACCTGAAGCACTGGTCTCACGACAGACGATTCCTTTTCGTCGCGTCAGCGGTGATGGAAGAAACCGCCCTCGGCAATCTTGGCTTTGTCTTCCGGGGTGACCTGGACGTCCGCTGGTGAGAGGAGGAACACCCGGTTGGTCACGCGCTCCATCGTACCCCTCAGGCCGAACGCCAGACCTGCCCCGAAGTCAACCAGGCGGCGGGCGTCAGCTTCGTCCATTTCGGTCAGGTTCATAATCACCGGCGTGCCTTCCCGGAAGTGCTCGCCGATGGTGCGTGCCTCCCGGTATGTCGTCGGGTGCAGCGTGGTGATCTGGTAGCGCCGGCCGGGCTCGGCTGTCGGCGTCGGCTCCACCTCCGGCGCCAAAGCCAGGTTGTCCTTCGTGATGTAGCTCACGGTCGGATCGCGCGTGATCGAGCGCACACTCCCGTCGCCCTCGCCGGCACGCCGCCGCGAACCCCGTTCCGGCCCGCGGCTGCGGGGAACCATCGACTCTGCCGACCCACCCCGCGGCCGGGACACCGGGGCGTCATCGTCGTCCGGGCCGAGGTCGTCATCGTCGTCGGGTGGGTCGTCGTGGTCGTGGTGGTGGTGATGCCGGTTGCGCGCCCGGTCGCGGTCACGTCCCCGGGAGGACGGCTCCAGTTCGTCGTACAGATCGTCCTCGTCCTCGACAAGACCGAGCCACACCCCCGCCTTTCGCAATGCGCTCATGGCTCACCCCTCCCTGCTGGCCGGGTGGCTGGCCCCGGCCGAAGTGCGGTGCGTCCCCGCCCATCGCACCCGCGCTGCGTCGACCACCCGACGAGCACGAAAACCACACCCGTGTAGTTTGAGTGGCCACGGTCAGGCTACCGTAGCGGCGGGCGGTTTCCGAGCAACGCGCTCCCGATCCGCAGGTGTGTCGCGCCGCAGGCCAGTGCCGCCTCGAGATCATTACTCATGCCGGCGGAGATCACCGAGGCCTCCGGGTGCTCCCGCCGGAGCGTGCGCGCCACCTCGGCGAGCTGCTGGTACGCCGTCAGTGGCAGCCACGTCTGCGGCGCCACCGCCATCACCCCGCGCAGCCGCAACGCCGGTTGGCCGTCGATCGCCTCGGCCACCGCGGGCACCTGATCGGTTACCGCTCCGCCCCGTGTCGGGTCACCGTCGATGCTGACCTGCACGAGCACCTCCAGCCGCCGGTCCTGATCGGAGGCCGCCGACCCCAGCGCGGTCGCCAGCCGTACGCTGTCGACCGAGTGCACCATGTCCGCGTAGCCCGCCACCGACCGCGCCTTGTTGCGCTGCAGCCGGCCGACGAAATGCCGCCGCACGGCCACGCCGTGCCGGGCGACCTCATCGAACTTCGGCCGCGCCTCCTGGTCCCGGTTCTCCCCGATGTCGCCGAGCCCCAACCGCGCCAGCCGCACCACGTCCGCGGCGGGGAAGTTCTTGGTCACCGCGATGACCGTCACCTCGGCCGGATCACGGCCGGCTGCCTCGCACGCGACCGCCACCCGGGACCGCAGTCGGGCCAGGTGTCCGGACAGCTCGGTGACCCGTGCCCGGTCAGGATCCATTCTTGAGAAAGTCCGGCACGTCCACGTCGTCGAACAGCACCCGCCGTGCCTGCTGGCTGGGGGGCGGGGCGGTGGCGTCGGTGGCCGTGGTCGACCCGGCACCCGCCTCCGCCTGCGGTGCCGACCTGCGCGGCGACTCGGCCGGCTTGTAGGCCGGGGCGCCGCCGTCGAAGCCGGCAGCGATCACGGTCACCCGCACCTCCTCGCCGAGGGCATCGTCGATCACCGCCCCGAAGATGATGTTCGCCTCCGGGTGCGCGGCGTCGGTGACCAGTTGCGCGGCGTCGTTGATCTCGAACAGCCCCAGGTCGGAACCGCCGGCAATGGACAGCAGCACCCCTCGCGCGCCGTCCATACTCTGCTCCAGCAGCGGGCTGGAGATCGCCGACTCAGCGGCCTCCACCGCCCGGTTGTCACCCCGGGCGCTACCGATGCCCATCAACGCGCTGCCAGCGCCGCTCATCACGCTCTTGACGTCGGCGAAATCCAGGTTGATCAGCCCCGGAGTGGTGATCAGGTCGGTAATGCCCTGCACACCGGACAGCAGCACCTGGTCGGCCTGCCGGAACGCGTCCATCATGCTCATGCTGCGGTCCCCCAGGGCCAGCAGCCGGTCGTTGGGGATGACGATGAGGGTGTCGCACTGGTTGCGCAACTCCTCGATGCCGGTCTCGGCCTGCACCTGCCGGCGCTTGCCCTCGAACGAGAACGGCCGCGTCACCACACCGATGGTCAGGGCACCGAGCTTGCGGGCGATGTTGGCCACCACCGGCGCGCCGCCGGTGCCGGTGCCGCCACCCTCACCGCAGGTGACGAAAACCATGTCGGCTCCCTTAAGGACCTCCTCGACCTCGTCCCGGTGGTCCTCGGCCGCATTGTTCCCGATCTCCGGGTCGGCGCCCGCACCGAGCCCGCGGGTCAGCTCCCGACCGACGTCGAGCTTGACGTCGGCGTCGCTCATCAGCAGGGCCTGCGCGTCGGTGTTCACCGCGATGAACTCCACGCCCTTCAGCCCTACCTCGATCATCCGGTTGACCGCGTTGACGCCACCACCGCCGATGCCGACGACCTTGATGACCGCGAGATAGTTGTGCGGATGAGTCATCAGTCTTCCCTTCAATCCGCTGCGGCACAGGTCGACCCGGGCACTGTGCTGAAAGCTACCAGCCGTCGCACGGCCGGCAGGGTTGTGCTACAACGCGTTGCCCTATCAGCAGGGTAGGCGTCACGGGGCTCCGATCCCGGCACCGCCGCCACCGGGCGTGTCGCTGCGCTGCCGCACCGCAGGCGGCGCCGGCGGAAGGGCTCATTCACCGCAGGACGACCACTTCCGGAGCACTGACGTCGATGACCTCCGCGTCACGGTCCAGCAACGCGGTTGCCACGCGGGCCTTCTCCTCGCTGGCGCTCTCGTCGCCCCACACCACGGTGAGGCCGTCGCTGAGCTCGAGCCGGATGCGGGCGGGTCCGGAAACCACTACCGTGTCCAGCCGGGCGTGAAGCTGCGGGGTGAGCGCGTCGAGCACCACCAGTGCTGCCGCCGTCGCCGGATCGTCCGGGCCGGGCTCCGACAGTTCCAGCACCGGGGTGCCGGGCGGCGCGCCGGAGGCGCGGTGAAAGACCGTACCGGTGGCGTCCAGCCACCCGTACCCGCCCTCGAGCGGCACCGCCGCCACCGCCGTACGCTCGGTCACGTCGATCACCAGCGTGCGGGGCCAGGACCGGCTGACCTCGGCCCGCGCCACGGGCGCCAGCGAGGCCACCCGGCCGGCCACCTCATCGGTGCGCACCCGCGGCAGTGGCGTGCCGTCCGGCACCCCGGCGGCCTCGCGCACGTCGGTCGGCGCCAGCAGGTCGGCACCGGTGACCTGCACCTGCGTGACCGCCAGGAGCGGGCTGGCCCACACCACCCAGGCCGCCAGCACCACCAGCACGGCGGTGCCGCCGGCCAGGGCCCACGCCCGCCGGCCGGTGCCGGCGCGGCGCCGCGCCGCCGCCATCAGCCGCCGCACCGAGGTGGGCACCGCATCGGTGCGGGCACGCACCAGCCGCCACCGGCGACCCCCACCGTGGCTCACGACCGGAACGTCATGCCGGCCCGCCCGGCCCGCCCGCGCCCGGCCCGCCCGGCGCGGCCTCCGCCAGCACCGCCAGCATCTCGTCGGCGAGCAGCGACGTCGGCGGCGCCCCCATGGTGACCACCAGGTCGCCGGGGCGTGCCCGCGCGCGGACCTCACCGGGGACGGCATCGGCCGACGGCAGGAACACCTTACGGGACTCGGGCAGGTCGATCGCGGCGGTCAGGGCCGCCCCGCCCTCCCCTGGCTCACGCATCTCGCCGGGTCCGAACACCTCCAGCACCACCGCCTCGTCGGCCAGCGACAGCGCCGCGGCCAGCTCGGCCCCCAGTTGCCGGGTGCGGTAGAGCCGGTACGGCTGGAAGACCACCAGCAGCCGCCCGTCGCCGGCCAGCGCCCGCAGCGTGTGCAGCGCCGTGGTCATCGACGTCGGGTGGTAGGCGTACTCGTCGTACACCCGCACCCCGGCGGCGGTGCCCTTGAGCTCGAACCGCCGACGCATGCCCGCGAACGATGCCAGCGCCCCGGCCACCGCGTCCAGCCCGATCCCCTGCCGCAGCAACACCAGCGCGGCGGCGGCGCTGTTGAGCGCCAGCACGGCGCTCGGCACCGGCAGGCCCAACCGTCCCAGCTCAACCCCGTCGAGCCAGGCACGGTAGCTCACCCCGGCGGCCGAGGTGGTGACGTCGGTCAACCGCAGGTCGGCATCGGCCGCCTCACCGTAGGTGTACACGGTCCGGCCCCGCGACCGCAGCAGCTCAGCCACGCGCCGCGCACCCGGGTCGTCCGCGCACGCGACCAGAAACCCGTCGGGTTGCACCGTGAGGCCGAACTCCTCGAACGCCGCGGCCAGCCCGGCCAGGTCGCCATAGTTGTTGAGGTGGTCGGAGTCGATGTTGGTCAACACACCCGCGTACGGCCGGTAGTTCAAGAAGGAGCGGTCGTGCTCGTCGGCCTCGACCACGAAATACTCGCCGCTGCCGTGGTGGGCGTTGGAGGCCGCCTCCGAGATCTCCCCGCCGATGACGAACGACGGATCCAGCCCGGCACGCTGCAGGATCAGCGTGACCATCGAGGTGGTGGTGGTCTTGCCGTGGGTGCCGGCCACCACGATGCCGCGCCGGCCGACCATCGCCGCGGCCAGCGCCTCGGACCGGTGCAGCACCCGCAACCCGCGCCGGCGCGCCTCCACCAGCTCCACATGGTCGTCGGGAATGGCGGTGGAATAGACCACGGTCTCGACACCATCCAGATTGGACTCCTGGTGACTCATGTAGATGGTGCCGCCGAGCGCCCGCAGGCCGGCCAGCACCGGCCACTGGCTCAGCTCGCTGCCGGTGACCCGGATGCCACGCGTGAGCAGCAACCGCGCCAGACCACTCATACCGACACCGCCGATGCCGATCAGGTGCACCGTGCCCAGTTGCTCCGCGGTCAGATCCCCGGCCGCGTCCGGCGCGTCCGGCGCGTCCGGCGCGTCCGGCGCGCCGGCCACCGTCGTCGTCGCCCGGTCGGTCATCCCGGAATCACCTCCAACATGAAGTCGCGCAGCGCCTCGTCGCCGTCGCGGCGACCGTGCCCCGCCGCCGCCGCAGCCATCGCGGCCAGCCGCTGAGGGTCCTTCAGCAGTGGCAGCACGTTCCGCTCGATCCAGGCCGGGCTGAGGGCGTCGTCGTCGACCAGCAGCCCGCCGCCGGCCGAGACCACCGGCAGCGCGTTGCGACGCTGCTCCTGGTTGCTGTGCGGGTAGGGCACATAGACCGCCGGCAGGCCGACCGCAGCCGCCTCCGCGACCGTGATCGCCCCACCCCGGCACAGCATCAGGTCGGCCGCGGCGTACCCGAGCTCCATCTCGTCGAGATAGCGCCGGGTCACGTACGGCATCGGCAGGTCGTCGGGGACCTCCACGTCCTCGTTGCGGGCCCCGGTCAGGTGCAGCACCTGCACCCCGGCCGCGCTGACGGCTTTCGCCGCACCGGCCATCGCCAGGTTGATCGAGCGGGCCCCCTGCGAGGCGCCCCACACGAACAGCACCGGCGCGTCCGGCCGCAGGCCGAAGTGGTCCCGCGCCTCGCCGCGAAGGACCTGGCGGTCCAGCGTGGTGATGCGGCGGCGCAACGGCACCCCCACCAGCCGGGCCCGGCGCAGCGATTTGACCTCGGTGCGCTGGTGCGCGAACCCGACCGCCACGTGCGGAGTGATCATCGCGCCGAGCCGGTTGGCGATGCCGGGCGGCACGTTCACCTCGTGCACCACCAGCGGCAGCTCCCGGCGCCAGGCCGCCAGGTACGCCGGCACCGCCACGTAGCCGCCGAACCCGACCACCACCTCGGCCTCGACCTCGTCGAGGATCCCGCCGGCGGCGCGCGCGGAGCGCCACATCCGGCCGGGTGTGCGCAACAGGTCCATGTTCACCGACCGCGGCAGCTGGTGGGCGGGCACGTGGCGCAGCTCGTAGCCGTGCCGCGGTACCAGCTCGTTCTCCAGCCCATGCGGCGAGCCGATACAGGTGATCCGTAGCCGGGGGTCGTGGCGGCGCAGGCAGTCGGCGAAGGCCAGCAACGGATACACGTGTCCACCGGTGCCGCCACCCGCCAGCACCACCGATGTCAGCCTCGCCATGTCGTCGCGCTCCCTGTCGTCCCGCTTCAGTCCTGCGTCGCTGTGCCGCTGGGCTCCGGCTGCCGCGCGCGCGGCACCCGCTTCGACTGCGTCGGCTCCGGGGGCATCGGCGGCAGCGGTGCCCAGACTAGCTGCACCCACCGTGCCGGTGGGCGCGCGTGCAGCGCCCGGGCGGCGTCGGGCTCGGCGCGCGCGAATGAGGCGAGCATGCCGACCGCCGCCAGGGTGACCACCAGGGCACTGCCGCCGGCGGAGATGAACGGCAGCGGCAACCCGGTGATCGGCAGTAGGCCCACCACGCCACCGACATTGATCACGGTCTGTCCGACCAGCCAGGTGACCACACCGGCGGCCGCCAGGCGACGGAACCGGTCCGGCACCCGGCGGGCGATGCGCAGCCCGGTGTAGGTGAGCACCGCGAACAGCGCCAGCACCACCAGACAGCCGACCACGCCCAACTCCTCGCCGATCACCGCGAAGATGAAGTCGTTGTGGCCCTCGGGCAGCCACCCCCACTTGTGGCTGGCGTTGCCCAGTCCCACGCCGAACCAACCGCCGTCGGCCAGCGCGGTGCGCCCCTGCACCGCCTGGTAGCACTCGGCCTGCACGTCGCAGTCGGGGTTCAGGAACGAGGTGATGCGCTCCATGCGGTAGTTGAGCATCGCCACCAGCACCGCCACTCCGGCCAGCGCCACCATCGCGAGCCCGGCGAACACCCGCAGCCGCACCCCCGCGGCCCACAGCATGCCGACCAGCAGCACCAGCAGCACCAGCATGGTGCCGAGGTCCTGGTAACCCACCAGCACCAGCAGCAGCCCGGCGACCGGAAACAGCGGGCGGGCCACCTCGCGCCACCACCCCAGCAGGGCGCCCTTGCGTGCCAGCACGTCGGCGGCCCACACGACCAGGGCGAACTTGGCCAGCTCGGACGGCTGCAGCGAGACCCCACCGATCTCCAGCCAGCGCAGGTCCGCCGCCACCGGACCCAGTCGGGGCTGGGCGAGCAGACCGGCCGAGTGCAGCATGGCGATGCCGGCCACCGACGCCTGCAGGGCGAGCGCCGCCAGCAGCAGCGGCAGCGCCAGCGCCCGGAAGGTCCGCGCCGGCAGCCGCTGGCACACCCAGAACGCCACCAGCCCGAACACGGCGTAGGTGGTCTGCTCGGCGATGGGGGCGAAGGCGTTGCCGTCGGTGGCGTACGCGAGCACGTTGGTGGCCGAGAACACCATGGTCAGCCCGATCACCAGGAGCAGCCCGGCGCTGGCCAGCAGCAGGTAGTACGACGCCAGCGGGCGCGCCAGCAGTCCGCGCAGCAGCGCCGTCGGGCGCGGCGCGGCCTTCACCGCTCGCCCCTGGCCGGCAGGTCATGGACGGCGCGGGCGAACGCCTCACCGCGCTGGACGTAGCTGCGGAACATGTCGGTGGACGCCGCCGCCGGCGCCAGCAGCACCGTGTCCCCCGGCGCCGCCATCGCCGCCGCCGCAGCCACCACCTCGCCCATCGCCCCATCATCGGTCCTGGCCACCTCGACGACCGGGATTGCCGGTGCGTGTCGTGCCAGCGCCGCGGCCACCTCGGCCCGGTCGCAGCCCAGCAGCACCGCGCCGGCCAGCCGGTCGGTCACGCTGGCGACCAGCTCGTCGATGTCGACGCCCTTGAGCCAGCCTCCGGCGATCCACACCACCCGCGGATAGGCGGTCAGCGACCCGAGCGCGGCGTGCGGGTTGGTGGCCTTGCTGTCGTCGACGTAGGCGACCCCGTCCACGGTGGCCACCAGCGCATTGCGGTGCGGGTGCGGCTGGTAGGCGCGCAGGCCGTCCGCGACCGCCCCGGGCGGCACCCCGTACGCGCGCGCCAGCGCCGCCGCCGCGAGCGCGTTGGCCACGTTGTGCTCCCCCGCCGGCCGCACCACCGCCACCGGCGCCAGCCGGACCCCGTCCCCGCCTTCCGCTCCGGCAGGGAAGGCGCGGTCGACCAGGTACCCGTCACGCACGCCCAGCTCCCCGGCGCCCGGCTCGCGCCGCGTGAACCCGACGGTGCGCCCCGACACCCCGGCGAGCAGCGCCGCCACCCGCGCGTCGTCGAGGTTGCCCACCGCGGTGGCGCCACCGTCGGCGGTGCAGCCGCGCCAGATCGCGGCCTTGTCCCGCACATAGGTGACGAAGTCGCCGTGCCACTGCAGGTGGTCCTCGGCGAGGTTGAGGATCGCGCCGGCCTCCGGCGCCAGGTCGCGCGACCAGTACAGCTGCTGGGCCGACAGCTCCACGGCGAGCACGTCGTAGTCGCCGTCGAGCACCGCGTCGACCATGGGCTCGCCGACGTTGCCCACCGCGGCGGTGCGCAGGCCGGCGGCGGCCAGCATCGCCGCGAGCATGATGACGGTGGTGGTCTTGCCGTTGGTGCCGGTGACCGCCAGCCACGGCGCCGCACCCGGCGGCCGCAACCGCCACGCCAGCTCCACCTGACCGTAGACCGCCAGCCCGGCGTCCGCCGCCGCCACCGCCAGCGGGTGGTGCGGCGGGAACCCCGGCGAAATGATCATCTCGGCGACCCCGTCGAACAGCCCGGTCGGCGGGGCCTCCGCGATCACCACCCGGGCACCGTCGCGCTCGAGAGCGGCGGTGCGCTCGGAGGCGACCCGGTCCACGACGGTCACCTCGGCGCCGCGCCGCAGCAGCACCCGGGTGGCCGCGGCGCCCTCCACCCCGGAGCCGGCCACCAGCATCCGGCGTCCGGCGGTCACCTCGCCCATCCCCGTCATCCCGGCTCAGTCGGTGGCGGCCAGAAAGTCGCCGTAGAAGAGGGCCAGAGCGGTGGCCGCGCACAGCCCCGCGATGATCCAGAACCGGATCACGATGTTGACCTCGCTCCAGCCGGCCAGCTCGAAGTGGTGGTGCAGCGGCGAATTGCGGAACACCCGCCGACCGGTGGTCTTGTACGACACCACCTGGACGATCAGCGACATGGTGACCAGCACGAACAGGCCGCCGATGATCGGCAGCAGCAGCACGGTGCGGGTGGCCAGCGCCATCCCGGCGATCAGCCCGCCGAGCGCCATCGCCCCGGTGTCGCCCATGAAGATCTTGGCCGGGGAGGCGTTCCACCACAGGAACCCGATGCAGGCCGCGGCCGCCGCCCCGGCCAGCATCGCCACCTCCAACGGATCGCGCACCGCGTAGCAGTAGTCGAGCGTGTAGCCCGGGTCGGCGCACCAGTGGCGGTACTGCCAGAAACCGATCGCCAGGTACGCGCCGAGCACCGCCACCGAGGTGCCGACGGCCAGGCCGTCCAGCCCGTCGGTCAGATTCACCGCGTTGGTGCTGCTGATCACCACGAAGATGAAGACCACCACCGCCCCGACCTGGCCGATGTTGAGCCAGTCGATGTCGCGCACGAATGACAGCGTGGTGCTGGCCACGGTCTCGCCGGCGGTGCTGGGGAAGTTCAGCGCCACCAGCCCGAACGCGCCGCCGATGAGCAGCTGGCCCAGCAGCTTGCCGCGTCCGGACAGGCCGGCGCTGTTGCGCTTGCGCACTTTGAGATAGTCGTCGATGAAGCCGATGGCGCCGCAGAACACGAACAGGCCCAGCAGCACCAGCGCGGTCATGCTGGGCCCCACCTGCACGATCTGGTCCGGCGGCAGCGGCCACACCGCCAGGCTGACGTGCCCGGCGATGTACGCCACCAGCGTGGCCACGATGATGACCACCGCGCCCATCGTAGGGGTGCCCTGTTTTGGAAGATGCGAACGCGTGGCGGCGCGGATCGGCTGGCCGGCGCGGAGCCGGGTGAAGGCCCGGATCGCCAACGGCGTGGCCAGCAGCGACACGAGGAACGCGACCGCCGACGCGATGACCACCGCTCTCACTGGGCAGCCTCCTGCGCGGTCACGACGGCGCCGGCCTCGCGCAGCTGGTCGGCCACCTGCCAGGTCTGGTAGCGCGAGCCTTTGACGAGCACCACGTCGCCGGGCCGCAACCGCTCGGCCAGCAGCGCCACCGCCTGTTCCTGATCGGCCACCAGCACCGAATCTCCTTCCCACTTCCCCGTTCCGCGCGCCGCGTCGTGGATCGGCGCGGCCGCCTGCCCGACCACCACCACCAGGTCGACCCCGAGCTCGGCGGCCAACCGGCCCACCTGTTGGTGGCCGGCCTGCTCATGGTCCCCGAGCTCCGCCAGGTAGCCGAGCACGGCCACCGTGCGCCGCCGACCACCGCCGACGGCCGCCAGGGCCCGCAGGGCGGCGGCCACCGAGGCCGGGTTGGCGTTGTACGAGTCGTCGATGAGCGTGACACCGTCGTCGCGCTCGACCACGTCCATCCGCCGCGGCGATACCGGCCGCAGCTCGCCGAGCATCTCAGCCACCTCCGGCAGCGCGACACCCAGCTCGCCCAGCACCGCGGCCACGGCGAGGGTGTTGCCGACCTGGTGTTCGCCCACCAGCCGCAGCGACACGGGCACCTCCCGCCGGCTGCCGACGCCGTCCACGGTGACCAGGGTGTACGAGGGGCGGCCGAACTCGTCCAGCACCACCTCGGCCGCGCGCAGGTACCGGTCGGCCGCCAATGGCTGATCATCGCCGGTGCCGTATCCCACCACCCGGGCGCGGGTGCGCCGCGCCATGCCGGCGACCCGGGCGTCATCGAGGTTCAGCACCGCCGCCCCGTCGGCCGGCAGCGCCTCGACCAGCTCCCCCTTGGCCTGCGCGATCGCGTCGGCGGAGCCGAACTCGCCGATGTGGGCCACACCGACGTTGAGCACCACCCCGATGCGCGGCGGCGCCACCCGGCACAGGTGGGCGATGTGCCCCAGACCGCGGGCACCCTTCTCCAGCACCAGGAAGCGGGTGTGCCCGTCGGCGCGCAGGGCGGTGTACGGGTGGCCCAGCTCGTTGTTGAACGACCCGGCCGGCGCCACCGTCGGACCCAGCCGCGCCACCGCCTGCGCCAGCAGGTCCTTGGTGGTGGTCTTGCC
>SLSW01000005.1 GCA_007130245.1 Micromonosporaceae bacterium
AGGCCCCGGCGCCGCCGCGGCAGCCGGGCCCGCCCGCCGAACCGGCGCAGCAGCCTGGGTCCGACGGCAGGCCGACCGCCGCGGCGGTCCCGCGGCCCGGGGGATGACATGCGCTCGCGGCACGTCTTCCACGCGGTCGACTCGCACACCGAGGGCATGCCGACCCGGGTGATCACCGGCGGTGTGGGGGTGATCCCGGGGCGGACCATGGCCCAGCGCCGGGCCCACCTCCTGGCGCACTCCGACCACCTGCGCACGCTGCTGATGTACGAGCCGCGCGGCCACGGGGCGATGTCCGGGGCGATCCTGCAGCCGCCCACCCGCGACGATGCGGACGCGGCGGTGCTGTTCATCGAGGTCTCCGGCAGCCTGCCGATGTGCGGGCACGGCACCATCGGGGTCGCCACCGTGCTGGTGGAGACCGGCATGGTGGCGGTGACCCGCCCGGTCACGACGGTACGGCTGGACACCCCGGCCGGCCTGGTGACAGCCGAGGTGGCGGTGCGCGACGACGGCGCCGCGACCGCGGTAACGATCCGCAACGTGCCGTCGTTCGTGCTGCGCCGCGACGCGTCCGTGCAGGTGCCGGCACTGGGCGGCACGGTGCGCTACGACCTGGCGTACGGCGGCAACATCTACGTGCTGGTCGATCTCGACGACCTGGCGGTGGCCTTCGACCGCGCCGCCGCGCCGTCGCTGCGCGAGACCGGCATGGCGCTGATGGCCGCCATCGATGCCACCGACCGGCCGGTGCACCCGGCCGATGCCGCGATCTCCGGCTGCCACGGCGCCTACCTGGCCGCCCCCGGATCCGACGCGACACACTCGCGGCACGCCATGGTGATCCAGCCCGGCTGGTTCGACCGCTCACCCTGCGGCACCGGCACCTCGGCCCGCATGGCGCAGCTGCACGCCCGCGGCGAGCTCGCGCTGGACACCGACTTCGTCAACGAGTCCCTGCTGGGCACCCGGTTCACCGGCCGGCTGGTCGAGACGACCGAGGTGGCCGGGCGCCCGGCGGTGGTGCCCACCGTCACCGGCCGCGCCTGGATCACCGGCACCGCCCAGTACCTGCTGGACCCCGAGGACCCCTTCCCGGCGGGGTTCCTGCTGTGAGCGACGTGGTGGTCGTGGGCGCCGGCATCGTGGGAGCCGCGTGCGCGTACCACCTGGCCCGGGCCGGTGCCCGGGTGACGGTGCTGGAGCGGGGCACCGTCGCCGGCGGCACCAGCAGCGCCGGTGAGGGCAACATCCTGGTGTCGGACAAGCCGCCCGGCCCGGAACTGGACCTGGCGCTGTGGTCGCGGCGACTGTGGAACGACATCGGCGCCGACCTCGGTGCCCGCTCGATCGAACTGGAGGCCAAGGGTGGGCTGGTCGTGGCCACCGACCCGGCCGAGCAGGCGCAGCTGGTAGCGCTGGCCGGACGCCAGCGCGACGCCGGCGTGGCGGCTACCGACCTGGCGCCGGACGAGCTCGCCGACTACGAGCCGTTTCTGGCCGGCGACCTCGCCGGCGGCGCCTACTTCCCGCAGGACGCGCAGGTGCAGCCGATGCTGGCCACCGCGCACCTGCTGCGCGGGCTGGACGTGCGCTGCCACAGCGAGGTACGGGAAATCGAGACCGGCCCCACCGGCGTGGTGACCGGGGTGCGCACCGGCGACGGGACGCTGGTGCCGGCCACGACAGTGGTCAACGCCACCGGCGTGGCCGGCGGCGAACTCGCCGCGACCACCGGCACCAGGCTGCCGGTCGAACCGCGGCGCGGCTTCATCCTGGTCACCGAGCCGCTGTCCGACGACCGTGGCCGCCGCCCGATCCGGCACAAGGTCTACACCGCCGGCTACGCCGGGGCGGTGGCCAGCGACGATGCCGGCCTGCAGACCGCGGCGGTGATCGAGGGCACGCGGGCCGGCACGGTGCTGATCGGATCGTCCCGGGAACGGCGCGGCTTCGATGAGGCGTACCCGATGCCGGTGCTGCGCCGGCTGGCCGCGCAGGCGCGCCGGCTGTTCCCGTTCCTGGCGCACGCGCGCGCGCTGCGCGCCTTCCACGGCTTCCGGCCCCTGACGCCCGACCACCTGCCGGTGATCGGGCCGGACAAGCGGACCGCCGGCCTGTGGCACGCCTGCGGCCACGAGGGCGCCGGCATCGGGCTCGCACCCGCCACCGGCGCCCTGGTCACTGCCCTGGTCACCGGCGCGGCCCCGGAGGTCGACCCGGCCCCGTTCGACCCGGGGCGGTTCGCATGAGCGGATTCACGATCCGGTTCGACGGAGCCCCGGTGGCCGCCGCGCCAGGGCAGACGGTGGCGGCGGTGCTGTGGGCGGCCGGGTTCCGGTCCTGGCGCACCACCCGGGGGGCGGCCGCGCCGCGCGGGTTGTTCTGCGGCATCGGGGTGTGTTTCGACTGTCTGGTGACCATCGACGGCGTCCGCAACCAGCGGGCGTGCCTGGTGCCGGCGCGGCCCGGCATGGAGGTGGCGACCCAGCTGGGGGTGGGCGATGAGCTATGACCTGGCGGTGGTGGGTGCCGGCCCGGCCGGGTTGGCCGCGGCGGTGACCGCGGCGCGGGCCGGATGCCGGGTGGCGTTACTGGACTCGGCGCCGCAGCTCGGCGGTCAGTTCTGGCGGCACCGTGACGGCGCCGGTGGGCGGCACCGGGCGTGGAAGACGTTCGCCAGCCTGCGCGCGGAGCTGCTGGACTCCGAGGTGGAATACACCGCCGGCGCGGCGGTGTGGTTCGCCGAGTCCGACCCGGGCGGTTTCACGCTCTACGTCGAGGACGCGCCACCGGTGCGGGCGCGGCACGTGCTGTTCGCCACCGGCGCCTATGACCGGGTGCTGCCGTTTCCCGGCTGGGACCTGCCGGGGGTGGTGACACCCGGGGCGGCGCAGGCGTTGCTGAAGGGCTCCGGGGTCGCGGTCGGTTCGCGGGTGGTGGTCGCCGGCGCCGGCCCGCTGCTGCTGTCGGTGGCCGCCGCGCTGCTGGAGGCCGGGGTACGGGTCGCCGGCGTGTACGAGGCCGGCAACCCGCGGCGCTACCTCTGGCGGCCGTGGGTGTTCACCGCCACCAAGCTGCGCGAGGCGGCCGGATACCTGGCGACGCTGGCGCGGCACCGGGTGCCCTACCGCAGCCGGCGCGCGGTCGTGGCCGCCCACGGGTCGGCGGCGGTGTCGCGGGTGGACGTGGCGCGGCTGGACCGCCACGGCCGACCGATCCGCGGTTCGGAACACCCGGTCGACTGCGACGCGCTGGCGATCGGCTACGGCTTCACCCCGCAGCTGGAGCTGCCGCTGGCGCTCGGGTGCGACACCCGGCTCGACGTCGACGGCAACCTGGTGCTCGAGGCGGACATGGCCGGGCGCACGTCGGTGGCCGGTGTCTACGCCGCCGGGGAGGTCACCGGGGTCGGCGGGGCGCCGCTGGCGCTGGTCGAGGGGAGACTGGTGGCGGCGGTGGTGGCGCTGGCCTCAGGTCGCCGGTCGCCGTTCACCGATCTGGAGCTGTCCCGGCTACTGTCGCGGCGCGCCGCCCAGCGACGGTTCGCCGGCTTCATGCACGAGGTGCACGCACCGCCGGGCGGATGGGCGTCGTGGCTGAGCCCGGACACCCTGGTGTGCCGGTGTGAGGAGGTGTCGACCGCGACGGTGGAGGAGGCGGTGCGGCAACTCGGTGCCACCGACGCGCGGGCGGTCAAGGGCCTGTGCCGGCCCGGCATGGGCTGGTGCCAGGGCCGGGTGTGCGGGTACGCCACCGCCGCGTTGACCGCCGGCCTGTGCGGCCGCGAGCTGCGCGCGGCGGACCTGGAGACCTTCGCCCGCCGGCCGTTCGCCCAGCCGGTGACCCTGGACGCGCTGGCCGGCCCGACCGACCCGGACCCGCCGGCCGGTCAGGCGTAGGAATGCAGGCTCTCAAAGAAGTAGTTCACCCCGAACAGGTTCATCAGGATGGTCAGGAACCCGATGATCGCCAGCCAGGCCGCGGTGGTGCGCTTGACACTCGGGGTGGCCCGGGCGTGCAGGTAGCCCGCGTACAGCACCCACGAGATGAACGCCCACACCTCCTTCGGGTCCCACGCCCAGTAGCGGCCCCACGAGGCCTCGGCCCAGATCGCGCCAGCGATGACCGCGAACGTCCAGATCGGGAACGCGAATGCGGTCAACCGGAACGTCAACCGTTCCACCGTCTCCGCCGCCGGCACCTTCACCCCCAGCGGGTACGGGAAGCGGCGGCTGCCGCGCTCGTAGCCGGACCGGACCAGGTACATCGCCGCGGTTACGAACCCGATCAGGAAGATGCCCGACGCCAGCGCCGCAGCCGCCACGTGAATGATGAACCAGGCCGAGTCCAGCGCCGGCACCAGCGGCTCCACCGGCGTGTGCAGGAGCAGTGCCGCCCCCAGCAGCAGCAGGGTGGCCAGCGATACGTAGAGGCTCATGTGCCGCCACGCCGGGTACCGCACGACCATGAACAGCCACGCCACCACCCCGATGAGCGTGGTCGACAGCAGGAACTCGTACATGTCGCCCCATGGCGCCCGGCTGGCGGCGATGCCGCGGGTGACCACCGTGGCCAGGTGCAGCCCGGCCGTGACCAGCAGCACCGTCAGCGCGACCCGCGGAAGCAGCAGCGACCGTCCGCGCCCGTCACCGGTACCCAACGCCGCGGACTGCGCGGCCTGCGCATCCGGCTGCTCCGGCGGGTTCGCTGCGGGTGCCGGTGGCGCCGGCGCCGCCACGCCGTCGCCCGCGGCCGCCAGCGCCGGTTCGCG
>SLSW01000154.1 GCA_007130245.1 Micromonosporaceae bacterium
GCCAGGAGGCGGTGCAGGTGGTGCTGGCCAACGAGCGCATCCCGGCCGGCACCAGCGGGGCGCGCCTGCGTGAGCAGGAACTGGTCCGGGAGGTCGTGATGCCGGCGTCAAGCGTGCCCGAGGGTGCGCTCACCAGCATCACCGACGACCTGGTGGACCTGGAGGACCAGGTGGTCACCTCCGACCTGCACCCCGACCAGCTGCTGATGCGCCGCGGGTTCGGCCCGCCGGCGCAGCTGACCGGCGGGTTGGCGGTGCCGGACACCAAGATGGCGGTCAGCGTGCAGATCGACGTCGACCGGCAGGTGGCGGGCTATGTGCGCCCCGGTGCCAGTATCGCCATCTTCAACACCTACGGCTCCGACGACGAGGAAGAGATCGAGGAGGGCGCCGACAGCACCCGCACCCGGCTGCTGCTGCCGCGGGTCGAGGTGCTGGCGGTCGGCGTGTTCGGCGACGGTGGCGTCACCACCACCACCGCGGACGAGGACGAGGACGAGGGCCGTTCTGGGCTGGTCCTCACCCTGGCGGTCGACCAGGACGAGGCCGAGCGGCTCATCCACGCCACCCGCACCGGCCAGCTCTACCTGGCGCTGCTGACCGACACCTCGGAGATCGAGCCTGGGCCGGGTGTGGACAGCCGGACCCTGTTCCCGTGAGCGACCATGTGACAACTCGACCACGCGGGGCGGCATAATGACGATCCTCTACGAGCAATGGGACCAGCACGCGCAGCACGTGGCGGCGTTGCTCGGCGATGACGTCACGGTCGTGACCACCGCCCAGTACCTGACGGATGCGGTCAACCGCGACCCGGAGGAGCTGCTGGTGGTGTTCGGCCCGAGCACCGCACTGGCCGAGGCGGTGGCGTTCGCCGAGCACCACCGTTCCCGCCGGTCCGGGCTCGGGGTGATCCTGCTGCGCCATCACCTGGACGCCAACGTGGTTGCCGAGGCGATGCGGGCCGGCGTGCGGGAGGTGGTCCCGTACGGCGACCGCATGGCCCTGATCGAGGCGTGCGCCCGGTCGGTGGAGACCTCCGAGCAGGTCTCCGAGGACGGTGGGCCCCCCGACCCGGACGCCCCCACCCAGGGGCAGGTCATCACCGTCTTCTCCGGCAAGGGCGGTACGGGCAAGAGCGTGCTCGCCACGAACCTGGCGGTAGCGCTGGCCGCCGGCGGCCAACGGCGGGTGTGTCTGATCGACCTGGACCTCGCCTTCGGCGATGTGGCGATCATGATGGAGCTGGCGCCGGAGCGCACCATCGCCGCCGCGGTCCCGGTGGCCGACCGCATCGACGAGACCGGCTTCCGCACCCTGCTCACCCGCCACCGCTCCGGCGTGGACATTCTGCTGGCGCCGGTGCAGCCGGCGGACGCCGACCAGGTGACCCGGGACCTGATCGCGGAGCTGATCTACCTCGCCCGGGGCTGCTTCGACCACATCGTGATCGACTGCGCCAGCGCGCTCAGCGACCAGATGCTGGCTGCGCTGGATGCCGCGCACCACTTCGTGCTGGTGACCACCCCGGAACTGCCGGCGCTGAAGAGCCTGCGGGTCACGCTCGACACCTTCGATCTGCTCGACTACCAGCGGGACCGGCGCACCGTGGTGCTCAACCGGGCCGACTCCAAGGTGGGTCTCTCGGCCGCGGATGTGGAGAAGGCGATCCGGATGCCGATCGCGGCACACGTGCCCTCCAGCCGGGAGGTGCCGGCGTCGGTCAACCGGGGCATCCCGATCGTGCTCGACCAGCCCGGCCACGCGGTCAGCACCGCCATCAGGGACCTGGCGAACAAACGGTTCCTCGGGCGGTCGCCGTCGCGTCACCGGCGCCGGCTGCTCGGCCGCTTCACGGAGACACGGAAGGGGGCAGTGCGATGAGCCTGGCCGACCGGATCGGCAAACGCGGCGACGACGACGGGACGCCGACCCTGCACCAGCGGTTCGCCTCCCGCCGGGACGGCGCCGCCGAACCGGCCGCGCCCACTTCGGCCGCGCCGACCTCCCCGGCACCGACCTCCCCGGCACCGACCTCTGCGGTGCCGGTCTCCGGCACACCGGGGCGTCGCGGCCGCCACACCGAGCGGCACACGTACGACCCGCTGGCGGACGTGCGCCGGCGCGCCCACCAGGCGCTGCTCGACCTGCTCGGGCCGAAGCTGTACGACACCGTCAACAGTGACGAGGACCTGGAGAAACAGGTCCGCGACGCGCTGCCGGACGTGCTCGCGAAGGAGGAGGGGGTGCTGTCGGCCAGCGACCGGGCCACCGCCTTCCGGCAGATCCTGGACGAGATCCTGGGGCACGGGCCGATCGAGCCGCTGCTGCGGGATCCCGAGGTCACCGAGATCATGGTGAACTCCTGGGACCAGATCTATGTCGAGCGCTACGGGCACATTCACCCGGTGGATGCCTCGTTCATGGACGAGACGCATCTGCGGCGGGTGATCGACAAGATCGTGTCCCGGGTGGGCCGACGGGTCGACGACTCTGCCCCGATGATGGACGCCCGCCTGCCCGATGGCAGCCGGGTCAACGCGGTGGTGCCGCCGATCGCCCTGGACGGCTCGGCCTTGACGATCCGGAAGTTCTCCGCCGATCCGTACACGGTGGATGATCTGATCCGGTTCGGCACGCTCACCGAGCAGGTCGCCGAGTTCCTGCGCGCCTGCATCCTGGGTCGCCTGGATGTCCTGATCACGGGCGGTACCGGCACCGGTAAGACGACCCTGCTCAACGTGCTGTCGCAGTTCCTGCCGCACGACGAGCGCATCATCACCATCGAGGACTCCGCCGAGCTGCAGCTGGGTCAGGAGCACGTGCTGCGGATGGAATACCGCCCACCCAACATCGAGGGGCGCGGTGAGGTCACGATCCGCGACCTGGTGCGCAACGCGCTGCGGATGCGCCCCGACCGCATCGTGGTGGGCGAGGTGCGCGACTCCGCCGCGCTGGACATGCTGCAGGCGATGAACACCGGTCACGACGGCTCGCTGACCACCGTGCACGCCAACTCCCCGCGCGACTCGGTCTCCCGGCTGGAGACGATGGTGATGATGGCCGGCATGGACCTGCCGGTGCGGGCGATTCGGGAGCAGGTCGCCTCGGCGATCGACGTGATCGTCCACCTGTCCCGCCTGCGCGACGGGTCCCGGCGGATCACCCACATCACCGAGGTGGCCGGCATGGAGGGCGACGTGGTCACGTTGCAGGATCTGTTCGCGTTCGACTACCGGGCCGGTGAGGACGAGTACGGGCGCCCGAAGGGAGAAATGCGGGCCACCGGGTTGCGTCCGCGCTTCTCCGACCACCTGGCCGACCATGGGATCACGTTGCCTCCGGAGCTGTTCGGCCGGTTCGGAGCGGTCGCATGACCTGGCGTCAGCGCATCAGCGCGCTCCTGGCAATGCTGGTCGGGGCCATGGCCGCCGCTATGCTGGCGGCGCCCGCCGCCCACGCCGACCCCTCTCTGTCGGTCGACGAGGTGCACGCCGAGCCGGGGCTGGTCGAGATCCACCTGACCGCCCGCAGCCTGGCGGTCGGGCAGGAGCTGGACCCGACCAGCATCACCGTCGAGGCCGATGACGTCGAGCTGACGCTGCGGGACACGGTCGAGGTGGCCACCTTCGAGGCGGACGAGGAGCAGCGTCTCGCGGTGCTGGTGATCGACACGTCCAACTCGATGGCCGGGCAGCCGATGGCGGACGCGGTGGCCGCGGCCTCAGCGTACGTCGACCAGCTTCCGGAGGACATCGACCTCGCGGTGGTGGCCGTCAGCACCCAGGCCCAGGTCCGGCTGTCACCCACCTCCGACCGCGGCCAGGTGCAGCAGGCGCTGGGCGGACTGTTCGCGGGCGGCAGCACCGCGCTCTACGACGCGCTCGCCGCCGCCGCCGATCTGATCGAGGACCCGGCCTACACCGAGCGGCGGGTGCTGGTGCTGTCCGACGGTGCCGACACCGCGTCGGTGACCACCCTGGAGTCCGCCCTGCAGCGGCTGGTCGACGCGGAGGCGCCGGTGGACACGGTGGCGTTCCAGACCACCGACACGGTCGTCGAGCTGCTGGCCGGCATCTCGGCCGACACCGGCGGGCAGGCATACCTCGCCCAGGAGGGTGCCGACCTGGGCGGCGCGTTCGAAAGCGCCGCCGGGGCGTTCGGCGTACGGCTGACCGTGCACGCCGAGGTGCCGCCGTCGCTGTCCGGCGCGGACTCGACCCTGCACGTCAGCGTGCGGGCCGGTGACCAGACCGTGCGCACCTCGACTCCGGTGACGCTGGCGGTCGACCCGGACGCCGCCCCGCCGCCGATCACGGTGCCTGCGGCCCCGCTGTCCTGGCTGAACTCCACCGCTGTGATCGCGCTGGTATTCGTCAGCCTGCTTGTGCTCGGGCTGGTCACCTTCTCCCCGTTGCTGGACCGCAGCCGACGCCGCCGCCGCCTCGCCCAGGTCGACCAGTTCGCCTTTGCTCGTGCGGCGCCGCCGGCCGCGGCCGCGCAGGCGGCTGGCAGCCCGGTGGAGCGGGCGCTGGCCTTCTCCGAACGGGTGGTGCACTCGCAGGGCATGGAGGGCCGCCTCGCCGCCCAGCTCGACCGGGCCGGGATGCGGCTGCGCCCGCACGAGTGGCTGCTGCTGCGCGGCATGGTGTGCGTGGTCGCGGCGATCTTGCTGGCGCTGTTCATCCCGCCGCTGGTTGCGCTGCTGCTGGGGGTGGGCGGCGGCTGGGCGGCCACTGAGCTGTATCACCGGCGGAAGGCCGAGAAGCGGGTGCAGGCGTTCGCCACCCTGCTGCCCGACGCCCTGCAGCTGATCATCGGGTCGCTGCGGTCGGGCTTCTCGCTGTCGCAGGCGGTCGACGCGATGGCGCGCGAGCTGCCCGATCCGATCTCCACCGAGTTCGGCCGGGCGCTGGGCGAGGCCAGGCTCGGCGAGCAGCTGGAGGACGCCATGGAGCGCGTCGCCCAGCGGATGAAGAGCACCGACCTGAGCTGGGCGGTGGTCGCTATCCGGGTGCAGCAGCAGGTCGGCGGCAACCTGGCGGAGGTGCTTTCCAACACCGTCAAGACCATCCGCGAGCGCGATTCACTGCGCCGCCACGTGCGGGCGCTGTCGGCCGAGGGCCGGCTGTCGGCGTGGATCCTGGTGGCGTTGCCGATCCTCGCTGCCGTGTTCATCTTCACCTTCCGTACTGAGTACGCGCTGCCGTTGATCACCGACCCGCTCGGCCTGATCATGCTGTTCATGGGCGTCGTGCTGCTGATCCTGGGGACGATCTGGATGGCGCGGGTCGTCAAGGTCGAGATCTGAGGGAGCCGTGGTGACAGGCCAGATGCTGCTGTACGTCGGAGTAGGGGCGCTTGCGCTCGCGATCGTGATCGGTGTGCTCGCCCTCAGTTCGGCCAGCGTCGGCCGCGCCGGCGTGGCCCGGGCGCTGGAGACCATCGACCGGGTGTACGCGCCGGGCAGTGCCGCGGCCAGCGAAGAGAACCTGCGCACCCGCGCGCTCGGACCGGCCGGACGGCAACTGGGAGGGCTGGCACGCGCGCTCACCCCGAACGGGGCCAGGGCGTGGCTGCAGCGTTGGCTGGACTACGCCGGCAACCCGCCCGCCTGGCCGCCGGAGCGGATCGTGGAGATGCAGGGCATCGGGCTGCTGCTGTTCGCCGCGCTGGGCGCCGCGGCCGGCTTCCTGTCCGGCGCATCGTTGACCACCCTGTTCGGCCTGGTGATCGTCGGGGCGACATTCGGCTTCTGGCTGCCGTTCCTGGTCGTCTACCAGGTGGGAGCACGGCGTCAGGAGGAGATCCGCAAGTCGTTGCCGGACGCGATGGACCTGCTGACGGTTTCGGTGGAGGCCGGCATGGGGTTCGACGCCGCCGTGGCCCACGTGTCGGCGGCGATGCCGGGGGCGCTGGGCCGCGAGTTCGCCCGGATGCTGCAGGAGACACAGATGGGCCAGCGCCGCGGTGAGGCGATCCGGGCGTTGGCCAACCGCAGCAAAGTCCCCGAGCTGCGCACCTTCGCGACCGCGGTCATGCAGGCCACCGACCTGGGCATCCCGATCGCGCACGTGCTGCGGGAGCAGGCAGGCGAGATGCGGCTGCGGCGGCGCCAGAACGCTGAGGAGCGGGCGCAGAAGGTGCCGGTCAAAGTGGTCTTCCCGCTGGTGCTGTGCCTGTTCCCGGCGCTGTTCATCGTGGTGATCGGTCCCGGCGTGATCAACATTATGCGGACCATGTTCAGCTGATCGGTCCCGTCCCGGTCGCGGTCGGCGTGTTCGCGACTAGCATGGGCAGCAACGACACGCCGTGCGCGGACGTGCCGCCCGTACCGGACGCGGGGTCGAATCATGGCGGACATCGTGATGTGCCCGAAATGCGGGCGCAGGAACCGGGTGCCACCGGCGGCCTCCGGCGCTCCGCGCTGCGGTAACTGCCACCAGCTCCTGCCCTGGATCGTGGAAGCCGGCGACGACACCTTCGACCAGGTCGCCGTCCAGTCCAACATGCCGGCCGTGGTGGATCTCTGGGCGACCTGGTGCGCACCGTGCCGGATGGTCAGCCCGGCGCTGGAGCGGGTGGCGCGGGACCTGGCCGGCCGCGTCAAGCTGGTCAAGGTCGACGTCGACGCTGCGCCGCAGCTGGCGCAACGCTTCGAGGTGCGCGCCGTGCCCACCCTGATGGTCATCGCCTCCGGCGGGGTGGTCGCCCGGCGCGCCGGTGCCGCCCCGGCCGATGCGTTGCGCACCTGGGTCGAGGACGCGCTCGCGGCCGACTGTTGGCGCGCCTAGGTATACCTAGCAGAACCTGCGGCCCTACCTATCCGCCGACGCCGGCCGGAAGTTACCGAATCCTGCCGATGGGGGACGCTACCTCAGCCGGCGATCGTGGGAGCCATGCTGATGCACCCCGACCACGCCGCCATCCTGGCGAACACCCGTCACCGCGAACTGATCGAGGAGGCCGACGAGTTCCGGCGCGCACAACTAGCCGGTCCACCGCGGGAGTGCCGTACTCCGGTCGGTGTGCCGGCCTGCCGTCCGGACGTACGGCGCCGGTCGGCTCGGCCGGCTGGTGTCGCCGGCGCCGCCATCGCGCGACGTTGGCATCCGCGCACGTGGACAACTCATCGGTAGTCATCGACAGATGGTGTGATCACCACGGGAAATGGCGCGCCCGTGTCGGACGTGGTCGGTAGTCTGGCCGCCATGCTGGTCACCCGGGCCGGGCTCAGCCCGGTAATGGTGGGCCGCGACCCGGAGCTGGCGCGGCTGCGTCGCCTGGCGCAGCAGGCCTCGAGCCCGAGCATCGCGCTGATCGGCGGCGAGCCGGGGATCGGCAAGACCCGGCTCGCCACCGAGCTGATCAACTCGGTGGGCCCGGACACCCGCGTGCTGTTGTGCCAGGCGGACCCGGGCGGCCTCGGCCAGCCCTACCGGCTGCTCCTCGACCTCGCCGGCGACAGCCACGACGAGCTGACCGCCCTCCTGCGCACCGACGACCCGATGGCGCGCGACCGCGCCGGGATGGAGCTGCTGCGCCACCTGGTCGGCGACGGCCCGGCCCTGCTGGTCGTGGATGACCTGCACTGGGCCGACCCGGAGAGCCTGGCCGTGTTCGAGCAGCTTGACGAGGTGACCACCGGCGCGCTGCTGCTGGTCGGCACCTACCGCCCGGACGAGCTTAGTCGCCGGCACCCGCTGGCGGCTGCGCTGGAGCGGCTGGACCGCCGCCGTGGCGTCACCCACCTGCGGCTGGAGCGGCTGACGGTGGCCGACACCGCCCGTTTCCTGGCCGCGGTGCACGGCCAGGTGCCGCCCCGGCGCGTCGTCACCGCGCTGCACCAGCGCACCGGCGGAAACCCGTTCTTCCTGGAGGAGCTGCTCAAGGCCGCCGGCAACGCCGACCTGGAGCGCATCCACACCCAGCCGCTGCCGTGGAACCTGGCCGAGGCGCTGCGCAGCCAGCTCGACGGGCTCGCGCCGGACATGCGGCGGGTGGTGGAGGCCGCTGCCGTGCTCGGTGCGCGGGTGTCGTTCGACCTGCTCGCCTCGGTGACCGGGCTGGACGAGCCGTCGCTGATCGCGGCGCTGCGGGAGCTGGTCGACCGTGGCCTGCTGGTCGAGGTCGAGGACGACCTGTTCGGCTTCCGGCACGCGCTGACCCGGGAGGCGGTGGCGGGCGAGCTGCTCGCCCGGCAACGGCGTCGGCTGCACGAGGCCGCGCTGGAGGCGCTGCGGGACTCGCCGTCACCGGACCCGGTAGCTGTCGCTGTGCACGCGCGCGGCGCCGGCCGGTACGACGAGATGATCGCGGTGGCGCGGCGGGGCGCCGCCGAACGGCTGTCCTCCGGCTCCCCGTACGGCGCGCTCACCCTCGCCGAGCTGGCGCTGGAGGAGGCACCGGACGACCTGGAGCTGCGGCACCTGGCCGGCACCGCGGCCTGGCGAGCCGGGTACGTCGCCGACGCTCGCCGGCACGCCACCCGCGCGTGGGAGGTCGCCATCGACGACGACCAGCGGGTGGCGGCGTTGACTCAGCTGATCCGGGTGGCGTGGGAACGCGGTGAGCTGATCGAGATGGACGGCTACGCCGAGCAGGTGCGCCGGCTGACCGACGCGCTGCCGGACGGCGAGGTGCGCGCGCGTGCGATCGCCGCGGTCGCCCAGTCGTACATGCTGCGCCACGGACCCGGCGACCCCATCGAGTGGGCCGACCGCGCGTACGATGCCGCCGAACGTCTGGGGCTGAAAGACGTACGGCTGGCGGCGCTGGTCGAGAAGGGCAGCGCACTGGTGCGACAGGCGGCCACCGCCGACGAGGGCCGGCGGCTGCTGTCGGAGGTGGCCGCCGAGGCGGAGTCCGCAGGTGTCTACCTGGAGGCGGCGCGGGCGTGGCACAACCTGCTGTGGTATCTGCCGGGCGGGGACCCGGTCGGTCCGGAGTTGCTGGAGCGGATGCGGGCCAACGCCGCCCGCGCCGGCGTCGCGGGCATGGCGGTGGGGGCCTACCACCTGGGCCGGGCGTGGCTGGCGGTGCTGGACGGCGACCTCGGCGGCGCGGTCGCCGTGCTGGAGCAGGTGCGCCGGGTGGACCGGCACGTGACCGCGGCCGACGCGGTCAGCGGCGCGCCGGTGATGCACCTCGGCCTGGCCAGCAGCGGGCAGCTGCGGGGACGCCTGGCGGAGCTGTACCTGGAGCGTGGCGATTTGGACGCTGCCGAGGCGGTGCTGACCGAGTCGTCGTCGCCGCGGTGGCGGCAGGCGTCTGCCGGGTACGCCTTCCAGATCGCCTGCCGTCAAGGCGACACCGCCGCGGCCCGGCGGCTGCTGCAGGAGCTGAGCACTGACGCCCGGCCGGACGAGCCGGCCGCCACGGCGTTGCACAGCCAGCTCGCCGCCGGGCTGGCCGCCGGACTGTCGCTGGAGGAGCTGGGGCCGCTGGCTGACCAGGCCGCCAGCGGTGCCACGGCCAAGGAACCGCGGCACCACCCGGTACGGGCACTGGTGGCGGCGCGCTTCGCCGAGGCGGGGCAGCGCTGGGACGAGGCCCTGGCCGGCTACCAGCGGGCGGAGAACGGTGGTGACGAGACCGGGGGGTACGGCATGGTGGTGTCGCCGGCCGACCGGGGCAGCGCGGCGGTGGGCGCCGGGCGGTGCCTGGTCCAGCTCGGGCGGCTCGACGAGGCGCGGGCGTACCTGACCGCGGCGCGCCGGCACCTGGCCCGCTGGTCGGGGTGGCGGTGCGACGAGCTGGCGGTGCTCGCCCGCCGGCTGGACCCGCCGGCCGGCGGGGGCGGCGACGCCCTCACCCCGCGCGAGCGGGAGGTGGCGGAGCTGCTGGCCGAAGGGTTGACGAACTCGCAGATCGCGCAGCGGTTGGTCATCTCCCGCAAGACGGTGGCGGTGCACGTGTCACACATCCTGGCCAAGCTGGAGATGTCCAGCCGTACCCAGGTCGCCGCCTGGGCCACCCGCAGGCTGTCCCGGTGAGACGCTGTCGCGGTGACCGGCCGGATTCCGTCGGTCCGGGTGTCGATCCGGCGCTGTCCCGGTCGACGCACTCGTGAGGCGCCGGCTTCGGCGCCAACCTCGGCGCCAGCCGGGACGCCCGGGACAGACACGCTTCCACAGGAGGGAAGACCGATGCGGTTTATGATCATGGTGAAGGCGGACGACCAGTCCGAGGCGGGGGTGCTGCCGAGCGAGGAGTTGCTCGCCGCCATGGGGCGCTACAACGAGGAACTGGTGCGCGCCGGGGTGCTGTTGGCCGGTGAAGGGCTGCACCCGACCTCCAAGGGTGCGCGGGTCAGGTTCTCCGGTGGCCGGTCCACGGTCATCGACGGGCCGTTCACCGAGGCCAAGGAGTTGATCGCCGGGTTCTGGCTGATCCAGGCGAAGTCGCTGCAGGAGGCCATCGAGTGGGCACAGCGGATCCCGGGCGGTGGCAGCACCGATCCTGCCGACGCCTTCGAGGTGGAGATCCGCCAGGTCTTCGAGGACGAGGACTTCGGGGAGGCGTTCACGCCCGAGCTGCGGGGCCAGGAACAGCGGATGCGCGAGGAGATCGCCGCGCAGCGGTCGCAGTAGCGCCAACGCTCGTGACTGCCGAGGGGGCACTGTCGGGCCCCACCGCGTGACTCTAGGTTTGGGGGATGAGCACGTCCGAGGTCCACCGGCGGGTCGACGCGGTGTGGCGCATCGAGTCCGCGCGCCTGATTGCCGGCCTGGCGGGCATGGTCCACGACGTCGGGCTGGCCGAGGACCTGGCGCAGGACGCGCTGGTGGCGGCGCTGGAACAGTGGCCCGACACCGGCGTGCCGGACAACCCGGGTGCGTGGTTGACGACCGTGGCCAAACGCCGCGCGGTCGATCACATCCGGCGCCAGCAACGCCTGGAGCGTAAGCAGGAGCAGCTCGGCCGGGACCTGGAGACCGCCGCCGACGCCGGGCAGGCGGAGCTGGATGCCGCCGCCGAGGACATCGGTGACGACCTGCTGCGGCTGATCTTCACCACCTGCCATCCGGTGCTGTCGACCGACGCACGTGTGGCGCTGACGCTGCGGCTGCTCGGTGGCCTGACCACGGAGGAGATCGCTCGCGCGTTCCTGGCGGCCGAGACGACGATCGCCCAGCGGATCGTGCGTGCCAAGCGGACCCTGGCGCGCGAGCGGGTGCGGGTCGAGGTGCCCGGCCGCGCCGAGCTGCCCGAGCGGCTGGCGTCCGTGCTCGAGGTCATCTACCTGGTGTTCAACGAGGGGTACGCGGCCACCGCGGGCGACGACTGGGTGCGGCCGGGACTGTGCGAGGACGCTTTGCAGCTCGGTCGGGTGCTGGCCCGACTGATGCCGGGTGAGTCCGAAGTCAACGGCCTGGTGGCGTTGATGGAGCTGCAGGCGTCCCGGCTGCGTGCCCGCACCGACCCGTCCGGGCGGCCGGTGGTGCTGGACGAGCAGGACCGCTCCCGCTGGGACCAGTTGCTGATCCGGCGGGGCCTGGCGGCGTTGGCACGCGCCGAGGCGCTGACCGACAACCCGGGCCCGTACGCGGTGCAGGCCGCGATCGCCGCCTGCCACGCCGGGGCGCGCGCCCCGGACGAGACCGACTGGACCCGGATCGCGGCGCTGTACGCGCGGCTGGTGCAGCTCACGCCGTCGCCGGTGGTGGAGCTGAACCGGGCCGTGGCGGTGGCGGGGGCGTTCGGGCCGCAGGCGGGCCTGGCGATCGTGGACACGTTGACCGATGAGCCGGCGCTGGCCACCTATCACCTGCTGCCGGCGGTGCGCGGCGACCTGCTCGCCCGGCTCGGTCGTCACGAACAGGCGGCGGCGGAGTTCACGCGCGCCGCGTCACTGACCCGCAATGCCCGTGAACAGGACCTGCTGCACCGACGCGCGGCCGCCTGTGTCGACAATGGTCATTCGTTCAAGGCGGCCACCGTGAAGACTACGATGAAGGCGACCAGCGCCACGCTCCAGAAGCCGGACTTGTAGCGTGCGCCTGAGCGGAACTCCCGCTGTGCGGCGAGCCTGGCCTCGGTTTCCTTGACATTGCGTTTGGACACATCGGAAATATGTGCCCAGTAGCCGGCCACCGCTGCGATGACCAGGCCGAGAACCACCACCCCAATAATTCCCATGCATACATGCGTACCGGTATCGCATGTCAAGAGGCAACAGGTTTCAGCTCGCTAACGATAGAGACTGTCCGATCGGCCGGGGTCACTCGCTCCGGGTGGCGACCAGCAGGTTCCGACCCTCGGACCAGCCGGACCGCCATTCGGCTCCGGCCAGGCCCGCCGCGGCCACCGCCTGCTCGTACTCGTGGGTAGTGAACAGCGTCATCGTGTGCTCGTCGCGGAAGTGGCGCACCCCGCGTCCGGGCTCACCGATCAGATAGTGGTTGTGCATACGCGACACTCGTCCAGCCCGAGTGGAATGTCCCATCCGTACGATCGTACGGATGTCGGCATGCGCGATGGTGTGACTGACGTGCCCGTCGCGCCACTGCTCCGGTGTGAACCATGGCTCGATCACCAGCACCCCGCCCGGCGCCAGATGGGCGGCCATGCGCGCCACAGCCTGCCGCAGTTCGTCCACCCCGTCGAGGTACCCGATCGACGAGAACAGGCACACCACCGCGTCGAACGTGGCGCCCAGGTCGAACGTACGCATGTCCCCGGCGTGCACCGGGACCTCCGGCAGGCGCGCCACCGCCATCTCGCGCATCGGTGCGGACAGCTCCACGCCGGCCACCCGCAGGAAATCGCGCCGCAGGTGGGCCAGGTGCGCCCCGGTGCCGCAGGCCACGTCCAGCAGGCTGGCCGCCCGCGGCGCGCGCGAACGCACCAGCGCCGTCAACCCCTCGGCCTCGGCGGCGTAGTCCTTGCCCTGGCCCTCCACATAGTGCGACTCGTAGATCCCGGCGACCTCGGCGTCGTACATGCCGCGGATGCTACGCCGACGGCGGTCGCTGCCCCACGAGTTTCTGCTCGCGCCCGGCCGCCCCGGCCGCGTGCAGATCCGCCAACTTGCGCACCGCCAGTTCGGCCAGCAGCGCGGACCCGTCAGCGAGCACGCTGTCGTCGAAGCGCGCCAGCGGGGAGTGGTTGGTCGGTGCGGTCTCCGGGTCATCGCTGGTGCACGCGCCCAGGAACACGAACGCGCCCGGCACCTGGTCCAGCACCCGGGAGAAGTCCTCCGAGCCGGTCAACGGGTTCTCCATCGGTTCGTACCGCTGTTCGCCGAAGACCTGCCGCACCGTGTCGGCAAGGAAGTCGTGCGCGGCATGGTCGTTGACGGTCACCGGGTACTCCCCGCTGAAGGTGGCCTCGGCGCGCAGGCCGTGCGCGGTGGCGATGTCCTCGCACAGCTTGACCGCGTGCTCGCTGAGCCGCTCCAGCGCCCCGGTGGAGAACGCGCGCACGGTGGCGTCGAACTCCGCCTCGTCCGGGATCACGTTGCGCTTGGTGCCGGCGTGGAAGCTGCCGACGGTGATGACCACCGGCTCGAACACGTCGAACCGGCGGGTGACCATCGTCTGCAGCGCGGTCACCATCTCACACGCCGCCGGCACCGGGTCCAGCGTGCGGTGCGGGGTGGAGCCGTGCCCGCCCGCGCCGACCACCTTCACCGACAGTCCGGCCGAGGCCGCCATCAGCGGGCCGGGCCGGGCGGTGAAGACCCCGGGGTGGACCTTCGAGGAGGTCACGTGCAGGCCGAACGCCGCCTGCGCCGGCCGGCCCGCGGCATCGAGCACACCCTCGTCGATCATGTGCCGGGCACCGTCGTACCCTTCCTCGCCCGGCTGGAACATGAAGACCACGTCGCCGGGCAGGTCGGCGGCGCGCTGGCACAGCAGCCGGGCGGCGCCGACCAGCCCGGCGGTGTGCAGGTCGTGCCCGCAGGCGTGCATGGCACCGTCGTGACGGGAGGTGAACTCCTCGCCGGTGCGCTCGGTCACCGGCAGGGCGTCCATGTCGCCGCGCAGCAGCACCACCGGACCGTCACCGTCGTGGGCGCCGCCGCGCAGCACCGCGGTCACCGATGACAGGCTGTCGCCGAGACTGATCTCCAGCGGCAGGCCCTCCAGCGCCGCAAGCACCCGCTGCTGCGTGAGGGGAAGGTGGAGTCCGATCTCGGGGATCTGGTGCAGCTCGCGTCGCAGCGCCACCAGGTCCGGCTCCAGCGCCCGGGCATCGTCGCGCAGGCTCATCAGTGACCTCCTCCGGTCGGGGGGAACGTCCGGTGACCACAAACCCTAGACCAGATGGCCGGCGCGTACGATTCCCGCAACCTGACCGTGGCCAGATGGAGATAGGCGATGTCCGGCAATCAGCGGCAAATCATGCTTCCGGCACCGACGTACGGAGTGTCGGAGGAACAGGGGCGCGCGCAGGTACGGGAGTTCCACGCCGACCTGTCGCGGCGGCGCACCATCCGGGAGTTCTCCGACCGGCCGGTACCGATGGACGTCATCGAGACCGCGATCGCCACCGCCGCCACCGCGCCCAGTGGGGCGAACGTGCAGCCGTGGCGGTTCGTGGTGGTCACCGACCCGGACCGTAAGCGGCGGCTGCGGGAGGCGGCCGAGGCCGAGGAGCGGGAGTTCTACCAGCGTCGTGCCTCGCAGGAGTGGCTGGAGGCGCTGGCGCCGCTGGGCACCGACTGGGAGAAACCGTTCCTGGAGACCGCGCCGGCGGTGATCGTGGTGTTCGAGATCCATAAGGGACCTGACACGCCGCGGCCGTACTACGTCAAGGAGTCCGTCGGCATCGCGGTGGGCTTTCTGCTGGCGGCGCTGCACCGCGCCGGGCTGGCCACGCTGACGCACACCCCCAGCCCGATGCGGTTCCTGACCGAGGTCTGCGAACGCCCACCCGAGGAGCGGGCGTTCGTGGTGATCCCGGTGGGCTACCCCACCGAGGACGCGACCGTGCCCGACATCCGGCGCAAGCCGCTGTCGGAGGTCCTGGTGCACGTGTAACGCCGGGGCGCGGATCGCGGTAAGGTGCGTTCCGTGGACAGCTACCTCGGCTCGTACGCCACGCTCGGCCTGCTGCTGGGCGTCGGCGTGCTGTTCCTGGTGGTCGCGTTCGGCGCCAACCGGTTGTTGCGGCCGTGGCGCCCCGCACCCTCGGCGGGGAAGACCGAGACGTACGAGTGCGGTGTCGACCCGGTCGGCAGTGACTGGGCGCAGGCACAGATCCGCTACTACGTCTACGCCTTCCTGTTCGTGATCTTCGCGGTGGAGGCGGTGTTCCTGTTCCCGTGGGCGGTGGTCTACGCCAATCCCGGGTTCGGCATCGTCACCGCCGTCGAGATGGGAATCTTCCTGGGCATTCTCGCGCTGGGCATCCTGTACGCGTGGCGGCGCGGCGTGCTGCGCTGGACCTGAGGCGCCCCCGGGGGGACACAGCCGGCGCGTGGCTCACGCCAGCGCCCGGCGGGCGACCGCGGGTGGGCGGTCACCACGGATCGAGGCCACCGTGTCCAGCACCCGCCGGGTAGCGGCCACGTCGTGGGCCCGGAACACCCGCGCCCCCAGCCAGGCCGACACGGCGGTGGCGGCCAGCGTGCCCTCCAACCGGTCGGCCGGCGGCGCGTCCAGGGTCTCGCCGACGAAGTCCTTGCGTGACAACGCCACCAGCACCGGCCAGCCGGTAGCGACCAGCTCGTCGAGCCGGCGGGTCAATTCCAGGGAGTGGTAGGTGTTCTTGCCGAAGTCGTGTGCCGGGTCGATGAGGATGCCGTCCTCGCGTACCCCTGCCGAGGCCGCCCGCCGCGCCAGGGCGGTGACGGTATCCACCACGTCGGCGACCACGTCGACGAACGCGGCCCGGTGCGGGCGGGTGCGGGGGGTCAGCCCTCCGGCGTGCGCGCACACCAGCCCGGCGCCGGTGCGCGCGGCCACCTTCGCCAGGTCCGGGTCCGGACCGCCCCAGGTGTCGTTGATCAGGTCGGCGCCGGCGGCCAGCGCCTCGGCGGCCACCTGCGCGCGCCAGGTGTCGATGGAGATGACCACCTGCGGGAACCGTTGGCGCACCGCCGTGACCGTCTCCACGGTGCGGCGGATCTCCTCGTCGGCGGTCACCTCGTCGCCCGGCCCGGCCTTGACCCCGCCGATGTCGATGATGTCCGCCCCCGCGGCCACCGCCGCATCGGCCGCGGCCAGGGCGGCGTCGGCGGCGAAGGTCGCGCCACGGTCGAAGAACGAGTCCGGCGTGCGGTTCACGATCGCCATCACCGCCAGATCACCGGGGCGGAACGTCCGTCCACCCAGCCGCAACACCCGTGACACCTCGACTCCCCTCGCCGCTTAGCTGCGATCATCGCAGCCCGCACCGGGGGTGGTGGTCACCGCCGGCTGGCCGCCGTCTGTCACGATCGAGACGTGATGCAGGTTCTGCTGGTCCTCGCCGCCGCCCTGACCGTCGCCGCGGTGGCCTTCGGCATCGCGGTGCTGCTTACCGGCGACCGGCACGGCCTGCGGCCGGCCGAGCCGGACAGCCGGGCGGTGCCCCTGCCGGTCGACCGTCCGCTCGTGGAGCAGGATCTGGGCCGGGTCCGGTTCGACACCGCGCTGCGGGGGTACCGAATGGTTCAGGTGGACGCGGCATTGCGGCGGGCCGCGTACGACATCGGTTACAAGGACGAGCTGATCAAGGTGTTGCAGGCGGAGATCGTGGCGTTGCGGGAGGGACGGTTCCCGGACGCCGAGGTGCTGCGGCGCGCCCGCGAGGCGGCAGCCGCGCCGGCCTCGGCCGAGCCGTCGCCTGTGCCGGAGCCGGCCTTCGTGCCGTCGCCCGACGAGTCGCCGGCCGATGCCGATGCCGATGCCGATGCCGA
>SLSW01000109.1 GCA_007130245.1 Micromonosporaceae bacterium
GGCCCCACCCGTCATCCACAGGAAGGGCTGGCGGTCCTCAGGTGGTGGTGTAACCGCGACGACGGCCCGTGACGACCAGGCCGGCGCCCACGGCCAGCAGCAGGGCGGCGGCGGCGAGCACCAGCACGGTCCTGCTGCCGGTGTCCGCGAGGCTGTCGCCGGCACCCGGGTCGGTCGGGTCGGTGCCCGGGTCGGAGGGATCGGTCACCGGGTCGGTCGGGTCGTCGTCAGTCGTGGTGACCTCGACCGCGCCGATGTCGCAGCCTTCACCCTGTGGTCGTTCCACGCCACGCTGGTCGGTGCCGACCTCGGGGTGGCAGTCGCCGGCCGGGATCGCGTCGATCAGCGGGCTGTCCCCGGCCGGCAGCATCGTGTCGGTGAGCCCGCCGTTGTCGGCCAGCGCGCCGAGCTGCAGGTCGGCACCGGTCTCGGTGTCGGTGGGGTGGGTGAACCCGCAGGAGTCGTCATCGGTGACGTTGTGTCCCTCGGAGACGACGGTGGCCTCGCCGTCCAGGAAGCAGTTGGGGCCGCCGATCGGACCTGCGATCACCGAACCGGACACGGTGATGGAGCCGGCCGAGAAGCGCCAGTGGGCGCCCTCGTGGCCGGCGTCGCCGACCTGGTTGCCGACCGCCGTGATGTGACGGATGGTGCCGGAGCTGCCGGGAACGTAGGCGAGCCCACCCCGCTCGGCAGCCCGGTTGCCGGAGAAGGTGCTGTTGATCACGGTGAAGTGGGTGTCCGCACTGGCCTGCGCGAACGCCCCTCCGTACAGGTCGGCGCGGTTGTCCTCAAAGGTGGACCCACGGATGAGGATGTCCAGGCTGGTGTCAATGGCCCCGCCTTGATCCCGGGCGGTGTTCCTGACGAACTGGGAGTCCACGATCTCGACCCCCGGGTCGTCGCTAGCTCCGAAGATGTAGATGGCGCCGCCGAACTCGGCGTGGTTGTCGACGAAGGCGGAGGCGGTCACGGTGGTCGGCGCACCGGCGCTGATCGCACCACCGAGGCTGTTGCCGGTCACCTCGTTCTGGTGGAACTGGGAGCCGGTGATCGTCGCGCCGCCGGCAGCGCTGATTGCGCCACCGTCGCTGCCGGCCGTGTTGCTGTGCAGCGTGGAGTTGGTGACAGTCACGTGGCCGCCGGAGCTGATAGCGCCGCCGTTGCCGGATGCCTCGTTGTGGTGCAGCGTCGAGTTGACGACCGCGACGTCGCCCCGGACGAGGACGGCACCGCCGTCAGCGGCAACGGAGCCGCCGGTGAGGGTGATGTGCCGCAGCGTGAGGGCACCGTCACCATCGACGCCCATGACGCGTAGGTTGTCGCAGGTCTGCCCGATAGTGTGGCCGGCACCGTCGACCACCAGGTTGTTGTCGCTGTCGCGGGACAGCTCTTCACCACAGTCTTCGAGGTCAATGTCGCCTTGCAGGACGATCGAGGTCACGCCCGGGTCTGCGAACGCATCCCGGAGTTCGGCCTCGTTCGCCACCGTCTCTTCCTCGGCGGCGGCGGGGGCGGCGGTGAGCCCGACCAGGCCGAGCGCGGCAAGGGCCGCGGTTGCCAGCACTGCGGTCAGTCTTTTCAGCATCGTTACCACATCACTCCTTGGTGTCGCAAAAACGTCGGGTGTCGCAGGGACGCGGGAGCAGGCCCGTAGACACTCCGGTAGCTGCTCCACCTGGCTACTCCGCCGGACGTTGATGACCTTAATGGACGACGCGCGGCTGGCGATCAACCGGCGACCACTTGGTGGGGAAAGTCCACACTGTCGTCGTCCCGGATCCGCCGTACGGCGGAGCCCTGCCGGGCCGGTCGGCTTCAGAGCTCGGCCGGTTGACAGCTGCTGTGGCCCGGGCGGCCCAGGTTCCCGCCGGGGTCGATACTGTGCGGGGAAGGCTCACCGGAGCAACGAGGCGTTCGAACAGGAGGCACTCATGGCAGGCACGCTCACGGTCGTCGGGGCCGGGTTGATGGGATCGGGCATCGCGCAGGTGGCCGCGCAGGCCGGCTGGCAGGTCACGCTGCGCGATCTGGACGACGCGAGCGTGCGGCGCGGCGTCGACGGTATCCGCGGGTCGCTGGAGAAGTTCGCGGCCAAGGGCAAGCTCTCCGCCGAGGACGTCGAAGCCGCGCTTGGCCGGATCACGGCGACCACGGACCTGGATGCCGCCGCCGATGCGGACATCGTGGTGGAGGCGGTGTTCGAGCAGATCGAGATCAAGCACGAGGTGTTCCGCGAGCTGGACCGGATCTGCGCGGACCGGGCGGTGCTGGCCACCAACACCAGCGCCATCCCGATCACGACGATCGCGGCGGCGACGCAGCGGCCGGAGTCGGTAGTGGGCACCCATTTCTTCTCGCCGGTGCCGATGATGAAGCTGTGCGAGCTGGTCCGGGGCCTCAAGACCAGCGACGCCACGCTGGCGGCGGCCCGGGACTTCGCTGAGGAGGTCGGAAAGACCTGCGTGGTGGTCAACCGGGACGTGGCCGGCTTCGTGACCACCCGGCTGATCTCGGCGTTCGTGGTGGAGGCGGTGAAGCTGGTGGAGTCCGGGGTGATCTCCGCCGAGGACCTGGACAAGGCCTGCCAGCTGGGGTTCGGCCACGCTATGGGGCCGCTGGCCACCACCGACCTGACCGGGGTGGATGTGCTGCTCAACGCCTCCCGCAACATCTACACCGACACCGCGGACGAGAAGTTCTTCCCGCCGGAGCTGTTGCAGCGCATGGTGGCCGCTGGTGACCTCGGCCGGAAGGCGGGGCGGGGTTTCTACTCGTACGAATAGCCGCCGCCAGCGCGAGAACGCGGTGTCCGGGTTGCCCGGACACCGCGTTCTCGCTGGAGGAGTGTGGTCTGGATGGTGGTGGAGCTGGAGCGCACGGCTGACGCGATGCTCAGCGGCAGCCGGAGGTCCGACGTGCCAGGCGTGCCTGGCGACGAAGCCGCGCGGCGGTCACCGCGGCCTGGCGCTCCTGCGTCAGGTGGCGGAGGTGGGTCTCTGCGTGCCATGTCTGCGTCATCATGACACCACTATGACATCAACCGGGCGGCGTGTCAAGAGAGGTCGACGTCACCCTGAAGTCGCGTGCCGTCGGAACGGGGTCGGTCTCCTGTGCGGGGCATTCGCCCCTCGCCGCATCATCGCGGAAAGGTGCAGCCAGCAGTAGCTGCAGTGGTGCGATGTCAGGATGACGTCAGACAGGTCGGCTGCGGCGTCAGGGTCGGGCCGTCAGCCGTCCCGGCGGGTGGTCCACCGGAACGTGAACAGGCACAGCAGCAGGCCGGCCACACACCAGGCGGCCAGCACCAGCGCCACCCGGCCCAGCTCCCACGAGCCGGCCACCTCCTGGGCGGCGTACGAATCGGGCAGGAACACCGAGCGCATGCCCTGCGTCATCCACTTCAGCGGGAAGAGCGCCGCCACCTGCTGCATCCACGCCGGCAGCTGGGTGTAGACGAAGAAGACCCCGGAGATGAACTGCAGCACCAGCGCGATCGGGGTGACCACCGCCGGCGCGCCGCGACCGGTGCGCGCCACCGACGAGAACGCGATGCCCAGCAGGGTACAGGCGGTGATCCCCAGCGCGGACACCCAGCCCAGCGTGAGCCATGCACCGGTGGTGGCCGGCAGCGGTACGTCGTAGAACAGCACACCGACCGTCAGCAGCACCGCGGTGATCAGCACCCCGGCGCCGAGCACCATCCCCACCTTGCCGGCGAAGTAGACCCAGGGCGGCATCGGCGTGCCCCGCAGCCGCTTGAGAACGCCGCGGTCGCGCTCGATCGGGATCTGGATGGCGAGGTTCTGGAACCCCACCGCCAGCAGCCCGGCGGCGAGCATGCCGGCGGCGAAATACTGCGTGAACTGCACCCCGGGGGCGATCTCGAAGTTGAAGATCGCGCCGAAGATCACCAGCAGCAGCACCGGGAACAGCAGCGTGAACACAAACGACTCGCGGGAGCGGAAGAATTGTTTGATCTCCAGGACGCCCTGTCGCATCCCCAGGCCCAGCGCGGTCACTGCTTCTCACCGATCATGGTCAGGTAGATGTCCTCCAGGGTGGGCCGGGTCACCGTCAGGCCCGGAATCTCCGACCCGCCGGCCTCGGCGGCGAGCTTGGCCACCAGGGCGGTGGGGGTGGCGGTCACCTCGGAGCGCAGCCTGCCGTCCGGGGTGCCCCAGGTGACGGTGGCCGGTTGGTGGGCCCGGTCGCCCAGCTCGCGCGGCGGCGCCACCGCCGCCAACCGCCCGGCGGCGATGACACCGACCCGGTCGGCCAGCGCCTCCGCCTCCTCCAGGTAGTGGGTGGTCAGCAGGATCGTGGTGCCGCCGGAGGCCAGGTCGCGGATCAGCCCCCAGAAGTCGCGCCGGGCCTGCGGGTCGAAACCCGTCGTCGGCTCGTCCAGGAACAGCAGTTCCGGACGGCCGATGATGCCCAGCGCCACGTCCAGGCGGCGTTTCTGCCCGCCGGACAGCGAGTGGGTGCGGGCGCGCACCTTGTCGGCCAGGCCCACCCGCGCGATCACCGCCGCCGGGTCGTCCGGATCCGGATAGAACCGGGCGAAGTGGCGCACCACCTCGCCGACGGTCAGCTCGTCGAACTCACCGGTGCCCTGCAGCACGATGCCCACCCGGGCCCGCCAGGCGCGGCCACCGGCCGCCGGGTCCACCCCGAGGACACTGACCTCACCGGCGTCACGGCGCCGGAACCCCTCCAGGATCTCCACGGTGGTGGTCTTGCCGGCGCCGTTCGGGCCGAGCAGCGCGAAGACCTCGCCCCGGGACACGGACAGGTCCACGTCCGCCACGGCCACGGTCTGCCCGTACGCCTTGCGCAGCCCCCGCACCGAGATCGCGCTGTCTCCGCTCACGGCGCCTACTATGCCGCACCGCCGCCGCGCCCGACCGGCGCGGTGCGCCGGCCTGGTACGGGGGTGGCCGGCGCGACGCGAGTGCGGTTACCTGACGGTAGCTAGACTCCGGGCATGCCGCCGCACGTCCGTCGAGGCGCTTAGGAGGAGCAATGGCGTTCGCATCCGTGGCCGAGCTGCATAAGGCCGCCGGGACCTCACTCGGCTACACCGACTGGATCACGATCGACCAGGAACGGATCAACACCTTCGCCGACGCCACCGGCGACCACCAGTGGATCCACGTCGACGCCGAGCGCGCCGCCGCCGGGCCGTTCGGCACCACCATCGCGCACGGATACCTCACCCTGTCGCTGCTGCCGGCGCTGATCGGGGGCCGGTTCAGCGTCGAGGGCGCCCGGATGGCCGTCAACTACGGGCTGAACAAGGTGCGGTTCCCGGCGCCGGTGCCGGTCGGCTCCCGGGTGCGGGCGCTGGTCGAACTGGTCGACGTCACCGATATCACCGGCGGTGTGCAGGTCACGGCGCACATCACTGTGGAGCGCGAGGGTGGCGAGAAGCCGGTGTGCGTGGCCGAGAGCCTGTCGCGGTTCTACCTGTAGCCAGCGCTGCTACGTCTGCGCCACCGTCGCGGCGAAGAACTCGCGTAGTTCGCTGACCAGCGGCTCCGGGCGGAACAGGTGCGTCAGATGCCCGACACCGGGGATCTCGCGCACCCGGGCGTCCGGCACGTGTGCCGCGGCGTGCCGGATCCCTGCGCCGAACCAGTCGTCGCGCTTGGTCGCGGTTCCGTGCAGCAGAAGCACCGGCGCGGTGATCGTGGCGAGCACCGTCGGGTCGGTCGGCCGCAGCCCGTCGGCGCGAAGTGCCTGCGGGATCTCGGCCAGGTCGACCGGCAGATACTGCGCCGCGGCCACCAGCTCCTCGGGAGCGCCGGTCAGCACGCGCATCTCCTCCTCGTTGCCGATCGCCTCGAGGAACGCGGTGACCGCCGCCACGTGCTCGCCGGCGCGATACCGCTCCTGCATGCGTGCGAGGGCGTCCTGGAACGAGGCCGCGAACTCCTCGGTGATCACGTCGAACACCGGCGGTTCCCACGCCGCCGCTGCCACCACTGCCTTGGCGCGCGCCGTCGCTCCCAGCACATTCATGCCCCCACCGGAAATGCCGGCCAGGCACACCGGCTCACCCACACTGTCGACGAAGGCGACGATGTCCTCCACCGGACGCCACCGTGACAGGTCGTCGCTGTGTCCGCTGAGACCCCGGCCGCGGGTGCTCATGGTGAAACAGGTGAAGTGTTCGCTCAGCAACGGCAGCGCCGCGCCCCACTCACTCTCGCCGTCGGCCAGCGCTCCGTGCACCAGCACCAGTGGCGGCCCGTCGCCGTGCACGCGGCCGGCGATCTCGGTGCCGTCGTCAGAGACGGCACGATGGATACGGTCGTCGCTCATGTCCAGTCTCCTGACGCTCGTATACGGTCCGGTGCACCGGTGATCTCGCGTCCCAGACTCCCGTGGCCCGCGCTGGCGGACATCGGTGAGCTCACCCAATCCGTGGCTGAGGTCCGCCCGCCGTAGGATCGCCGTGTGCCGACCGCGCCGGACGACCAGCGGGCCGCCGCCGCACGCGCCCTGGCTGACGCCGACTGGCCGGCCGCCCGGGACGCGTTCCGGGCGGCGCTGGCCACCGGCGAAGACCCCGAGATGCTGGCCGGGCTGGCCGACGCACTCTGGTGGCTCGGCGACATCCGGCAGTCGATGACGCACCGGGAACGGGCGTTCTCGCTGTACCGGGAACGCGGCGACCCGTTGTCGGCGGCGGCGCTCGGGTGGCTGCTCTCGCTGGACCACTGCGACAACCTGGGCAACACCGCCAGCGGACGGGGATGGCTCGCCCGCACCCGACGTCTGGTCGACGAGCATGCGCTCGAGCCGCTGCGCGGGTGGGTACTGCTGCTGGAGGCGCACGTCGACGCCGATCCGATCGTCAGCGAACGGCTTGCCGGCCAGGCGCTGGCGCTGGGACGCGAGGGGGCCGACGCGGCGTTGCAGCTGTGTGCCCTCAATCAGCTCGGCGTCGCCCTGGTCGACCAGGGCCGGGTGGCCGAGGGCGTGGGCATGCTCGACGAGTCGATGGCGGGCGCGCTGGCCGGGGAGGGTGGACGCCCGGAGGCGGTCGCGTTCACCAGCTGCAACACGCTGCAGGCGTGCACCTCGTGCGCCGACGTCGAACGGGCGGTGCAATGGCTGCGCGCCAGCGACCAGTTCGCCCAACGGTTCGGCTCGCCGTACGTGCGCGCGGACTGCCGCCTCCACTACGCCGGCCTGCTGCTGGCGATCGGCGACTGGACCCAGGCGGAGGAGGAACTGGCCACCGCGGTCCGGTTGACACGCGGGTCGCTTCCGGTGCTGCACGGGCAGGCACTGTGCGCGCTGGCGGAACTACGGCTGGCGCAGGGTCGGACGGAGGAGGCGGCACGACTGGTGTCCGGACAGGATGGCCAGCCGTGGGCCGCCACCGCGCTGGCACGGCTGCACCTGCGGCATGGCCGGCCGCACCGCGCGCGGACGATACTGCAGCGTGGCCTGGCCGCGACCGGTGGCGACCGGCTGGGGGCGGTGAGCGCCCGTGAACTGCTCGGTGAGGCGTTGATCGCCGGTGGAGCGGTCGCCGAGGCCCGTACCCACGCGCTCGCCCTCGCCGACCTCGGCTCCGCGGACGGCTGCGAGGTCGCCGCCGCGTACGGCGCGCGCCTGCACGGGCGGGTCGCGGCCGCTGGCCCGACAGCCGACGTGGCCGCCGCGCGGGAGCATCTGGAGGTTGCGCTCGCCGGCTTCGTCGAGGTGGGGCTGCCATGGGAAGCCGCGCGGACCCGGCTGCTGCTGGCCCATGTGCTGCGTGAGGCGGACCCGGACGCGGCGGTCGACGAGGCGCGGGCGGCAATGACCACGCTGGACGGCCTGGGGGCGCGGTCCGACGCTGACGACGCGGCCGCGCTGTTGCGGGCGCTGGGCGCGCCGGCGCCGCGGCCGACCGGCGGGGCGTACGGGGAGCTGACCCGTCGGGAACAGGAGGTGCTCGACCTGCTCGGGGAGGGCCTGTCGAACCCGGAGATCGCCGGCCGGCTCTACCTGAGCCGCAAGACCGTGGAGCACCATGTCGCGCGGGTGCTGTCCAAGCTAGGGCTGCGCAGCCGCGCCGAGGCCGCCGCCGAGGCGGTCCGCCGCGGGCGGGAGCAGGTACGGTGACCCGCGAGCGACATGATGTCGCGATCTTGGTCGCCGAACACCTTTCGGAGGGCACCAGGCGACCAAGATCGCGACGTGGAGGTGCTTGCGGGCTACAGCCCTACGGACGGACCTCCAGCACCAGGTTGAACGGTGTGGTGGCAGCCACCCGGAACCGGCCGAACCCGGCCTGCTCGGCCACCTCCTGCAGCCGTTGCGGCCCCGCCTGCGCACCCAGCGCCAGTCCCACCTCCTGCGACTGGGAGTTCGGTGTGCAGATCGCCGACGACGCGGAGTAGAACACCCGGCCCACCGGGTTGAGGTTGTCCTCCAGCCGGTCTGCGGCCGCCGGCTCCACCAGCATGACCGTGCCGTGCGGCGCCAGGGCGGCCCTGGCGTGGCTCAGCGCCCCGACCGGGTCGCCCATGTCGTGCAGGCAGTCGAAGAAGGTGAGCAGGTCGTAACCCTCGCCGGGGAAGTCCTTCGCGGAGGCCACCTCGAACCGGCACCGGGGCGCCACACCGGCGTGTTCGGCCGCTGCCGTGGCCGCCTTGACCGAGCTCTCGTGGTAGTCGAAGCCCACGAAGGTCGAGGCCGGGAACGCCTGCGCCATCAGGATCGTCGACGACCCGTGGCCGCAGCCGATGTCGGCGACCGTGGCCCCGTTGGTCAGCCGGTCCACCACCCCGTCCAGCGCCGGCAGCCACTCGTCGCGCAGGCTGGCGATGTAGTTGGGGCGGAAGAACCGCTCCACCCCACTGAACAGGTCCGGGTGGTGCTCTCCCCACGCCAGGCCCTGGCCCCCGCGGTACGACGCGGCGACCCGCGTGACATCTTTGATCATGGAAGCGGCCAGCTGCAGGCCGCCGGGCGCGAACAGGGGGTGGTACTCGTTGGTGAGCGCGAACGCCTGCTCCGGGGGCAGCCGGAAGCACCCGGAGGACGGGTCGTACTCGACGTAACCGCTGGCGGCCTGTGCCGCCAGCCACTCGGCGACACACCGGGTGTCGGTGCCGGTGCGGGTGGCCAGCTCCGCCGGACTGACCCAGCCGCTGTCGCCCATGGCCCGGTAGAGGCCCAGCTCGTCGCCGACCAGGACGGTGGCCGCGTGTGCCACCGCTCCCAGGTCGCCGACGAACCTGCCGACGAACTCGTCCAACCGGGCCGGGTCGATCGTGGTGCGAAGTTGCGTCTCCTCGGTCATGTCACTGCTCCCATCAGTGTGGCGGGTGGCGGTCACGCCAGCCCCAGCTGCTTGATGATCTCCAGCTGGTCGAACGCCTCCCACTCCTCGATGATCATGCCGTCCACCATCCGGCTCATGATCATCCCGTGGATATCGACCTGCTGCCCCGTCGCCGGTGCGCCCATGAACTCGCCCTTGTGCGTGCCGCTGACCCGGGCACGGTGCGCGACCAGGTCACCCTCGGCCACGATCAGCTCGACCTCGCCCCGCAGGTCCGGAAACCCGCCGAGGTAGGCGCGGTAGTAGTCGACGATCGCTGCTCGGCCACGGTGCTCGACCGCACTGTGGTAGACGGCGTCGTGGTGGTAGCACCGCCCAATGGCGTCAAAGTCGTGGGCGGCCACGGCGCGCCACAGCTCGCGCATCGTCTGCTTGTTTCGTTCGGACACGGCATTCCTCCTCGCCCGGACCCTCCGCGGGTCCGTCACGTTCACCGTGGCCGGGCAGGCTTGTGGTCGGCTTGTGACCGCCTTGCGGTCGGTTGGCGCACCGGCAGCCCGTCGGAGGTGTCAGGAGTCGACGGCGAGCCGGTCCAGCTGGTCCAGGGCGTGGGCGACGGCGGCGGCGTCGTCGAGCGCCGTTCCCCGGGCGTGCGCGGCGTCGAACGCGTCTGCCCCCAGCCGGTGGCGGAGATCGGCGGCGACCTGCCGAAGTCGCTGGGCGTGGTCGCCGTACGCCGGCGGCGCGGTGGTGCTGCTGGCCGAGGCGCCCAGCAGCACCACGGCGGGCTCATCGCGCCTGAGCCGGGCCAGCAGCTCGATGAGGTTGCGCAGGGCGACCCACTGGTGGGTCCAGTTGCCGGCCTGTCGCCAGTGGTCGATGACCTCCCGGAAGGAACCCACCGCGCGGGCCGGGTCGCCCACCCGCCCGCTGACCGAACTGATCGACACCAGGGTCAGGTATTCAGCGAAGCCCGCACCGACCGCACGCGCCACCGCCAGCGCCTCGGCGTAGCTGGCCAGCGCCGCCGCCGGATCGACGTACTGCTCGGCCTCACCGAGGCAGTGCAGCGCCAGCGCGATCGAGGTCGGGTTGCCGAGCGCGCGCGCCTCCCGGGTGCTCCGCCGGGCCAGTGCCAGCGCCGCATCCACGTCGCCGAGATACGCCAGCGCCACCGCCCGGGTGCTGCGCGCGTCCACCACCTCGTGCCGGGCGCCGAGATCGCCGGCCAGCCGCTCGACCTCCGCCTCGTGGTCCAGGCAGTCGCGCAACCGGCCCTGGTAGAGCGCCGCCAGCGCCAGCACGTGCCGCGGCACCAGTCGCTGCGCCGGGGCCGCGGCGGCCGTCAGTGCCTGCTGCGCCAGGTCCACCGCGGCGCCCAGGTCGCCGCGGTTGCTGGCACCCATCGCCACCGCCGCGAGCGCCCCGGCGAAGGACGGGTGGTCCTCCGCGCCGGGCACGGCCACCGCCCGCTGCGCCCAGACGAACACCTCCTGCGCCGCTCGCCACTGCGCGTAGCGCCACAGTGTCGCAGGAATGCCCAGCGCTGTGTCCAGATCACCGGCGCTCACCGCCCACTGGTGGGCGGCCCGTAGATTGGGAAGGTCGGCCTGCACCACCCGGACCCACCGGGCCTCCTCCGCGCCACACACGCCCTGGCCGGCCCGGTCGGCCAGGGCGTGGTAGTAGCCGGCGTGTGCCGCCAGCACCGTCGGGGCCTCGCCGCGCTGGTCCAGCCGCTGGCGCCCGTACAGCCGCAGCGTCTCCAGCAGGTCGTACCGCTCACCGCGGCGCTGCACCATCGACCGGTCCACCAGCCGCAGCAGCGCGCCGGTGACCGGGATGCCGTCGGCGCTGCACACCTGCTCGGCCGCCTCGAGGCTGAAGCCGCCGGCGAACCCGCTCAACCGGTCGAACAGCGTGCGTTCGGGTTCGGCCAGCAGCTCGTACGACCAGTCCACCATCGCCGCCAGCGTCCGGTGCCGCCGCGACTCCGGGCTGTCGGTTCCGGTGCCGGTGGTGAGCACCTCGAACCGGTCGGCGAGGCGTCGGGCCAGCACCGGCAACGACACGGCGGCGGCCCGGCCGGCGGCCAGCTCGATCGCCAGCGGGATGCCGTCCAGGCCGCGGCAGAGCTCGACCGCCGCGGCCGAGGTCTCGTCGTCGGGGCGCAGCGACGGATCGGACGCGGTCGCCCGGTCGCGCAACAGTTGCCCGGCGGGGGTGTGCCACACGTCGACGGTGCTGTCCGGAACCGGCAGCGGATCCACCCGCCACAGGTGTTCACCGTCGACCGCCAACCGTTGCCGGGAGGTGGCGAGCACCTGCAGCGGTGGACACCGCTGCAGCAACCGCCGGCAGTAGGTGCCGAGGGCGGGCAGCAGGTGTTCGGCGTTGTCAAGGATCAGCAGCGTGGGTCGGGCCTGCAGAAGGGAGACCAGCGCGTCGAACACCGGCGTGGCGCCGCTCGGGGTCAGGCCGGCCGCGTCTGCCAGCACGTATCCGAGCGCATCGGGATCACCGACCGGCGCCAGAGCGGCCCACACCACCGCGTCATAGCGTTCGCCGGACCGGCGGACGACCTCCCACGCCAGCCGGGTCTTGCCGACCCCGCCGGGTCCGGTCAATGTGACCAGTCGGGCCCGGTCGAGCACGGACCGGACCGCAGCGATGTCGTCCTCCCGCCCGTACAGCGTGGTCAGCGGCGCCTCGGGCATCGTGCCGGTGCCGTCCGGCGCGGTGGCGGGCGCGGGAGCCGCAGCGGGTGTCGGGGCCGTGCGCAGCAACTCCGTGTACAGGTCGACCAGCCAGCCGGCCGGTTCCAGCCCGAGCTCGTCGGCCATCCGGTCGCGGTGCTCCCGGAACGCGGCCAGTGCCTCGGCCCGCCGTCCGGCTGCCCCCAGCGCGCGCATGAGCTGGCCGACCGGTTGCTCCCGGAGCGGATGAGCGGCCACGGTGGAACGGAGCTCACCGAGCACCTCGGCCGGACGCTGCAGCGACAGCAGCGCCGACACCCGGATCTCGGCGGTGGACACGCGCAACTCGTCGAGGCGCACCGCTTCGGCGCGGAACGGGTCGGCGTCGTTGACCCCGCCGTACGCCGGCCCCCGCCACAGCGACAGTGCCAGGTCCGCCGCGGCCACCGCCGCCGGCGGGTCGTCGGCCAGCAGCTCTCGCGCCCGGCGTGCCGACAGCTCGAACCTCGCCACGTCGAACTCATCGTCGTCGTCCAGCTCGAGTGCGTAGCCACCGCTGCGCGTCACCACCCGGGCACCGTCGGGCGACAGTGTGTCCCGTAGCCGCGACACGTGGCTGTGCAGCGACTCGCGGGCCGCGCGCGGCGGCGGTTCGCCCCACACGATGTCGATGAGCCGCTCGAAGGTCACCATCCGGCCGTGGTAGGCGGCCAGCGCGGCCAGGATCCGCTGCCGGCGCGGGCTCGTCAGCGCAACCGGCCGGCCGTTGTTCTCCACCCGGATCGGACCGAGCATCAGCAGCCGCATCTCGGGTCGAGTCTAGGCGGCCCGGGCCACGCCCCGGCTGACGCGCACCGCCCACCTGGGACAGCGGCAGGGGGCGTGGGGCGCAGCCGGTGGGCATGGCGCAGAATCGGCGGGGTGAGCGATGCGCCCCGACCCCCGCTGGCCGAGCTGCTGGATCTGCACCCGCACCCGGAGGGGGGCTGGTTCCGGGAGACGTGGCGCTCTCCGGTGCAGTTCCAGCCGCCCGGGTACGACGGCCCGCGCGCGGCGGCCACCGCGATCTACTTCCTGCTGCAGCCGGGGGAGCGGTCGCGCTGGCACGTGGTGCGCTCGACCGAGCTGTGGCTGTGGCACCGGGGCGGGTCGCTGACGCTGTGGCTCGGCGGCGCCGGCGAGCGTCCGGCCGCGCAGGCCGAGACCCGCGCGCTGGGACCGGACCCGGCGGCAGGCCAACAGCCACAGGTGGTGATCCCCGGCGGGGTCTGGCAGGCGGCCGCGCCGGCCGGGGACGAGCCGGTGCTGGTCAGTTGTGTGGTGGCACCCGGATTCGACTTCGCGGACTTCCGCATGCAGTGACCGACTCTCCACGGTCGGTTCGCGGGGCAGCGCGTGGCCGGTGAGGCGTGCGACCATCGCCGCGTGCGCCCCACCGTGATGATCGTACTTTGTGGACTACTGCTGGCGGGTTGCGGCACCGCGCAGGAGCCTCCGGCCGCCGCGGCACCCGCCTCACCCGACCCGCAGGTCACTGCGACACCTGCGCCGGAGCCGGCACCGACGGTGTTGCCCGGCACGAGCGACCCTGACGCGCTGCCGCCGGTGGTCGACCACGGGCCCCGCGACAACCCGCGGGTGGCGCTGACCTTCGACGCCGACCTGACCCCGTGGATGCAGCGCCAGCTCGAGCAGGGACACGTCGAGTCGTACGCCGACCTGCGCACCATCGAGATCCTGGAACAGGAGCAGGTGCCGGCCACCTTCTTCCTCACCGGCATGTGGGTGGAGCAGTACCCCGAGGTCACCGGCCGGCTCGCCGACAACCCGCGCTTCGAGCTGGCCAACCACTCGTACGCGCACGGCGCCTTCACCGACGACTGCTACGACCTGCCGCAGGTGCCGGCGGACGAGATGTACGAGGACGTGGCGCGCACGTTCGAGATCATCGAGCCCTACGGGGGGCGGCAGACCAGGTACTTCCGGTTCCCCGGGCTGTGCCACGACGAGCAGGCGCTGCGCGCGCTGGCGCCGCTGGGGCTGACCGTGGTCGACGGCGACGTGATCAGCGGTGATGCGTTCGCCACCGGCTGGGAACCGGTGGTGCAGGCGACGCTCGACCAGGTGCAGCCCGGCTCGGTCATCGTCCTGCACGTCACCGACGAGACCGCCCCGTTCACCGACGCGGCACTGCCGCACATCCTGGCCGGGCTGGCCGAGCGGGGGCTGGAGCCGGTGACGCTGTCGGAACTGCTCGACGGTGGTGAGTAGCGCCGCCGGCCGGTCGCGGTAGGGTCGGCGGCGTGCGGCTGGTGATTGCGCGGTGCTCGGTGGACTACTCTGGACGGCTGTCGGCGCACCTGCCGCCAGCGGTGCGGCTGCTGATGGTCAAAGCCGACGGTTCGGTGTCGATCCACGCCGACGACCGGGCCTACAAGCCGTTGAACTGGATGAGCCCGCCGTGCCGGATCGAAGAGGCGCCGGGCGTGTGGCGGGTGGTCAACAAGGCCGGTGAGCAGCTGCGCATCACGCTCGAGGAGGTGCTGGCGGACACGTCGTACGAGCTGGGCGACGACCCCGGGCTGCGCAAGGACGGGGTGGAAGCGCACCTGCAGGAGCTGCTCGCCGCCGACCCGACCCCGCTGGGCGACGGGTTCACGCTGGTGCGGCGCGAGTATCCGACCGCGATCGGGCCGGTGGACCTGCTGTGCCGCGACGCGGCCGGCGCATCGGTGGCGGTGGAGATCAAGCGCCGCGGCGAGATCGACGGGGTGGAGCAGCTGACCCGCTACCTGGAGCTGCTCAACCGGGACCCGCTGCTGGCCCCGGTGTCCGGGGTGTTCGCCGCGCAGGAGATCAAGCCGCAGGCACAGGTGCTGGCGCGTGACCGCGGCATCCGGTGCGTGTGGCTCGACTACGACGCCCTGCGCGACATCGAGCCCACCGAACCCCGGCTGTTCTGAGCCGCCGAGAGCGGACAGGCCGCCGAGAGCGGACAGCGTCCTCAGCGGGGGGAGCGACCGTAGAAGATCCGTGCGAAGGTGATGAGCCGCTCGATGTCCTTGCCGGTGCGCTCGAAGGTGCTCCAGGGCACCACCGGTCGTGCCTGCCGGACCACGACCGACTTGGTCTGGCTGAACTCCCGCAGGCCGTCGTCGCCGCGCACCCGACCGATGCCGGAGCTGCCCACTCCACTCCACGGCACCGATGGCACGCCGGCAAAACCGAGCGGGTGGTTGACCGAAGCCATACCGCTGCGCAGCCTGCGTGCGATGCCCACGGCGCGCTTGCGTCCGAACACCGCACCACCGAGGCCGTACGCGCTGCCGTTGGCCAGCCGTAGCGCTTCGTCGGCGTCGGCGACCCGGCTGATCGTCAGGACCGGACCGAAGGTCTCCTCCCGCATGATGAGCGCGTCCGGCGGCACGTCGACCAGCACGGTGGGGTGCACGAACGGAGGCTGTACGGCCGAGGCTCCGCCCACCAGCGCCCGGGCGCCCCGGGCCAGCGCGTCGTCGATATGGCGGCGGATCACCTCCACCTGCGCGGGCATGGTGATCGGCCCCAGGTCGCTGTGCTCGGTGTGGTCGGTGCGCAGCTGCTGCACCTTCGCCACCAACCGGGACACGAACTCGTCGTACACGCTGTCGACGGCGTACACCCGCTCGATGCCCACGCAGCTCTGGCCGGAGTTGGTCAGCGCCCCCCACGCTCCGGAGTCGGCCGCCTTGTCCAGGTCGGCATCGGAGTCGACGATCATGGCGTCCTTGCCGCCGGCCTCGATGGTCACCGGCGTCAGTGACTGGGCGCACGCGGCCATCACCTTGCGCGCGGTGGCGGTCGAGCCGGTGAACGACAGTTTGTCCACGCCGGCGTGGCACAGCGCCGAACCCACCTCGCCGCCGCCGTGCACCGCCTGCAGCACCGGGTGTTCGCCCACCACCTCGGCGAACGTGTCCACCAGCCACTGGCCGACCACCGGGGTGTACTCGCTCGGCTTGTACACCACCGCGTTGCCGGCGGCCAGCGCGTACGCGATCGAGCTCATCGGCACCAGCACCGGGTAGTTCCACGGCCCGATGACACCCACCACGCCGTACGGCTGGTATTCCACCCGACTGGCCGCCTCCAGGGCGACCAGAACCCGGCCCGCGCGGCGGCGCCGCAGCACCCGGCGGGCGTGCCGGGCCGCCCAGTCGAGCGTGCTGACCGCGCCCACCGCCTCCACCACGCCCTGGTCGACCGGCTTGCCGGTCTCGGCCCGCATCAGCTCGGCGATGCCCGACAACTCCCGGGTGATGCGGGCCCGCCACCGCAGCAGCCGGCGGCGGCGCTCGGCGAAGCCGAGATCGGCCCACCACCGGCCCGCCTCGCGAGCCCGTTCGACGGCCGCGGCGACCTCGCCGGCGTCGGCCAGCGGCACCCGCCCGACCTCGGCGCCGGTGACCGGGTTGCTGGACACGAGGTGGTCGCCGTCGAAAACGGCCGCACCGGGGTGGCCGGCCACGGGGGTCTCAGTCAGGGCGAGTGGGTCAGCGTGCTTCGACATGAACCGGAGTCTATTGCCCCTACCACCTCAGTGCCGACCCTCGGCGCCGAGATGCTCGGCGAGAATCCGGCCGGCGACGGTGGCCGGGTCCGGCAGCCGACCGTCGGCGTGCAGCGCCCGGAACCGGTCCCGGTCCGGAAACCAGCTGCCGTCGGCGGCGGCCTGGCGGATCGCGGCCTGCATTCCGGTGTCCATCACGCCCGGGTTCACGTTGGCCACCCGGATCCGCGGCTGGTCGGCGAACTGCGCCGCGACCGCGTCGAAGAACGCTTCCCCGCCGCGCTTGGCCGAGCTGTACGCCGCCC
>SLSW01000053.1 GCA_007130245.1 Micromonosporaceae bacterium
CCGTGGCGTCGTTGGTGGTCGCCGCCGGCGACCGCACCAGCGGCCTGGCCATGCTGGCTCCGGCGCTGCTGGCGGTGGTGGCGGGCATCGCCGCCGCCCGGGCGGTGCGATGGTGGTCGGCGCTGCGGCTACGGCTGGCACGCCGGCGCGGGAACCTACCGGGGCTGCTGTCGGCCGCTCACCTGTCGCGCCGGCCGGCCGGCGCGCGCACCGTGGTGGTGGTCACGGCGGCGGTCGCCCTGCTGTCGTTCGCCGCCGTGGCGTGGGACGTCGCCGCGCAGGCGCGCCACGACCACGCGGTCGACCGCCTCGGCGCCGACCGGGTCTACTCGGTGGTCGCCGAGCACCCCACCGCGCTGCGGCAGGCGGTGCGTGCCGCCGACCCGGACGGCACCGCCATGGCGGTGGTGCGCAGCAGCGAGCAGTACGGCGGCCAGCCGGTGGAGCTGCTCGCGGTCGAGACGCCGCTGCTGGCCGACATCGCCCGCTGGCGCGGTTACCACCCGGACCGGGCCGCGGAGGTGGCCGCGGCGCTACAGCCACCGACGCCGGCCGCGCTGTCGGTCTCCGGCCAGCTGCAGGTCGCCGCGGAGGTCAGTGACCTGGGCGAGCAGCCGGTGCGGCTCAGCGCGCTGGTGTCGACACCGGGACAGCCGCCGCAGGCGGTGTCGCTGGGCACGCTGAGCGAGGGGAGCGCCACGTACGCCGCCGGGCTGCCGCGTTGCGGCGGCGACGGATGCCGGTTGCTCGGCCTGGTGCTGGGGCGCAGCGGCGCGGCGGGCGGGTTCACCGCCACCGTGGAGATCAGCCGGATCAGCAGCGGCGGGAACGCGCTGACCGCCGGATTCGACGATCCCGACCGCTGGCACGCTGGTGGGGCCGGGTCGGTGACCCTCACGCCCGGTTCGGCGCTGACGGTCGAGGTCGGCGACGGGCAGGATGGCGATGTGGTCGCGCAGTACGTCGACACCGCCCCGGCGCTGCCGGCGGTGCTCGCCGGGCCCGCGCCGGCCGACCAGCCCGGCGGGCTGGGGTTCGACTTCCCCGGCTTCGCCGAACGGCCCGAGTCGTTCACGGTGGTCGACAGTGCCGAGCGACTTCCCCGGGTGGGCACCCGGGGACTGCTGTTCGACCTCGAGCGCGCGGTGTCGTCCGCGGAGCGCACGGCAGCGCTGTCGGAACGCACCCTCACCTACGAGGTGTGGGCCAGCGACGCCGCCCCCGCCGACCTGGCGCAGCGGCTGACCGCCGCCGGTGTGTCGGTGCAGGGTGCCGAGTCGATCAGCGGAACCCTCGAGCAACTCACCCGCCGCGCGCCCGCGCTCGGGTTCTGGCTCTACCTGCTGGCCGCCGCCGCGGCGGTGGCGCTCGCCGCCGGAATGGTGGCATTGTCCAGCCGCCTGGCGGTCGAGCACCGGATGTCCGAGCTGGCAGCCCTGCGTACCAGCGGGGTGGGCGCCGGCGTGCTGCGTCGCGCGCTGCTGCGCGAACAGGTCGCGCTGCTCGGCTGGCCGCTGCTGATCGGCGCGGGCGCCGGGCTGGCGGCCGCGGTGCTGATGCTGCCGGGGATCCCGCTGGTGGAGGTCGGCACGCTGACCGCCCTCCCGGCGTACCGCATCGGTGCCGGCGCGGTGCCGGTGGCGGCCGCGGCCACGGTCATCGGTCTGGCGGCCGCGGCGCTGCGGGCCCTGCGGCTGCCGCACCGGGCCCTCACCCGCCCGCGGCGGGAGGCGCAGTGGTGACGACGGGCATCGGGGTGACCTGCCGGGGTGTGGTCTACATCTACCGGCTGGAGGGGTACGACGTGGTGGCGCTGGCCGGGGTCGATCTGGACATCACCCCGGGCGAAGCGGTGGCGATGCTGGGCCCCTCCGGCTCCGGCAAGTCGACGCTGCTGTCGGTGCTGGCCGGTCTGCTGCCGCCGGCGGCCGGCCGCGTCGAGGTCGGCGGGCACGACCTGGCGAAGGCCACGCCCGGCGAGCGGCAGCGGATGCGGGCCACCGACGTCGGGGTGGTGCTGCAGGGGGCCGGGCGCAACCTGCTGCCCTACCTGAGCGCGGAGCAGAACGTGCGCTTCGCCCAGCGGGCGGCGCCGGCCGGGCGCGACCTGCCGTCGGCGCGGGAGGTGCTGTCGCTGGTGGGGCTGGCGACCCGCGCCCGGATCCGGATGCGTCCGGCGCACCTGACACCGGCCGAGCGGCAGCAGGTGGCGCTGGCGGTGGCGCTGGCCAACCGGCCCGGGTTGCTGCTGGCCGACGAGCCGACCAGCCAGCTCGACAGTGTGGCCCGCGACGATGTGGTGTCCGCCCTGCAGGCGGTGCACCGCGCCGGCACCACGGTGGTGCTGGTCACCCACGACCCGACCGTCGGCGAGCGGATGGGCCGCACGGTGACCATCCGCGACGGCCGGGTCGGCGCGGAGGGCCGGCTGGGGGAGGACTATTCGGTGGTCGGGCGGGACGGCACCGTGCACCTGCCGCCGGAGGTGCTGCAGACCCTCGCCCCGGGCACCCTGTTGCGGGTGCACCCCCGTCCCGACGGCACCGTCCTGCTGGAACCGGCCGCCGATCCGGCGGCTGCGGTGCCGGCGTTGCCGGAGCCGCGCGACGGTTACGGTGGACCCGAGCGTCCGGAGCCGCACGCCTCCGGGGCTGGGAAGGCCGGGGCGCCGGTGCCGGGGGTGGAGGACTGATGGCGACGACCCTGCGCGTGGACCGGGCGACCGTCGCCTACGGAGGCGACCGTCCGGTGTTGTGGGAGGTCTCCGCCACCGTCGAGCCAGGCCGGATCCTGGCGGTCACCGGCGCGTCCGGCGCCGGAAAGACCACCCTGCTGTCGACGATGGCCGGTCTGCTCGCGCCGGTCGCCGGCACCGTGGCGGTCAACGGGGCGGTGCTGCGTGACCGCGACCACGCAGTGGCGCTGAAGGTGGTGCTGGTCCCCCAGGACAACGGCCTGGCGCCGATCCTGACCGCCGAGGAGAACCTCCAGGTGGCGTTGATCGCCAACGGGCTGGCACCCACCGATGCGCGGCGCGTGACCGCCGAGGCGCTGGAGCGGCTGGGGTTGTCCGGTCAGGCCGAACAACTGGTCGAGGAACTGTCCGGTGGGCAGCAGCAACGCACCGCCATCGCGCGGGGCCTGGCGCTGGGCGGTGATGTACTGCTGGCCGACGAGGTCACCAGCGAACTGGACGCGGCGAGCCGGCAGAAGACACTGGAGCTGCTGCGGGCCGAGGCTGACCGCGGCGCGGCGGTCGTGCTGGCCACGCACGACCCGGACGCCGCCGCCGTCTGCGACGCCGAACTGCGCCTCGTTGACGGCTGCACCGAGACGACCAGCCCACGCCGATAGTCCGGCGGCAGGCGGTCGCGCAGCGTAATCTCGCGGCCATGTGGAGCGTCGTCGTCGGTGCTCTGGCGGCCCGGCGCGACCAGGCCGGCGTGGTCGCGGTGGTCGCGCTGCTGGCGTGCGCGGCCGCCGCGGGGGCGGGCTGGTACGCCGCGGCGGCCGGGCAGACGGTGGCCGTGGCCACGGTGGAGAACGCGCCGGCCGAGCAGCGCACGGTGACCCTCACCCGCCCCGGTGCGTCGCCGGCGGCCGCGCGCGATCTCACCGCAGTGTTTGATCCGCTTGAGTTCGATGTGGTCTCCGGCGGCCAGGTGCCCGCCACGCTGCGCGCGGTCGATGACACCGGCGGGTTCCACCCGGTGACGCTCGCTCACCGCGACGGGGTGTGCGCACACCTGGTGGTGACCGGCGACTGCCCCGCGGCACCGGACGAGGTGCTGGTGCCCGGCGCTCTCGCGAACGCGCTCGGACTGGTCACCGGTGGGCAGGCGCACCTGACCACCGCGGCCGCCGGGCCTGCAGCGGTCCGGGTGGTCGGCACCTACCGCGCCGTCGACCCGTTCGACCCGTACTGGGGTGACCGGCGGCTCAGCGCGGCCGCGCACGGGCAGCCGGCGCCGGAGGTGGTGTTCACCGTTGCGGCGAGCATGGGTGACGATCCGCGCCGCGCCGTGGTGTCCACACACGACCTGGTGGTCGGCTCCGGGGCGTTCGCCACCGCCGACCCGCAGACGCTGTCGACGGCGGTGCAGGCGGGCACCGCGCAGCTGTCCGGCCAGGGATACGCGGTGACCACCGAGCTGCCGGCGCTCATCGACCGGGTCGCCGCCGAGCGGCGGGAGGTGTCCACCGGGGTGGCGGCGGGCGTGGCGTTGTTGCTGCTGCTGACCATGGTCACGCTGGTGGTGATCTTCCGGGCCGCCGCTGACCAGACCCGCCGCGACACCGCCTGGTGGCAGCTACGCGGGGCGCCGGCCCGACACGGCTGGACGGCGACGCTGGCCCCGAGCGTGGTGCCGCTGCTGGCCGGGGCGGTGCCGGGCACGGCGATCGGCGTGGCGGCAGGTCACGCGCGGCAAGGCGTGGGCGGGCAGGTCACCGGCGCCGGCTGGGGCCTGAGCGCGATCCTGGTCACGGTGACCGTGGCCGGCGCGGTGCTGGTGGCGGTGGCCGCGCAGCTTGGCACGTTGCGCACCCCCGTGCGCGACCTGCTGCGCCGGGTGCCGGTGCGCCGGCGGTGGGGTCGCCGGCTGGTCGACGTGGTCGTGGTGGTGTTGGTGGCCACGGCGGTCGCGCAGGCGGTGCTGGCCGGCGGCCGGCTCGCCGGCGTCGCGACGGTGGCCCCCGGCCTGGTCGGGCTCGGCCTGGCGCTGGTGGCCGGCTGGGCGCTGGCG
>SLSW01000031.1 GCA_007130245.1 Micromonosporaceae bacterium
CTCCACGTTGACCAGCCGCCAGAACAGCCCGGCATCGCCGGTGGCGCGCCCGGACAGGTACGTGCGGAACGCCCGGGTGGCCTCGTGCTGGTCGAAGTACCGGCGGGTGCCGAACGACTCTGACGTCAGCACCTCGTACACCAGGTTGCGCATCCTGGCCAGCCAGTCCGCGTCCGGCGCCGCACCCGGTTCGCTGCGCCGCCGCCGCACCCGCCGCGGCAACATGCCGACGGTGACGTCCCGCAGCGCGCGGCGGTCCCAGCCGCCGGAGATGAGCGCCGCGTCGTCCAACCCCCACAGCAGCCGCAACAGCGCCGGGTCCAGCAGCGGCGCCCGGCCCTCCACCGAGAACCGCATGCTGTTGCGGTCGCCGTAGCGCAGCAGCGCCGGAAGGCTCGCGGCGAACACGTCGCGGGCCAGGCGCCGCTTCAGGTCGGCGTCGGCCATCTCCACTCGCTCGTCGGCGAACGCGTCGGCGAACCCGGCGTCGAGCAGGCGTTCGGGAACGATCCGGCGGCGACGCAGCCGTCCTGCCAGCCGGCGGCGTAGCGACGGCCAGCCGAACTCGCCGGTGCGGAACGCGGTGGCCAGGGCCGCCAGGTAACGGCGCTGGCGCAGCAGCTGCCGCAGGTGCACCCGGTGGTGCGCCGGATAGCCGGCGAACACCTCGTCGCCGCCCGCGCCGTCGAGCACCACCGTCACGTGCGCGCTGGCCCGGCGCATCAGCAGATACTGCGCGTACACGGCGGCGGAGCCCACCGGCTCCTCCTGAGTGCGAATGAAGTCGGCGAGGTCCGCCAGCAGACCGTCCGCGTCGGGGCGCTCCGGGTGCACCACCAGCCGGCGGTCGCAGACCCGGGCGACCTCATCGACCTGCCGCTGCTCCTCGGAGCGTTCACCCGGTACGACGGCCGTGAACGTTTGCTGCACCGGTCCTGCCGGCGTCGCCTCCGGGTCCCGCTCGGCCAGCAGATGGTCCACCGTGGCGACCACCGTGGACTCCGGCAGCCGGCCGGACAGGGCGGTGCCGACCGGCCCGTCGCTGACCAGCCGGCGCCGCACCGCCGCCACCAGCTCGGTGTAGACCTGCTCCCGCGCCCGCCGGTCGTAGGAGCGCGGGGCGGCAGCCAGCCAGTCCAGGTCCCGACGCAGCCGGGCGTACGTGTCGCGGTGCACACCGCCGTCCGGGGTGACCCGGGCGACCTCGCCGGGCAGCAGCCGGCTGACGCCCGCGAAGAAGGTGCGCTCGGTGTCGTCGAGGACGCCGTGGCGCAGGTACCGGTAGATGCTCACGTCGTCGGGACGGCGCGGCACCACCGCGGCGGCCAGCACCGCGCGGATCTCGCTGGCGAACGCCACCCGGCCGAAGCCGTCGGCGGCGTAGTAGAGCGGCTTGATGCCCAGCGGGTCGCGCGCGAGGAGCACCTCGCCGCTACCGGTGTCGGCCACCGCCAGCGCGAACATGCCGTTGAAGCGTTCGAATGCCGCGCGACCCCACTGCTGCCAGGCGGCCAACACCACCTCGGCGTCGCTGTTGGTAACGAACGAGTGTCCCAGAGTAGCCAGCTCCTCGCGCAGTTCCCGGAAGTTGTAAACCTCGCCGTCGTACACCAGGACCCAGCGCCCGTCCGCCGAGCGCATCGGTGGCGACTCACCGTCGCGATCGACCACCGCCAGGCGTCGGTGGACCAGTCCTAACCCACCGTGGACGTCAATGACCTGCCCGTGCGGGCCGCGGTGCACCAGTTGCCGCGCCATCCGTTCCAGCACCGGCTCACCCGCACCCGGCCGGAGTCCCACGTATCCCGCGATCCCAGACATGCACTCGGCCCCCGTCGCCCCGGTTTCGTCCCACCCACTTTATGTCCAAACCAGGCATAATTTGGACGAAAGCGGAGAATTCAATAGTTACCGGTGCGACGGGCGGGAGGCACCCGCCGTCGAGCGCGGTCGATCGACGCGCCAGGGTTGACAAACCATGCGGTCGGGTATACGCCAGGTGAAGACGGCGGCGCCGGCAGGTCGTGCCGGGTTCGTGACCAGGTCACGTTAGGGTCACACTTGGGGCGGGACACCGCACACGGCGCATAGTCTGTGTGAGGAGATAGGACCAGGCCACCGGCGCACGTCAGCGGCGCCGGGATCGGCCAGGTAGCGGGCGACACCGAGGAGGACGGGTGACCCAGGTCGGTGAGGGTCGTGGCGCCGTGTCCGGCGGGCCCGTCGCGGGCGAGATCCTCGCCGAGCGCTACCAGCTGGAGCAGCACGTCAACACCGACAGCGCCGGCCGGCAGATCTGGTACGGCGTCGACGTGGTGCTGCGTCGACCGGTGGCGGTCATCATCAGCTACCCGGGTGGGCACGCCGCCGCCCAGATGATGCAAACGGCGGTCGAGGCGAGCCGGATCGTGCACCCCAACCTGGTCGGTGTCTACGACGCGATCGACGAGCAGGTCCGCGCGTACGTGGTGCGGGAATGGGTCGACGGTGCCTCGCTGCACGATCACATCGCCGCCGGGCCCTTCGACGGCGCGCGGGCGATCGCGGTGGCGCATGCGACCGCCGCGGCGATCACCGCCGCCCACGCCTCCGGCATGGTCCACGGCAACGTTCACCCCGGCACCGTGCTCATCGGCCGTGACGGTCGGGTAGTGCTGACCGACGCCCGACCCGACGGCCCGGTCCCGGGCGAGGAGGACGTACGGGCGGTCGGCGCGATCCTCTACTACGCGCTCACCGGTTACTGGCCCCACGCCGAGCTCGCCGGGCCGCGGCACCTGCCCGACGCGGTGCGCGACCAGGCCGGCGCGCTCGCCTCGCCCCGGCTGGTGCGCGCCGGCGTGCCTGAGCACCTCGACAACATGTCGATGGACCTGCTGGACCGCAACCTGTCGGTGCCGCCGGCCGAGATCCTCGCCGGCGAGTTCGCCCGCATCGACACCGGCGCGCAGGAGACCTACGACGCCGATCCCCATCCCGCGACGGGCAGTGGGCCGCACGGCCGGCATCCCACCGACAGCGGCCCCCACACCGACACCGGCCCGCTGCGCCTGCGGGCACCCGCCACGGCCGCGCCGTCCGCGGCGCCGACCGGCCGCAGGGTGCTGCTCGGGGTGGGCGCACTGCTGGTGATCGGCATCCTGGGCCTGTTCGTGGGCCTCAACGTGCTCTCCTCACCGGCCCCGGACGGCACCGGCGCCGGCGGCGACCCGGGCGCCAGCCCGCCGGCCGGCGACTCGACCTCACCCCCGGGTGCGTCGCCCGAGGTTATTCCGCTGACGCCCGACCAGGTCCGCATCGTCGATCCGGGTGGCGACCGCACCGAGCTGGACGGGGTGGAGACGCTGGTCGACGGTGACACCGGCACCGGGTGGCGCACCGACCTCTACCGGAACGACTCCCGGTTCGGCCTACTCAAGCCGGGCATGGGAATCCTGATCGACCTGGGCGAGGAACGCTCGGTCGCGTCGGTAAAGGTGGAACTCGCCACCAGCGGCGCGGTGGCCGACCTTCGCACCGGCCAGAGCGACCCCGGCGCCACCACCGAAGGCGACGAGACGGTCCTCGAGACCTACCAGCAGCTCGGTGAGGCGCAGCGGGACGGCAGCACCATGGTCTTCAGCGGCTTCGACTCCGAGACCGGCTACCAGTACGTCATGATCTGGTTCAGCGAACTGCCGCCGGACGGCGACGGCTACCGGCTCGAGGTGCTGCAGGTCACCGTCGAAGGCTACTGACGTGACCGGCACCACCGGCCGCACCGACGCGCAACTGCTGCACGACCACGCCTCCGGTGACCCGCACGCGTTCGGCGAGCTGTTCGCCCGGCACCGCGACCGGCTGTGGGCGGTGGCGCTGCGCACGCTCGCCGACCGGGAGGAGGCCGCGGACGCGCTGCAGGAGGCGCTGCTGTCGGCGCACCGGGCAGCGGGGCGGTTCCGCGGCGACGCGGCGGTGACCACCTGGCTGCACCGGATCGTGGTCAACGCCTGCCTGGACCGGATGCGGCGCCGCCGCGCCCACCCGACCGTCCCGCTGCCCGACGGCAACCGCTCCGACCCGTACGACCCGGCCACCACCGGTGGGGTGGAGCCGGTCGCGCCCGCGGTCGACCACGACACTGTCCTGGTGGTACGCGAGGCGCTGGCACAGCTTCCGGACGACCAGCGCACCGCGATCGTGCTGGTGGATCTGCAGGGATTCCCGGTCGCCGAGGTCGCCGAGATCCTGCAGGTCGCCGAGGGCACGGTCAAGAGCCGCTGTTCGCGGGGCCGCGCCCGCCTGGCGGTGCTGCTGGGGCACCTGCAACATCCGGCCGCGGACGGCACCGCCCCGGCCGGGAACCCACCGCAGGACCGGAGCGTCCCATCGGGGTCGGGTCAGCCGGAGGGAGGTGCGCACTGAACGTCGACTGGGACCTGCTCGCCGACCACCTGGGCGGGGCGCTGGACGGCACACCCGAGGGAGCGCGGGTGGGCGACCTGATCGCCACGGACCCGCAGTGGGCCCGCGCGGCCGCCCAACTGTCCGGCGCCCTCGACGCGGTCGCCGGAGACCTGGCGCGGCTGCCTACCCCGACGCTGCCCGACGACCTGGCCGCCCGCCTGGATGCCGCCCTGCGCACGGCGGAGACGCCGCACGCGCCGGCTGCCCCGCACGGGCCGGGTTCCCCGGTCGTCCCGGCCACCGGGCCCACGCCCGCCCACCCGGCCGGGCATCCCGGCGGCTCCCGCCGGCCA
>SLSW01000176.1 GCA_007130245.1 Micromonosporaceae bacterium
CGGCGGACGGCCCGTGGCGACGGCGGTGCCGGCCTCGACGCGGACGCGGTGGAGGCCGCCGACGGGCTGCGGCGGGTGCGCGGCGTGGGCTGGTCGGGCGCCGGGCCGGACCGCCGCGACCCGCAGCCGTTCTCGGAGGTGTTGGCGAAACTGGTCAAGGCCCGCGGCTGGGAGCGACCGGCGGCCGAGGCCACCTTGTTCGCGCGGTGGGAGCAGGTGGTGGGCTCGGAGGTCGCCGACCACTGCCACCCGGTGAAGCTCGACGGCGGGGAACTCACCATCGAGGCGAGGTCCACCACCTGGGCCACCCAGTTGCGGCTGCTCGCCGGGTCGATCCTGAAGAAGATCGCGGCGGAGGTCGGCCATAACGTGGTGACCAGGCTGCGCATCCACGGACCGGCCGCGCCGTCGTGGAACCGCGGTCCCCGACGGGTGCGCGGGCGCGGCCCTCGCGACACGTACGGCTGACACCCCGACTTCGTTGATCTAGGGATTTTGCACGTGGTTTGAGATCAAACCACGTGCAAAATCCCTAGATCAACGCGAGGTTGCGCTAAGAGTCGGCGTAGACGGCGAAGCCGCGGTCGGCGCAGCGGCGGTAGAACCGGGCCAGCACCCGCAGTTCGGACAGCGGGAACGACCACTGCGGGTCACCTCCGCCGGCCTCGCGCAGCGCCTCTAGCCGGCTGTCCAGCCACCGCAGTTGCGACTCGGCGAGCCGGCCGTCGGCCAGCGCCTTGCGCAGCACCTCGGCCACGCTGGCGAACGTCACCACCGCACCGTCCGCCGCGTGACTGTCGACGAAGCGCTCCAGGCCGCCGGCGATCCAGGCGCATCCGTCCGGGTCGATGACCGGGTCCTCGTCCTCCGCAGCGGCGTCGGTGGCGTAGAGCACGCCGTCGAGCCCGAGCAGCAGGTCCACCAGTTCGGTGTAGGCGGTCGCCCGGACCGTACCGGAATTTGCGATATGCCCGGCTAACGCCGCCGTCGGCGCCTCGGTGTCCGGTGAATCGGCCACCTCGGCGAAGTCGACGAACTCTGCTGGCGCCACCGGGTCGTAGAACCGGCCGGTGCGTGGCCACACGACAGCGACGTTGTCCAGCCCCATTCCGCCATCTCCCTCGCATTCATTCCGGCCGGCGGCCGACGCCGGGTGAGGCTACGTCACCGGCCGGACACGGCGCGACCCTCCGAAGGGATAATTGTGCCCCCACGGCCCCCGCGCGGCGCACCGGGCACAGCACTTACCGCCGGCGCCCTCTGGTGCACGCAGCCACGTCCGGTCGGTGCTGCGCGTGGAGGGGGTCGCCTGCGGCGCTCAGATTCGTTCAGGCGCGTCTGAGCGCGCGCAACGGGGGTGCCGTAGCGCGGACGGGTGGGCCGCGCACAGTAGGATTGACCAGGGCCCCGGGGAGGACGTCCCCGGGGCGGGCCACGACCGCCGGTGCTACGCCGCCGGATCGGTGGGTCGATCCGCGGATCCCCTCGCCAACACCTGCGGGGGACCCGCGCGTGGAAGGCGGCGACACGTCCGCACCGAGCGGAGGAAGGACTACAGGGTGGCATCGTCGAAGGCGTCGAAGGCTAAGAAGCAGGACTACACCGCCGGTTCGCTGACCGTGCTCGAGGGCCTGGAGGCGGTCCGCAAGCGCCCGAGCATGTACATTGGCTCGACCGGGGAGCGGGGCCTGCACCACCTCGTGTGGGAGGTGGTCGACAACGCCGTGGACGAGGCGTTGGCCGGTTACTGCGACACCATCGACGTAGTGCTGCTGGCAGGCGGCGGCGTCCGGGTGGTGGACAACGGTCGGGGCATCCCGGTCGACCTGCACCCGAAGATGAAGAAGCCCGGCGTCGAGGTGGCGCTGACCGTGCTGCACGCCGGCGGCAAGTTCGACGGCAAGGCCTATCAGGTCTCCGGCGGCCTGCACGGGGTGGGCATCTCGGTGGTCAACGCGCTGTCCACCCGCATGGAGGTCGAGATCCACAAGGACGGCCGGGTGTGGCGCCAGTCGTACGAGCGCTCCAAGCCGGGCCCACTGGACAAGGGCGAGACCACCCGCCGCACCGGCACGTCCATCACCTTCTGGCCCGACGACCGGATCTTCGAGAGCACCGAGTTCTCGTTCGAGACGATCACCCGGCGCCTGCAGGAGATGGCGTTCCTGAACCGGGGCCTGACCATCCACGTGCGCGACGAGCGGGTCGCCGAGGACGACGGGAAGCCGCGCGAGATCACCTACCTTTACAAGGGCGGCATCGCCGACTTCGTGCGACACCTCAACCACACCAAGACACCGATCCACAAGTCGGTGATCGAGTTCGGGGCTGACGGCGAGAACATGTCGCTCGAGGTCGCCATGCAGTGGAACGAGTCGTACGGCGAGTCGGTCTACACGTTCGCGAACACCATCAACACCCATGAGGGCGGCACCCACGAGGAGGGTTTCCGGGCCGCGCTGACCTCGGTGGTCAACCGCTACGGTGCCGACAAGAAGTTTCTCAAGGGTGACGAGAAGCTTTCCGGCGAGGACGTCCGGGAGGGGTTGGCGGCGATCGTGTCGGTCAAGCTGGCCCATCCGCAGTTCGAGGGCCAGACTAAGACCAAGCTCGGCAACACCGAGGTGCGCAGTTTCGTGCTCAAGACCTGCAACGACTGGCTGTCCGACTGGTTCGAGCGCAATCCGGGCGAGGCGAAGACCATCATCACCAAGGCGTCGCAGGCCGCCCGCGCCCGGGTCGCCGCGGCGCAGGCGCGCAAGTTGGCCCGCCGCAAGTCGCTGCTGGAGTCCGGGTCGATGCCCGGCAAGCTGGCCGACTGCCAGTCCACCGACCCCCGCAACAGCGAACTGTTCATCGTGGAGGGTGACTCCGCGGGCGGCTCGGCCAAGCAGGGCCGCGACCCTAAGACCCAGGCGATCCTGCCGATTCGCGGCAAGATCCTCAACGTGGAGAAGGCGCGCATCGACAAGATCCTGAAGAACAACGAGGTGCAGGCGCTGATCACCGCGCTGGGCACCGGGATCCACGAGGACTTCGACATCGAGAAGCTGCGCTACCACAAGGTGATCCTGATGGCGGACGCCGACGTGGACGGCCAGCATATCCAGACCCTGCTGCTGACCCTGCTGTTCCGGTTCATGCGGCCGCTGGTGGAGCAGGGCCACGTGTATCTTGCGGCGCCGCCCCTATACAAGATCAAATGGAACCGGAAGGGCGACGACGCGCAGTACGCCTACTCTGACCGCGAGCGCGACGGCCTGGTGGCGCTGCGCCAGCAGGAGAAGCCGAACGCCAAGCCGGAGGATGTCCAGCGGTTCAAGGGTCTCGGGGAGATGAACTACAACGAGCTGTGGGAGACCACCATGAACCCGTCCACCCGCACCCTGCGCCACGTGACCCTGGACGACGCCGCCACCGCCGACGAGCTGTTCAGCGTGCTGATGGGTGAGGACGTGGAGGCCCGCCGCAGCTTCATCCAGCGCAACGCCAAGGACGTGCGGTTCCTCGACATCTGACGCGCGGGACCGCGGCCGGTGCGACCCCGCCGGCCGCGGGCCGCCGACGTTTCCGATCGACGACGACGAAGGTGAGACAGTGACCGATCCGACGACCCCCGACGCCGAGTACGAGGAGCCGGGCGAGCTGGATGAGCTAGGGCTGGGCAGGAGCCGGATCGAGCCGGTCGGCCTCGAGGTCGAGATGTCCCGCTCGTACCTCGACTACTCCATGAGCGTCATCGTCAGCCGGGCGCTGCCGGACGTGCGTGACGGCCTGAAGCCGGTGCACCGCAAGATCCTGTACGGGATGTTCGACGGTGGCTACCTGCCCGACCGGGGTTACGTGAAATGCGCTCGCGTCGTCGGTGACGTGATGAGTAACTTCCATCCGCACGGCAACGAGGCGATCTACGCCGCGCTGGTGCGGATGGCCCAGCCGTGGTCGCTTCGCTACCCGTTGATCGACGGCAACGGTAACTTCGGCTCGCCGGGCAACGACCCGCCCGCCGCTATGAGGTATACCGAATGCCGGCTGCGGCCGCTGGCGCTGGAGATGGTGCGCGACATCCGCGAGGACACCGTCGACTTCGGGGACAACTACGACGGCCGTACCCAGGAACCGGCGGTGCTGCCGGCGCGTTTCCCCAACCTGCTGGTGAACGGCTCCGAGGGCATCGCGGTCGGGATGGCGACCAAGATCCCGCCGCACAACCTGCGGGAGATCGCCGCGGCGGTGCAGTGGTGCCTGGCCAACCCGGATGCCGACGAGGCCACCACCCTCGACGAGTTGATGAAGATCGTCCAGGGGCCGGACTTCCCGACCCGCGGGCTGATCGTCGGCACGACCGGCATTCACGACGCGTACCGCACCGGCCGGGGCGCGATCCAGATGCGGGCGGTGGCCGACGTGGAGCAGGACCGCAAGGGCCGCTCGTTGATCGTGGTGTCGCAACTGCCGTACCAGGTCAACCCCGACAACCTGGCGGAACGGGTCGCCGAGCTGGTCAAGGACGGCAAGCTCGCCGGCATCGCGGACATCCGTGACGAGTCGTCCGGGCGTACCGGCCTGCGGCTGGTGCTGGTGCTCAAGCGTGACGCGGTGGCCAAGGTGGTGCTGAACAACCTCTACAAGCACACTCAGCTGCAGGAGACCTTCGGCGCGAACATGCTGGCGCTGGTCGACGGGGTGCCGCGCACGCTGAACCTGGCTCAGCTGGTGCGGTTCTACGTCAACCACCAGATCGAGGTCGTCCGGCGCCGCACCGCATACCGGCTGCGCAAGGCCGAGGAACGTGCCCACGTCCTGCGTGGCCTGGTCAAGGCACTGGACATGCTCGACGAGGTGATCGCGCTCATCCGGCGCTCACCCACGGTCGAGGACGCGCGCACCGGGCTGATCCAGCTGCTGGACATCGATGAGATCCAGGCCGGCGCGATCCTGGACATGCAGCTGCGGCGGCTGGCGGCGCTGGAGCGGCAGAAGATCATCGACGAGCTCGCCGAGATCGAAGTCAAGATCGCCGACCTGAAGGACATCCTGGCCAAGCCCGAGCGCCAGCGCGCGATCGTGTCCGAGGAGCTCGACGAGGTGGTCGGCAAGCGGGGCGACGAGCGGCTCACGAAGATCGTCCCGTTCGAGGGCGAGGTCTCGATCGAGGATCTGGTAGCTCGGGAGGACGTGGTCGTCACCATCACCCGTACCGGATATGCCAAACGCACCCGGGCGGATCTCTACCGCTCCCAGCGGCGCGGCGGCAAGGGGGTGGCGGGTGCGGCCCTGCGTCAGGACGACATCGTCAGCCACTTCTTCGTGTGCTCGACCCATGACTGGATCCTCTTCTTCACCAACAAGGGCCGGGTCTACCGGGCCAAGGCGTACGAGTTGCCGGAGGCCAGCCGCACCGCCCGCGGCCAGCACGTGGCCAACCTGCTGGCATTCCAGCCGGATGAGCAGATCGCACAGGTGATCCGGATCTCCAGTTACCAGGTGGCGCCGTTCCTGGTGCTCGGCACCAGGAAGGGTCTGGTGAAGAAGACCGCGCTGGAGGAGTTCGACTCCCCGCGTAGCAATGGCATCATTGGTATCAACCTCCGCGACGGTGACGAGTTGGTAGGAGCGCAACTCATCGGGGAGGATGATGACCTGCTGCTGGTCAGCCAGCAGGCGCAGGCGATCCGGTTCCACGCCACGGATGAGGCATTGCGCCCCATGGGCCGGGCAACATCTGGTGTCATAGGGATGCGGTTCAGTGACAACGACGAGCTGCTCGCGATGGAGGTGGTCCGTGACGGCATGGACGTGCTGGTGGCCACCGGCGGCGGCTACGCCAAGCGAACCCCGATTGACGAGTACCCGGTGCAGGGGCGCGGCGGCAAGGGTGTCGTCACCGCGAAGATCACAGAACGTCGCGGCGGCCTCGTTGGTGCCGTCGTGATCAACCAGGATGACGAGCTGTTCGCGATCACGAGCAACGGGGGAGTCATACGGACTCCGGTGAAGCCCGTACGCAGAACGCGCGACCGGAACACAATGGGTGTGAAGCTCATGAACCTGCCTGAAGGGGTAAACGTCGTGGCGATCGCGAAGAATGCTGACGAGCCGGATGGACAGGACTGACCTTATGAGGGAGACAGCGGCGACCACGGGGACCACGGCCGAGGCCGGGGCGACGTCTGCCGAAGATCTTGACGTGTCGGGCGAAGCGTCCGCGCGCGGGCCCGCAGATCAGGAGTTCGCTCCCCACACCGATGAGGTGGTCGAGCAGACCGGTCGCGCCGACGGCGAGACTGACGATGAGCCAGGCACCGACACCGGCGCCGCAGGTGACGCGGGCGCCAAGCCGGCATACACCCGGCCGCCCGGCATGACACCGCCGCCGGACCGGCTGGAGGACCAGCCCGGCCACACCCGGTTCGAACCACCGGTCAGGGTGCCGGGGGTCGGCATTCCCGGCCCGGACCCGACCGCCCCCGGCTGGTCCGAGACCAGCAGCGGGTCCTACCCGTCGGTCAGCGCCTCCGCACCGATCAGCGGGGTCGCCGGCACGGTAGCGCCGACCGACGAGGTGCGCACGCGGCCGGTCGACCCGACCGCCGCGGTCGCGTCCGCGCGGGTGCACGAGGCCGTGCGGGCCACCCGCGCCGCCTCCGGCCCGCGCGGGCCGCGACGTGCCCGGCTGAGCCTCAAGCGCCTCGACCCGTGGTCGGTCATGAAGTTCTCGTTCACCGTGTCGCTGGTGCTGTTCATCGTGATGCTCGTGGCCTCGGCCGTGCTCTACCTGGCGCTGGACACGATGGGCGTGTTCACCACCGTGAACAACACCCTCGGCGAGCTGATCGAAGGTGGCGGTGGTGAAGGCGAGGCCTTCCGGGTCACCGCCCAGAACGTGATCGGCACCGCTGCCGCGCTGGGCGCCCTCAACGTCGTGCTCTTCACCGCCCTGGCCACCCTCGGTGCGTTCATCTACAACGTGTGCGCCGACCTGGTCGGGGGCGTGGAGGTCACCCTCGCCGAGCGCGAGTGAGTCAGCCAGGTCGCCAGCGCAACGGCGGCCCGGCGGCTCGCTCCGGCGGGTATCCGGGTTGGGTCGCGATGGGTGGGTACGGTAACCTTGATCGGCGGTACGGGGCTATAGCTCAGTCGGTTAGAGCGCAGAGCTGATAACTCTGAGGTCGCTGGTTCGATTCCAGCTAGCCCCACTTCCCGCTCCCGAGACCCGAGGTGCTCTCCATGTGGAAGAAGCTGCTGATCCTGTCGACGCTGGTCGCGGCAGGCGTGGTGGTCGCGCGCAAGGTCAAGGCCGCCAACGACGAGCGGGCGCTGTGGCACGAGGCCACCACCGCGCCCGACCTGCGCTGACGACCACCCGTTGAGCGCATCACCGCTGCCGGGTGGGCACCCCGCAGCGGTGCCACGGTGCGGTGGTCACTAGGGTGCCGGGGCAGGTGTAGCGCACCGCCGCTGCGTCGGGGCCGTAGCTCAACTGGCAGAGCACTGCCTTTGCAAGGCAGGGGTTAGGGGTTCGAGTCCCCTCGGCTCCACCCGAGACGCGTACCCAGACGCGGACGGTCTGTCGTGTCGGTGCGCACCGGCTGGTATGCCGCATCAAGGGCGAGGATGTCGAGTTCATCGCATGTCTGTACCACTACAGCGATAGGTGATTTTCGGGCCGATGGTCCGTGGTCGACGTCGATGCGGTCAGGCTATCTCGAGCTTGTGCGAGATACTCTCCGCCCACGCGTCGATCTCGTCCCAGTCACGGAAGTCGCCGTACCGCCCACCGGCGGCACGGAAGGCGGTCCGTTGCAGCGGAGACAGTCGCTCGCGCAGCACCGCGCCGCCGAAGTGTCGGTGATCGCGCGGGTGCAGGCGTGCCCGGAACTCCGCCAGTTCCCGAGCGTCCGGCCGGGTGACCCACCGCAGCAACCCACTCTGGCCCGACAGGCGACCGGCGCTGAACATCCACACCGGCCGCTGCGCCAGTGCGGGCAGCTGCCGGCGCACGAACGCGGTCGCCTCGGTCAGCCACCTGCCGGAGTACACCGCGCTGCCGATCACCACCGCGTCGTACGGGCACACGTCACCGACCTGGTCGAGCGTGCGCAGCTCGACGGTGCCGCCATGTTCGACCAGAGTGGTGGCGATCCGCTCCGCGATCTCGCGCGTGGAGCCGTGCCGGGTCGCGTATCCCACGAGTGCAAACATTCTGCCCGTCCTGAGCTGGCAGCCGAGCCCGCTTCACCACCACGCTAGTGCAACAGGGCGACGGGCGTGGCTCCATGCGCACATACGCATATGGGTGCTCGTGCCCGCCGTACCCGCCGGATGGTCTCACCCCTGCGGCCGGCTGAGTCATCCCACCTGCAGCAGCGCGATGCCGGCGACCGCCAACACGGTGACCACCAGCCTGGTGCCGCTGAACCGCTCGGCGAACACCAGCACCCCGATCACGCCCGCGAACAGCAGGCTGGTCTCCCGCACCGCCGAGACCAGCGCCAGCGGCGCCTGGGTCTGCGCCCACAGCACGATCGCATATGCGGTCGCCGCCAACGCGCCACCGAGCAGCCCCCGCCGCGCCGAGCCGGCCAGCGCACGGGCGAACCCGGGTCCGTGCCAGACGCGGCTGATCAGCAGCGTCAGCGTGCCCTGCAGCACGAACAGCCACGCGGCGTAGCTCAACGCGTGGCCGGACTGCCGCACCCCCACCCCGTCCACCATTGTGTAGCTGGCGATGATCACACCGGTGAGCGCCGCCAGCCCCACCCCGGTGCCCGCCCGCGGCCGTCCGTGGGCGAACACCAACCCGGTCAGCGCCAGCGACACCACGACCACCCCGACCCACTGCCCGGCGCGCAGCGCTTCGCCGAGCACCACCAGCGACACCACCGCCACCAGCAGCGGCGGCAGCCCGCGCGCCAGCGGGTAGACCTGGCCGAACTCGCCGAAGCGGTAAGCCTGGACCAGCATCAGCAGGTACGCCGCCTGCAGCGTGGCCGAGACCGCCAGGTACGGCCAGGCCGCCGGGTCCGGTGGTGGCAGCACCATCGCACCCACCGCGCCGGCGGCCATCCCGGTCGCAGCCAGCAGCCCGGCGGCGACCCGCTGGTCCGGGATCGACTTGGCGATCGCGTTCCAGCTCGCGTGCAGTACCGCCGAACCCAGCACCGCCACGAACACCAGCCCACCCACGCCGCGACACGTTAGCGTCCTCGCTGAAGAGGTGGTGTCGCAGGAGGCGCTATCCTGCCCGCGTGGACGCGGTAATCCTCTCGCTGTTGCTGTGGGCCGTCGGCCTGTTCATCCTCTACTGGGTCATCCGGATGGCGGTGCGGCACGGCATCTCGGACGCCGACCACCAGCGGTGGCGACGCCGCGAGGACGGCAAGCAGTGGTAGTCACCGACACGTGACAGGATCGGCAGCGTGTGGGCAACCCTCAAGACCGAGCCGGCGGCGAGCCGCCCCGACCTGCTCGCCGCGCCGGTGACCGCCGGCCTCGCCGCGTGGCTCGACGCCCCGGACGACGTGCTGGTGGCCCCGATCGACGCGGACCTCGCCGACACCGCCGCCTTCTGCGAGGCGTACCACATCGGCCTGGACATCTCCGCCAACTGCGTGGTCGTCACCGGGAAGCGCGGCGGCGAAGCCCGCTACGCCGCCTGCATGGTGCTCGCCACCACGCGGGCGGACGTCAACAATGTGGTCCGCCGTCACCTGGATGTGCGCAAGGCCAGCTTCGCACCAGCCGACGACGCCGTCGCGCGCACCGGCATGGAGTACGGCGGGATCACCCCGATCGGGCTGCCGGCCGACTGGCCCATCCTCATCGACGCGAGGGTCGCCGGTACGCCGTACGTGGTGATCGGCTCCGGCGTACGCTACAGCAAGATCGCGCTGCCCGGTGAGTCGCTGGCGCGGCTACCGAATGCGGTGGTGCTGGACAACCTGGCACAACCTCTCGGGCAGTAGCGCGGGTCTACCTCCCTCGGTGCGGTGGCGAAACTGCACAGGAGTTTCTTACGGCGAATTTCATGCACAGGAAATTCTTGCGTAGGCAAATCCCGCGTGCGCAAGGTTGGTGTCAGGCGGGGTGCGGGACCGGCTGGGCCAGCGCGCCGGCCACGTCGGCAAGCCGCACGTCCTCCCGCTCGCCGGTGGCCCGCTCGCGCAGCTCCACGTAGCCGTCGGCCAGCCGACGCCCCAGTACCACGATCCGGGGCATGCCCAGCAGCTCCGCGTCGGCGAACTTCACCCCGGCCGACACCCCGGGCCGGTCGTCCAGCAGCACCCGCAGGCCCCGCTCCGACAGCTGCCCGGCCAGCTCCACCGCGGCCTCCAGCTGCGGCTGACCGGTCGGCACCAGGTGCACGTCGCACGGCGCGACCGTCGCCGGCCACACCAGGCCGGACTCGTCGTGGTGCTGCTCGGCCACCGCGGCCATCACCCGGGAGATCCCCAGCCCGTAGCAGCCCATGGTGATCCGGATCGGCGCGCCGTCCGGGCCGAGCGCGTCCAACTCGAACGAGTCGGTGAACCGGCGGCCGAGCTGGAAGATGTGGCCCACCTCGATGCCGCGGCGGATGTCCAGCCTGCCGTGCTCGCACGCCGGGCACGGATCACCCTCGCGCACGTCGGCGGCCTCGATGGTGCCGTCAGGCACGAAGTCGCGTCCGCACACGACGCCGGTGGCATGCCGGCCGTGTTCGTTGGCGCCGGTCAGCCACGCGGTGCCGGTGACCACCCGCGGGTCCACCAGATAGCGCACCCCGGCCTTGGCGAGAATCTGCGGCCCCAGATAGCCGCGCACCAGCTCCGGGTGGGAGTCCCAGTCCTCGAACACGGTCACCGCCGCCGGGTGCAGCACCGCCTCAAGACGCTTCATGTCGATCTCGCGGCCCCCGGGCACGCCGATGACCAGCAGCTCCGCCTCCGGTGCCCCCGGCGGGCGCACCTCGACCGCCACGTTCTTGAGCGTGTCGGCCGCGGTCCAGTCGGTACGGTCGGCCAGCCGGCGGTCGTTGGCCAGATCCACCAGCGTCTCGATGGTCGGCGTGTCCGGGGTGTCGTACACCTGCATCGGCTCGGCCGACTTCAGGTCGCGCGCGGGCGGGGCCGGGGTGGTCACCGCCTCGGTGTTAGCGGCGTACCCGCACACGCCGCACCCCACGTAGGTGTCCTCGCCGGCCGGCGCCTCGGCCAGGAACTCCTCGCTGCGCGAGCCTCCCATCGCCCCCGACATCGCGGTCACGATCGTGTAGGTCAAGCCCAGCCGGTCGAAGATGCGCTGGTAGGCGCTGCGGTGGGCGACGTACGACTCGTCCAGCCCGGCGGCGTCCAGGTCGAACGAGTACGAGTCCTTCATGAGGAACTCGCGGCCGCGCAGCAGCCCGGCACGCGGCCGCGCCTCGTTGCGGTACTTCGTCTGGATCTGGAACAGCGTCACCGGATAGTCGCGGTACGAGGAGTAGAGGTCCTTGACCAGCAGGGTGACCATCTCCTCGTGGGTGGGGCCGAGCAGGTGCGCGGCGCCGCGCCGGTCAGTCAGCCGGAAGATGTCGTCGCCGTACTCGGTCCACCGGCCGGAGGTCTGGTAGGGCTCGGCCGGCAGCAGCGCCGGGAAGTGCACCTGCTGGGCGCCGATCGCCAGCATCTCGTCGCGCACCAGCGCGGTCAGGCGGTCCAGCAGCAGTGTGCCCAGCGGCAGGAAGGTGTAGCCGCCGGGGGCGGCACGCCGGATGTAGCCGGCGCGCACCAGCAGCCGGTGGCTGGGCACCTCGGCGTCGGCCGGGTCCTCGCGCAGAGTCCGCAGGAACAGGCTGGACATGCGAAGCAGCATGCCGGCCAGCCTACGGCCGCGCCCGCGGTCGGCGACATCGCATTCGGCTGGCACCATCTCGGAACAGGAGCGCGTGACAGGGGAGGTCGTCGGTGACGCACTGGCTAAGGTTCGTGGCGGTCGGGGACAGCTTTACCGAGGGACTGGACGACCGCCTGCCATCCGGCGACGGGTACCGCGGTTGGGCGGACCTGGTCGCCGGGGTGCTGGCGCGGCGCGTGGAGGGCTTCGCGTACGCCAACCTGGCGGTACGCGGCCGGCTGTTCGGCCGGGTGGTCGACGAGCAGGTGCCGCCGGCCACCGACATGCGCCCGGACCTGGTCAGCTTCGCCGCCGGCGGCAACGACGTGCTGCGCCGCCACTTCGACGGCGGGGCGATGGTGGCGCGGTTCGACGCCACGGTCGCCGAACTACGGGCCGGCGGCGCGGACGTGATCCTGTTCCGGTTCGCGGACCTGACCTCCCGGTTGCCCGGGCAGCGGGTGCTCGCCCCGCGGGTGGAGCTGCTCAACGTGGCTGTCGGCGAGACCGCGCAGCGGCGCGGCGCCAGGCTGGTGGACCTGTCGGTCGATGACGAGTTCGGCAACCCGGCGCTGTGGAGCGTCGACCGGCTGCACCTGTCCGGCGCCGGCCACCGGCGGGTGGCCGCACACGTGCTGACCTGCCTGGGCGTGGAGCCGGATCCGGACTGGTGGCGCTCGCCGCCGGGCCCGACGTCACCGGGGTGGTTGGCCGCCCGTACCGGTGATGTGGTCTGGGTCGGCCGCCACCTGGCGCCGTGGCTGAGGCGCCGCCTGACCGGTCGGTCGTCCGGCGACGCGGTCACCGCCAAGCGCCCTGCCCTCACCCCCCTCGACCCCACCGACCCTCAGCGTTGATCATGGAGTACTTGCACGACACGCCGGGCGACACGCCGAAAAAACTCCATGATCAACGCGATTATGGGGTGATGGTCAGGTGGGCCAGGATCTTCTCGGCCAACGTGCGGTCGCCGATGATCTTGACCTCGTAGTCGGAGCGTGCCCCGCGACCGCAGCACAGCCGCGTGTAGCCCTCCCAGCTGAGGGTCAGGTGCGCCGCCACCGACCGGTCCGGCGACACCAGCGCACCGCGCCCGTCCGCATCCACCGCCACCGCCACGTCCATCGTCACCTCGCCGGTGGTGCTCAGGCGCACCGCCGTGCCCGGTGGGACACCGGCGGCCTTCGCCACCACCCGCGGCAGCGCGGCCACGCACAGCTTCCCGGCGACCGCCGCCGCCGGACTGTCCAGGCTGCCCGGCATGTCGACCGCCCGGCGCACGTCCTGCTCGTGTGCCCACAGGTCGAACACCCGCATCTCCAGCAGCCGCCCCAGCGTGGTCTCCTGGCCGGTGGCGAGGTACGCCGGGGCGCCCGGATCGATCTGGCCGGAGTCCATCTGGACCCGCCGCTGCTCGTACACCCGCCGCAGCTCCTCGAGCACCAGCGCGGCGGGGGTGTCGCGGCGGACCGCCACGGGCGCCGAGACCCACTCCGCGAAGTCACCGGTGGGCCGCGGGTGCCCCCCGGCCATCCACCGTTCCCCGCCGATGACGTGCGCGTAGACGTCCTTGACCGTCCAGTCCGGGCACTCGGTCGGCGCACCCCACTGCACGTCGGACAGCTTCGGACCGAGGGTGAGCAGCGACTCCATCGCGTGCCGCCATCCGACGACGGCCTGGTAGACCGAGGGCGTGACCGAGGACATGCCGCCAGCCTGCCGTGCCCACCCCCGGCCCGCAACCCCGGCGTGAACGTTCGTTAGGTGCCGCCGCGGCGGGCCGATAAGCTGTCCTGATGGCGGTCAGCACCCAGGCACCTCGCGGCAGCCGGCGGGACCAGATCCTGGCCATCGCGGTACGGCTGTTCGCGGAGCGCGGCTACCACGGCGTATCGATGGACGACATTGGATCGGCAGCCGGGGTCACCGGCCCCGCCCTCTACCACCACTTCGCCGGCAAGGAGGCCATGCTGGCCGCGGCGTTGCTGCCGGTCAGCCAGGGCCTGCTGGACGGTGGCCAGCAGCGGGTGGCGACCCACACCGGTGATCCCTGGGCCGCGCTGGAGTCGCTGGTCGACTTCCACGTGGAGTTCGCTCTGACCAACCCGGCGGTGATCGCGGTGCAACTGCACGAGCTGGACCGGCTTCCGGAGGATCCTCGCCGGCACATCCGCAAGCTGCAACGGCTGTACGTCGAGGAGTGGGTCAGCGTGCTCGGCCTGGTGCGCCCGGATCTGGCGTCAGCCGAGGCCCGGGTGCTGGTGCACGCGGCGTTCGGGCTGATGAACTCGACCCCGTTCCTGGGCGGGGACGTCGACGCCACCCGTCGCGCCGCACTCCTGCGCACCGCCGCCCTGGCCGCCCTGCTGGCGACTGACGACAAGCCGGACACGCTACCCTGACCACCGCCACGGCCTGGACGGCTGTCCACGCCCCGCCCACCGCCCCGACCACTGGAGGAACCACCCCGCATGATCGAGTCGCTGCTCGTGGCCAACCGGGGCGAGATCGCGCGCCGGATCATCCGTACCGCCAGCCGCCTGGGTGTGCGCACGGTGGCCGTGCACGCCGAGGTCGATTCGGAGCTGCCCTTTGTGGCCGAGGCCGACGAGGTGGTGGCGCTGCCGGGTGGCAATCCCGGCCAGGCCTACCGGGACGTGGCGGCACTGCTGGACGCGGCCAAGCGCACCGGCGCGCAGGCGGTGCATCCCGGCTACGGCTTCCTGTCGGAGAACGCCGACTTCGCGCGCGCGGTGAGCGACGCCGGGCTGATCTGGGTGGGGCCGGACGCGGAGGCGATCACCGCCATGGGTGACAAGATCCGCGCCCGGAACATGATGGCCGCCGCCGGCGTACCGGTCGCGCCCGGCACCACCGACCCGGTCGCCGACGCCGATGCGGCGATCGCGGCCGCGGCCGACATCGGCTACCCGGTGATGGTCAAGGCCGCCGCCGGTGGCGGCGGCATGGGCATGGCGACCGCCGCCGACGCCGACGCGCTGCGCGCCGAGTACGAGAAGGTGCGCGGCTTCGCCGAGCGACTGTTCGGCGACGGGTCGGTGCTGCTGGAGCGCCACTTCCCGCGGGTGCGCCACATCGAGGCGCAGATCCTGGGCCTGGCCGACGGCCGCGTGGTGGCGCTGGGCGAGCGGGAGTGCTCGGTGCAGCGGCGCCACCAGAAGCTGGCCGAGGAGACGCCGTCGCCGGCGCTGAGCCAGCAGCAGCGCCGGGCGCTGCTGGCCGCGGCGGTGCGGGCCGGCGAGACGGTCTCCTACCGCAACGCCGGCACGGTGGAGTTCCTGTTCGACCCGGAGGCGGGCGAGTTCTTCTTCCTGGAGATGAACACCCGGCTGCAGGTCGAGCACCCGGTCACCGAGGCGGTCTACGGCCTGGACCTGGTGGAGGCGCAGCTGCGCATCGCCGCCGGCCAGCCGGTGCGGGTGCCGACGGAGCCGGCCGGGCACGCGCTGGAGTTGCGCATCAACGCCGAGGACCCGAAGCGGTTCCTGCCCGGGCCGGGCGCGATCACCAGCTGGGTGGAGCCGGCCGGCGACGGGGTCCGGGTGGACTCGGGCTATGCCGCCGGCACCACGGTGACGCCGCACTTCGACTCGCTGATGGCCAAGCTGATCGTGCACGGCGCCGACCGGGCCGAGGTGCTGGCCAGGGCGCGGCAGGCGGTGGCGGGCTTCCAGATCGCCGGGCCCAAGCACAACCTGCCGTTCTTCGCCGAGTTGCTGGACAACGCCGAGTTCGTCTCCGGCGACTACGACACCGGCATCGTGGGCCGCATGCGCTGAGCGCGAGACGCACCAAGCCGGAGGTCGCACCTTCCGGATAGTCTCCCGGGGAGGCGTCAAGGGAGCCCGATGTGAACAGTGTGCCCGCGTGGATGGCCGCAGCGGTGGCGGAGTTCGGGGTCGCCGCGAAAGCGAAGCTCGCCGGCCCGGGTGACCGTGAGGCGGCCATCCGTTCGCCGCTCGAGGTGCTGCTGAGTGCTGCCGGCGAGCGACTCGGTGTCTCCGCGGTCTTCCATGATGAGGTTCGCGATTCTGAGCGTCAGGTGCGCCCGGACTATGGCGTGAGCGTCAACGGCGCGATCACCGGCTACATGGAAGTCAAAGCGCCGGGGCGCGGCATCGAACCGGCCGGGTTCACAGGGCACGACAAGCGCCAGTGGCAGCGCCAGCGTGATCTACCCAACCTGCTCTACACCAACGGCACCCAGTGGCGGCTCTATCGTGACGGTGAGTTGGAACGCGGGCCGGTTCACTTCAGCGGAGGCACCCTGGAGTCAGCCGGCACCGACCTGACCGCCCCGCCCGAGTTCGAGACGTTGATCACCGACTTCCTGCGCTGGCGTCCGGCGACGATCACGTCCGTGGGAGCACTGGTGCGCGCGATCGCACCGCTGACGCGGCTGCTGCGCGGCGAAGTCCTTGACCAACTGAAGTCGGAGGAGCGTGCTGTCCGTGCCGGCGCGGACAAATGGTCGCAGCCCTTCACCGGGCTTGCGAACGACTGGCGTGCCCTGCTCTTCCCGACCGCTGACGATGAAACCTTCGCCGACGGATATGCCCAAGCCGTCACCTTCGCCCTGCTGCTTGCCCGCACCGAGGGTATTGATCTGAGCGACCAGCCGCTGCACACCATCGGTGCCCAGTTGGGCTCGGACCACTCGCTCATGGGTAAGGCACTGCAGATCCTGACAGCCGACGTCGCTGCGGACTTCCGCGTCACGCTGGACCTGCTGGTGCGGGTCATCGGCGCGGTGGACTGGCCAAGGGTGCGGCAGGGTAAACGGGACACCTACCTGCACCTGTACGAGAA
>SLSW01000377.1 GCA_007130245.1 Micromonosporaceae bacterium
CCCCCGTACGTCTGGTCGTACTCCGAGGCGAGCTGCGCTGCGGCGGCGTCGAGCTGCCCGGCGTCCAGCGGCGTGCCGCCGCCGGCACCCAGCGGCGCGGCCATCTTCGACAGCGCGTCGACCACGGCCGCGCTCTGGCGCCGCACGTCGTCGCGCTGCTGGTGCCAGGCGGTGGAAACCGCCCGCGCCAGCCGCAGGAAGTGCTCGCGGGGAAAGTAGGTGCCGCAGAAGAACGGCTTCCCGTCCGGCGTGGCGAACACCGTCATCGGCCAGCCGCCCTGACCGGTCATCGCCTGGGTGGCGGTCATGTACACCGCGTCCACGTCCGGGCGCTCCTCCCGGTCCACCTTGATGGACACGAACTGCTCGTTGAGCAGCGCACCCACCTCCGGGGTCTCGAACGACTCGTGGGCCATCACGTGGCACCAGTGGCAGGCGCTGTAGCCCACCGAGATCAACACCGGTACGTCGCGGCTGCGCGCCTGCTCGAACGCCTCCGGCGACCACGGCCACCAGTCGACCGGGTTGTCCGCGTGCTGGCGCAGGTACGGGCTCGTGGCTCCGCGCAGCCGGTTCCCCATCACCCCATCCTGCCTGAACCGGCGCCGTTCGGCCGAATCTGGACCACCTGGGCCTGCCGCGCCGAGGTCGCCATCTCCCGCAACGCGCGGGAGATCCGGTCGGCCGGCAACGGCTCGGCGAAGTGGAAGCCCTGCGCGGCCGGGCATCCCAGCCTCGCCAGCATCTCCTGCTGTGACGCGGTCTCGACGCCCTCGGCGACCACCTGCAGCCCGAGATCGCGGCCGAGCTCGACGGTGGTGCGCACGATCGCGGCAGCCTCCGCGGAGTCGGTCATCCGCGCCACGAGCGTGCCGTCGACCTTCACCTCGTCCAGCGGCACGCGCGTGAGGAAGGTCAGTGAGGCGTACCCGGTGCCGAAGTCGTCCACCGCCAGCCGGACCCCGAGCGCGCGCAGGCTGGTCAGCGCCTCATTGACGCCGGGCAGCTCCCTGGTCATCACCGTCTCGGTGATCTCCAGGACCAGCGCGCGGCCGGGAACCCGGTGCCTGCGCAGCAGCGAGCTGATCACGCCGGGCAGCTCGGGGTCGAGCAGGCTGCGCGCCGACAGGTTCACCGCCACCGGGACGGGGCTGCCGCGCTTGGCCAGCCGGGCGGCGCACGCCAGAGCGTGGTCGATGACGTACGAGGTGAAGATGCCGAGCAGATCGCTGTTCTCCACCACCCGGATGAAGTCGGCCGGCGCGAGCACCCCGCGGCGCGGGTGCCGCCACCGCACCAGCGCCTCTACCCCGATCGGCTCGCCGGTTTCCAGGCCCACTACCGGCTGCAGCGCCAGCGCCAGCTCGTCGTTGTCCAGGGCGGCGCGCAGCTCGGCGAGCAACGCCGGCCGGTCGGCGCCACCGAGGTCGTGGTCACTGTCGTACCAGCCGACCGGCTCGTTGCTGCCGCGCGCCTGCAGCAGAGCGGCATCGGCGCGCCGCAGCAGCTCGCTCACCTCGGCGGTGCCGGCCGGCGCCACCACCGTGCCGATCGTCGTCTCGATCGACAACGACACACCCCGGATGCTGGCCGGCTCAGCCAGGGTCGCGGCCAACTCGTGGCTGCGGCGCACGGCGCGCCGTAACGCCCCACCGGGGCCGGTGGGCGCCTCCGGCACCAGCAGTGCGAACTCGTCCCCGCCGAGTCGCGCGACCAGCTCGCCGTCGGCGGCGGCCCCGCGCAGCCGCGCGGCGGCCGCCTTGAGCACCTCGTCGCCGGCCGCGTGTCCGAGCGTGTCGTTGATCTCGCGGAAGTGGTTGATGTCGACCAGCAGCAGCGCCACCGGACGCGCGTGCGGGACCAGCTGCACGGCGGTCTCGCCCTGGGCCAGCAGCGTGGCCCGGTTCAGCAGCCCGGTCAGCGGATCGTGCTGCGCGTCGTGCGCGGAACAGGCGAGCAGCTGACGCAGCTCGGTGTGGGTGACCGTGTCGTGCAGCGCGGCAGCCAGCGCGTCGCCGTAGGCCTGCAGCGCCGGTTGATCACCGTGACTGGGCCCGGCGCCGACCGGGAAGTGCAGCCACAGGGTGCCGGTCCGCTCGCCGGCCACCAGTAGGGGCACCTCGGTGACCTCGGCGCGCGAGCCGTCGACGGGATCGCCGGTCGCGGGCGGTTCCCGGTTCACCACGCCGGTGTGGTCGCCGATCCACCGCAGCGCCCCGTCGCCGGGCAGCTCCACCACGGCGCGACCGACCGCGAACACGTCCATGGCGCCGCGCACACCGGCCGCCGCCACCCCGTCCTCGTCGGGCTGGTTCAACGACCGGGTGGCCCGGGCGAATGCGCTCCACATCCGCCGGTGCTCGGCCAGCCGCAGCCGGCCGGCGTAGGTGCTGTGCGTGAGCACCAGCACCAACGGCAGCCCGATCAGCCACCGCCAGTCGACGTCGGCGAGCAGCACCACCAGCACGCCCACCACGACGTTGCCGACGAACAGCAGCAGTTTGCGCCGCGCCATCCGCAGCATCGAGCGCGGCACGTTCATCCGGTCCCGCAACCCGGCCAGCAGGCTGACGAGGGTGACGCTGACCACCAGGTAGCTGACCGCCGCGAGCACCAGACCGGTGACGACCTCCGGGGTGAAGGTTCCGCGGTACGGGTCGGCCACGGCGATACTGACCACGGCACCCACCGCGGCGGCGAGGGTGATGATCGCCACCGTCTCCGGGGACATGGCCGGGGGTCGCCGCCGTTCGATGATCACGCGTAGGCCGACCGCGGTCGCCGTGCCCACGGCGAACGCCAGCGGGATCCAGCCGGCCGGCGCCAGGTAGAGCCCGATGATCAGGGCGGCCTCGCCCCAGGCGACGTAGAACACCCCGGCGCCCATCCGGAAGCGCAGTCGCATCAGCTGTGCGAGCACCACCGCGAGGATCGCCACCGCCAGCATCCGGTCGGGTGCGGGTGCAAGCCACACACCGCCGACGACCGCCGCCAGCGCCGTCGCCAGCAACAGCACCCTGGCGACGGTCACGAGTCCCTCCTCCGACGGCCCGGATCCGAACCCGGGCGGGAGCCACGTACGCGGCACCGCTGCGTGGCGTGGATGGCCCTAGCGGGAAGGTTAGGTCATCTCAGCGCGTCGCGATAGGGGTCTGCGCAGCTGTTTCAGGCGGTTCGTTGACCGGAGTCCGGTTTATCTGACATGCCCTCAGATGACGGGTCGGGCTGATCCGGAAACCGGGCCGGCAGCCGGCGGATGCGCGAGTTCATGTTCCGGATCAGCAACACCGTGGCCACCATCAACAGCGCGATGATGAACGCGCCGGTCGGGCCGGCCAGGCTGCCCGACCGGGTGTTACCGAAGTAGTTCTGCGCCAGCAGGTCGACAACGTCCACGTATTCACCGTACGCCTTCGGTGTGCCGGGTGCTCACGGCCGCCTGCCGGATTCCCGCGAACAGGTCGTCCTCCCCGGCGATCTCGCCGACCAGCGACCGCGCCAGCTCGTAGTCCTCGGTCGGCCAGGCGCGCCGCTGTATCTCCAGCGGCACCCGGAACCAGTTGCCGTCGGGGTCGACCTGGGTGGCGTGGGCCCGCAGCGCATCGTCCCGCACGCTGAAGTAGTCACCGCACGGCACCCGGGTGGTGATCCGCTCGGACACGTCGCGCCGGTCGCCCCAGTTGGCCAGCCACTGCTCGTACGGCGACTCCAGCCCAGCGGCGAGCATCGCCTCGTGCAGCGTCGTGACCCGCTCCTTGGAGAAGGTCATGTGGAAATACAGCTTCCGCGGCTGCCACGGCGCGCCCGCCTCCGGATAGCGCTCCGGGTCACCCGCGGCCTCGAACGCCGCCACCGACACCTGGTGGCACATGACATGATCAGGATGCGGGTAGCCGCCGTTCTCGTCATACGTCGTGACCACGTGCGGCCGGAACTCGCGCATCACCCGCACCAGCTCCCCGGCGGCCACCTCGACGTCCTCGCGCGCGAAGCACCCTTCCGGCAGCGGCGGCGGCGGGTCACCCTCCGGCAGGCCGGAGTCGACGAAACCTAGCCAGACCTGCTCCACCCCGAGGATCGCCCGGGCGGCGGCCATCTCCTGCCGACGGACCTCGGTGATGTTCTCCCAGACCTCCGGCCGGTCCATCTTCGGGTTGAGCACGCTGCCACGCTCGCCACCCGTGCACGTGACGACGAGCACCGAGACCCCTTCGGCGACGTACTTCGCCATGGTCGCGGCGCCTTTGCTCGACTCGTCGTCCGGGTGCGCGTGCACCGCCATCAGGCGCAGCTGTTCGCTCACGCGGCTCTCCTTCGGCTCGGCCGCCGCTCGGCGGCTGGGCTTGTGTCGTGGGCTCGTAAGATGACACGGGGCAGGCGGGCCGTCGCGACCCGCCTGGACACATTCTTGCCGACCCGTGCGACAACGACGGAACAGCTGAGGGACCTGCGCGTTGGACGAGACGAACACCACACCGACTTTTCCGCCGGGGCGCTACGGGCGCCGGCGGGAACCGCGACGCGTCCGCCGCTGGGTGCCGGTCGCCCTGGGTGCGGTGGTGGTCGTCGTCGGCGTGATGGTCGCGTTCACCCTCGCCGAGCGGTACGGGCCGGGGCGACCGTACGACGCGGACGTGGTGCGCTTCTACGACGTCACCGACGAGCAGGTGGTGGTGGAGTTCACAGTTGTGGTGCCGGAGGGTGAGACCGCCATCTGCGCGGTGCGCGCCCGCGCCCGCGACGGCAGCGAGGTGGGCCGCGAGGAGGTACGGGTCGAGCCGGCCCCGGGGGTGACACGACCGCACGTGGTGCACAACCTGGTCACCAGCGAGGAACCCGTCACCGGCGAGGTGCAGCGCTGCTGGCGGGCCCCGGACTGACCTGCCTGTCGACCGCGTCCGTGACTGGTAACTTGGAATTTTGCCTGTCCGACGTGCTGTCAACCGAGGAGGATGCCCGTGTCCGTTGATCGCGAGGCACCCGTCACCTGGCTGTCCCAGGAAGGGTACGACCGGCTCCGGGCCGAGCTGGACGAGCTGATCGCCGACCGCTCGGCCATCGCCGCGGAGATCAACGCGCGGCGGGAAGAGGGCGACCTGCGCGAGAACGGCGGCTACCACGCCGCCAAGGAGGAGCAGGGCAAGCGGGAGGCCCGCATCCGCCAGCTGGAGGAGCTGCTGCGCAACGCCCGGGTCGGCGAACCGCCCGCCACCGAGACGGTGGCGCCGGGCTCGGTGGTCACGGTCCACTTCGACGACGACACCGACGACACGGAGACGTTCCTGCTCGGTCCGCGTGAGATCGCGGCGACCACCGACCTGACCGTCTACAGCCCCGAGTCCGCGCTGGGGCAGGCCATTCTCGGCACTCGACCGGGCCAGACCGTGACGTACACGGCGCCCAGCGGTGCCGACATCAAGGTCACGGTGACCAAGCTGGCACCCTTCACCACCTGACCCGCGCCCTCGTGGGCGCTGTCAGATCGGGGTGGAGATGAGCGCCACCTCGTAACCGGCGCCACGCAACGCGCTCAGCAACTCGTCGGAGTGGCCCGCCCCGCGGGTCTCCACCGACAGCGCGACCTCCACCTCGCCGAGTTGCAGCCGGGGATCGTGGCGCTGGTGCTCCACGTCGACCACGTTGGCGCGGTGCTCGGCGATCTGGGTCAGCAGCGCCGCGAGCTGCCCCGGCCGGTCCGGGCACCGCACCGTGAACCGCAGGAAGCGGCCCGCCGCGGCCAGGCCGTGCTCGATCACCCGCAGCATCAGCAGCGGGTCGATGTTGCCGCCGGACAGCAACGCCACCACCGGTGTGTCCACCCGCACCGCACCCGACAGCAGGGAGGCGACCGCCACCGCGCCCGCCGGCTCGACCACCAGCTTGATGCGCTCCAGCAGCATCAGCAGGGCGCGGGAGATGTCCTCGTCCGACACCGTCACCACGTCGTCGACGAGCTTGCTGACGTGGGCGAACGTCAGGTCGCCGGGCCGGCCCACCGCGATGCCGTCGGCGATGGTCGAATACGACGGCAGCCGCACCGGTGACCCCGCCCTCAGCGAGGGCGGAAACGCCGCCGCACCGGCGGCCTGCACGCCGATGACGCGCACCTCCGGCCGCAGCGCCTTGGCCGCCACCGCCATCCCAGAGATCAGGCCTCCGCCGCCCACACCGGTGACGATGGTCGCCGTGCCCGGGCACTGATCGAGGATCTCCAGCGCCACCGTGCCCTGCCCGGCGATCACGTCCGGATGGTCGAACGGGTGGATGAACACCGCTCCGGTGCGCTGGGCGTGCTCCTGCGCGGCCACCAGCGCCTCGTCCACGGTGCTGCCGACCAGCTCCACGCTCGCGCCGTACCCCTTGGTCGCCGCCACCTTCGGCAGCGGCGCACCGCCCGGCATGAACACCGTGGCCCGGGTGCCGCACAGCTTCGCGCCCAGCGCCACGCCCTGGGCGTGGTTCCCGGCGCTGGCGGCCACCACCCCCTTCGCCCGTTCCTGAGCGGACAGCCGGGAGATACGCACGTAGGCACCGCGCACCTTGTAGGACCCGGCGCGTTGCAGGTTCTCGCACTTGAGCCACGCCTCGCCCCCCAGCGCCGCGGACAGCGGCCGGCACGGCTCCAGTGGTGTGGTCCGGGTGACGTCGGTCAACAGGTCACGGGCGGCCTCGACATCGGCGAGGGAGACCAGGGTCGTCATGACCTGATGGTGCCACTACCGACCGGGCGGTGGCGCCGCCACCGTCTCGCCGGGCATCAGCGGGCCGCTGCGACCTCGCGCGATCCGCGCCTCCTGCGCCCGACCGATTGTCACGATCAGCCGGATCAGCAGCACACCGGCGACCACCGTCAGCGCCAGCTCCGCCAGTGCCCAGCCGAACGCGGACTGGTAGTAGTCCACGTACCGCTGGAAGTCGGCCGGGGTCTCGAGCACGGTCGGCAACACCGGGGTGGCGCTGACCGAGGCGCCGGCGGCCACGCTGGCGAGCAGCCAGGCGGCCCACCAGATCCCCACGGTCGCGGGAGTCTTCTGCCGCCACAGCGAGGCGCGGGCGATGGTGCCCATCACCTTGAACGGGACCACCAGGTTGACGAACGGGATCAACCAGCCGGCGATCGCCCAGCCGGAACGCATGCCGCGCTGCGTGCCCGGGAACGCCTCCAGATTCATGCGGGCGCGCCACATCCAGATGATGACCAGCACCGCGGCGGTGATCAACACCGCCAGGTACGGCAGCGCCAGCAACCCCTCGAGCAGCGCGGCCTGGTTGAGCAGGTCCACGTCGCCGGTGCGCATGGCTTCCTGCGCCATTGCGCCGCCCACCAACTGGAGGAGGACGTTCACGAGATCGCCGATCACCACCAAGATGACCGTCACGATCGCCGCCACCCCGACGCCGCGTAGCGCCCGGGTGCGTATCCCCGGTTCCACGGGTGGACCTCCGGCAGGCGTGCCGCAGGTGGGGCAGAAGTGACGATCCGGTGGCAGCGACTGGTCGCAGGTCGTGCAGTTCATCGAACTCCTCCAATCAGAGCAGGGCTGGCCCGGCAGCCTAGACGCGCCGCGCAACCCCTCGGACAGACACGGATCCGACGTAGCGGACAGGCTCCGGTCCGCGACGTACGATCAGTCCCGTGAGCACCGTGCTGAACACGCTGCACGTGGTGCTCGCCGTGCTGGTGATCGGCCCGCTGGTGCTGGCGCCGTTCGCCGCCCGGCGGGCGATCCGCAAACGCAGCGCGGACGGGGTCCGGCTGGCCGCGAACCAGACCGCGCTGTTCGGCGCCGGCGCGGTGGTCGTCGCGGGTCTCGGGATCGCCACCGTGCTGACCGGTGACGAGTGGACCATGGTCACCCCGTGGGTGCTGATCGCCTCCACCCTGTTCGCGGTAGCGCTGGCGGTGACCTGGGGGTACGCGGTGCCGGCCTTGCGCCGCGCCGCGTCGATGGTCAGCTCCGGCGTGTTCGACCAGTACGCGGCGGTGGAGGCGGCCAAGGACACCGAGGAGGGCAACGCGGATTCGGCACCGCCCGGCGCCGACGCCGGCCGCGAGCTCACCGAGGAGGAACTGGCCGAGGCCGATACGGTGCCCACACCGCTGACCCCGGCCGGATCGTTCGTGACCACCGCCGACCTCGAGGCAAAGCAGCGGCTGGACAGCCTGTCGGCCCGCATCACCGGCGCCGGCTGGCTGCTGGTGGTCATCTTCGTGGCGATCGCCGTCCTGATGACGCTGCGGCCGTTCAGCTGAGGGAAGGAATCGACCTCTAGCCGCCTCTAGCCGCCCTACATCTAGCCGCCGGCACGCACCAGCGCTAGACCCAGCCGGGGGCGTGCCGCTGCCACGGCACCGCCTGCTCGATCTGGCCCGCCACCGCCAGCAGCAACCGCTCCGAGGCCGGCGGCCCCACCAGCTGCACCCCCACCGGCAGCCCGTCGGGCCGCACCCCGACCGGCACCACCAGTGCAGGCAGCCCGGCGAGATTCCATGGTGGGGCGTACGGCGCGAACCGCGCGTTGGCCACCAGGTTGGCCTGCCAGGACCGGCGCGACCATTCAATGGCCGGCGGCGGCGCCGCGGCCAGCACCGGGGTGAGTAGCAGGTCGTACGAGTCGAACCGGGCCACGCACTGCTCGCGCCACCGTTGCCGGTCGCTGTCGCGCACCAGGCCACGTTGCCAGGCGAGCCGGCCGGCGGTGAGGTGGCCGCGGGTACGCCGCTGCAGCTGTGCCGGATCCAGGCCGGCCTCCTCGGCGGCCAGGTGCGCGGCGCCGAACCAGGTCGCCAGGCCGCGGATCCCCAGCCAGGTCGGGTACGGGTGCTCGGCGCGCACCGTGTCGTGGCCGGCGGCAGCCAGCAGCCGACCGGCGGATGTCACCGCGGCCCGGTTCGCCGCATCCGGGCGCACCCCGACGACCGGGCTGCGTAGCGACACCGCCACCCGCAGCCGGGCCGGCTCGGTCAGCCTGGCCGGCCGTTGCCCGGCCAGCACCGCGAACCCGGTCGCGGCGTCGGCCACGGTGGTGGTGAGCAGGCCGTGCTCGGACATCCCCAGCCAGCTGTCCGCACCGGCCGGAGCGGGAACCGCGCCGTGGCCGGGTCGCAGCCCCACCAGGCCGCAGCAGGCGGCCGGGATGCGGATCGATCCGAACCCGTCGTTGGCGTGCGCGATCGGCACCAGACCCGCGCCCACCGCGGCGCTGGCGCCGCCGGACGATCCGCCCGCCGTCCGGTCGGTGTTCCACGGGTTGCGCGTCACCGCACCGGGCTCGTCGGTGGTGCCCCAGATGCCGAGTTCGGGCATCCGGGAGGTGCCCACCACCACCGCGCCCGCGCCGCGCAGCCGCCGGACCACCTCGTGGTCGGCCTCGGCCACCGGCCCGCGGGCGGCTTCGGACCCACGCCAGGTGTGCACTCCGGTGACCGGAGTGTTCTCTTTGATCGCGATCGGCACCCCGGCCAGCGAGGCGCCGGACAGGTCGTCCTGCTGGTCGACCTGCTCGGCCTCTGCCGGGGCCTCACTCTCGCGGACGATGCGGAAGGCATGTAGCCGGTCGTTGCGGCCGCGGATGTGGTCAAGATGGTCGGCCACCACCTGGGTGGCCGACACGTCGCCGCGGCGAACCGCCCGGGCGATCTCCATTGCGCTCGCGCCGACCCACGACTCGGCCACTGTCTCCACCTCCGGCTGGGGTCAGCGCAGCGCCTGCTCCAGGTCGTCGATCAGGTCGCCGACTGTCTCGATCCCGACAGAGAGTCGCACAAGATCGGCAGGGACTTCAAGTGGAGAGCCGGCCGCCGACGCGTGGGTCATACGCCCCGGGTGCTCGATCAGCGACTCCACCCCGCCCAGCGACTCGGCGAGCACGAACAGACGGGTCCGGTGGCAGATGTCCACCGCGGCCTGTTCCCCACCGGCGGCCCGGAACGACACCATGCCGCCGAACCGGCGCATCTGGGCGGCGGCGACCTTGTGGCCGGGATGTTCGGGTAGCCCGGGGTAGAGCACGCCGGCGACCGCCGGGTGTCCGGTGAGGAACTCCACCACCCGCTCGGCGTTGTCGCAGTGGCGCTCCATGCGCACGCCGAGGGTCTTGATGCCGCGCTGGGTGAGCCAGGCGTCGAACGGCCCGTTGATCGCGCCCATGGCGTTCTGGTGGAAGGCGAGCCGCTCGCCGAGCTCAGCGTCGTTGACGACCAGCGCGCCGCCGACCACGTCGGAGTGTCCACCCAGGTACTTCGTCGTCGAATGCACCACCACGTCGGCGCCGTGCACGATCGGCTGCTGCAGGTAGGGCGAGGCGAAAGTGTTATCGACCACCAGCAGCGCGCCGTGGGCGTGTGCGCGCTCGGCCAGCACGGCCAGGTCGGCGATGCCGAGCAGCGGGTTGGTCGGGGTCTCGACCCACACGATCTTCGTGGTCGGGCGGATCGCCGCGGCCACCGCGTCCGGGTCGGAGATCGCCACCGCGGTCCATTGCAGGCCCCAGCGCTCGGCCACCTTCGCGAACAGGCGGTAGGTGCCGCCGTACGCGTCGTCGGGGATCACCACATGGTCACCGGGCACGCACACCGTACGCAGCAGGGTGTCCTCGGCCGCCAGGCCGCTGGCGAACGCCAGGCCGCGGGTGCCGCCCTCCAGCGACGCCAGGCACTCCTGCAGCGCGTCCCGGGTGGGGTTGCCCGACCGGCTGTACTCGTAGCCGAGCCGGGGCGCGCCCACCTCCTCCTGCGCGTACGTCGAGGTCTGGTAGATCGGCGGGATCACCGCCCCGGTGCGCGGCTCCGGCTCCTGGCCGGCGTGGATGGCGCGCGTGTCGAAACCGTGGCTCATGCCGGCAGCCTATCCCGCGCCCCGCCCCACCCTCCCGCCCACCATTCCTGGCGATCTTGGACGTCGCGCGCCCCTATGGGGGCTCAGCGCGTCCAAGATCTCCGAGTGGTGATGTGGGCGCTACGCTGCCGGCATGACCTGCGTGTTCTGCGCGATCGTGTCCGGATCGGTGGCCGCGTCGGTGGTGCTGGACACGCCGGAGGCCGTCGGGTTCCTCGATGCCCGGCCGGTGTTCAAGGGCCATGTGCTGGTGGTGCCGCGCACCCACGTGGACACCCTGACCGACCTGCCGGCCGGGCAGGTAGGGGACTTCTTCACGCAAGTGCAGCGGGTGGCGCATGCGGTGGAGTCCGGGCTCGGCGCCGGCGGCACGTTCGTGGCGATCAACAACCGGGTGTCGCAGTCGGTGCCGCACCTGCATGTGCATGTCATCCCCCGTACGAAGGGCGACGGGCTGCGCGGGTTCCTGTGGCCGCGGCACCGGTACGCCGACGACGCCGAAGCCACCGCGTATCGCAACCGCATCGCGGCCGCCCTCCGCCCCTGAGACCGGCGCGCCGCGCCGCCAACCCCGGCGACTGTCGCGATCTTGGTCGCTGACGGCCCCCATCGGGGCAGGAATCGTCCAAGATCGCGGAAGGGCGTGGCGCCCCGGCTACTGGGGTACGGGGTACCGGTGTCAGCGGCGGTGGCGGGAGCGTGGCCGGGGTGGACGCCAGCCGGCAGCGATCAGTGCGGCACGCACCTGCGCGATGACCTCGTCCGGCCGGTGCCGCACCGCCCAGGACGGGAACCGCAACACCCGACCGCCCGGGATCCACAGTGCGTTCTGGCGCCGCATGTCCGCCCACCATTGACGTACCTCTATATGGTGGCCGCCGTCGATCTCGACGTGCAGGCCCCACTCCTCGAAGAGCACGTCGAGGTACCGCCACCGGCCATGCGCATCCCGACGGCGTACCTGCCGGGTCGGCCGTGGCAACCGGCCCCGCCGGCACAGCCGCAGAAACGCCGCCTCCGGCAGGGAGTGGGCGCCGCCGGCGGCGTCAGCGGCGGTTTCCCGTACGAGCGCCCGGCGTTTCGCCCGCGGCATGCGCGCCAGCGTGGCCCTCACCGCGTCGAGGCTCACCAGTTGCTGCTGGAAGCTCGCGGCCACCAGGGTCCGTGCCCCTCGATCGGAGCCCGCCCACTGCGCCGCGTCCACCAGCGAGCGCGCCGGCGCGGTGCGCGGCGGATATCCGATCTCGACATCACCGCGCGGCAGATGCGTCGTCCGGTGCACGGCGACCCAGGCCGGCGGGTCACGGTCCCGTGAACCCGCCGGCACCAGCACATGCACCGTGTCACCGCGGTACCCCCGCAGGCCGTGACACTCCAGTGCGGATGTGCCGGCGAGGACGGCCGGTCGGCCCGCACCGACCGCCAGGACCGCGATCCACCGCAGTTGCTCCCGGGTCACCGGACCGTTGTGGGCCACAAACACCCCGCGGGCGCCCACCTGCCATCGACCGGAACTGAGACGGGACCGCAGTGCCTTGTCGCTCAGGAGGCGCATTGCCTGGACACGACTGATCACCTGGTGCTGGCGGAACAGGGTCCAGTCCATCTCGTCAGCGTCGTCCGGCGGCGGCATCGGCCCGCTGGAGTAGGTCAGCACGCCGGCCGAGTCTGGTCCGCCGGGCGCCCGCTGTCACCAGCCGACTCCGGAACCTGTGGACAACGTCGCGGCTGTGGATAACTCCCAGACCGTTCACCAGCGGCGTCGCCGCCCCACCCGTTCGCGATCTTGGTCGGTGGTGGCCCCGGGAGGGGCGGGAAGCGTCCAAGATCGCGGAAAGGGGGCGGGAAGTGGTGGTGGTCGGCGCGTACGGGGCTATCGTGGGACGCATGTTCGGACGTGCGACGAAGCTGACGGTGCCGGGACCGGACCAGGCGCTGCGGGGGCGGCCGACATCGATGCCGGTGCCGGAGCGGCACGAGGTGCTGGGCACCACGATGCAGGGGCCGTGGCCGGACGGCAGCGAGGTCGCGGTCTTCGGCATGGGCTGCTTCTGGGGCGCCGAGCAGCTGTTCTGGCAGCTCGACGGGGTCCACTCCACCGCGGCCGGGTACGCCGGCGGGTTCACGCCCAACCCCACCTACCAGGAGGTGTGCACCGGGCTGACCGGGCACACCGAGGTGGTGCAGGTGGTCTTCTTCCCCGCCCGCATTCCCTACGAGCGGCTGCTCAAGGCGTTCTGGGAGAACCACGACCCCACCCAGGGCATGCGGCAGGGCAACGACGTGGGCACCCAGTACCGCTCGGCGGTCTACGCAACCTCCGACGCCCAGCTCGCCGCGGCGCAGGCGTCCCGGGACGCGTTCGCGCCGGTTGTCGCCGGCGCCGGGTACGGCGAGATCACCACCGAGATCGGCACGCTGGACCGGTTCTTCTACGCCGAGGACTACCACCAGCAGTACCTGCACAAGAACCCCGGCGGCTACTGCCACACCGGCCCCAACGGCATGAGCTGCCCGGTCGGGGTGGCCGCCGCCGACTAACCGCCCTGCTGCCGGTAGTCGTCCAGCACCTCACGGAGGCACCGCAGCCCGTACGCGGTGAACGGCGGGTGGGTGTCCCAGTAGTAGTGGTGCCCGAGTGCCAGTGACAGCACCCAGGCGCGGGCCCGGCGCCGGTCCACCTCGTCCACGCCGAGCACGTCGTAGAACACCGACCTGGCAGCGGGGGACAGCAGCCCCCACGGTGCCATCAGGTCGATCGCCGGGTCCCCGATGGCGAGGCCACCGAAGTCGATGACCGCGCCCAGCCCGCCGCCAGCGACCAGCAGGTTGAACGGCGTCAGGTCGGCGTGGATCCAGCAAGAGGCCGCACGCGACGGTGGCAGGCTCATCGCCTCCTGCCACACACGCGCGACTAGGGCGCGGTCGACGTCGAAGCCGTCGAGTCGTCCGCAGGCCGCCAGGTTCTCCCGCGTGACGTCGTCGCGCGTGGACACCGGATCACAGCGGTACCAGTGCGGCCGCTCACCCACCGGGATCTCAGTGACGTCGATGGCGTGCAGCGCCCGGACGAACCCGGCCAGATCGCGGGCGAACCGGTCCTCGTCCTCGATCACCGCGGTCGAGGCATCGACACCGGGGAGCCAGCGGTAGACCGCCCACGGCCACGGGTAGTCGCCGTCCGGCCGGCCGGCAGCGGCCGGCACCGGGACGGCTACGGGAAGCTGCGGCGCCAATTCGGGCAGCCATCGCAGCTCGTCCTCCAGAGATCCGGCCGCTCCGGGGCGCCGGGGCAGTCGCACCAGGAAGTCCCCGCCGAGGCGGTACATCACGTTGTCCGTGCCGGCCGAACGTAGCCGGGCCAGCGGCCACCCCCGCCCGGCCGGAAACTGGGTGTCCACCAGGTGGCGCACCGTGTCCGGGCCGGCAACCACCTCGTCACGGTGCAGGGCACGCTCGCTCATCACCGCCGAGTCCACCCCGTACGCCACCCGGCGGGCAACCGAATATTCTCGCCGGTCACGGGTCTCTACGGCGGGGCGGTCGAAGCGTCCGGGTCAGCCCGACCGAGCGCAGCCAGCCGCCGGTGCTTCGCACGTCGTGCGATACGCCACGCGACGAAGGCGTATGCGAACAGCGGCGTCGCAGCGACCAGCAGCGCCATGGCGGTCGCGATCAGCCGTTCCGACGTTGCTATCCACTGCGCCTGTTGCGCTTCGACATCGTGCCAGGGCGGCTGCGGCTCCAGGAAAACCAGCGCGGTGCAGAGCAGGCAGGCGACGCCAACCAGGAGTGTGCCGAGCGCAAGTGCGATGTGGGCGCCGAGCCGCCGGTGCTCCCTCCCTCGAGCGCGAGATGACGCTTCCAATGCGGCACCCTCCTTGGAGATCGACGGTGCCCGCTCCGCACCTAGAACCGGACAACGACCGTACCGCCGGAAAACGCGTTGCCCGTACTGTGGACGCTGCGTAACCTCATGGCTCCGCCATGACTTCCTCCCTTGATGTTCGCCGTCTCGTCCTGCGCCAACTGTCCCCAGGTCGCCGGGCCGCTGCCGCCTTGGCGCTGGCGGTGCTCGCCGCCACCGTGCTCCCGCTGGCGGCCCCGCAGCTGACCCGGCAGTTCGTCGACGGCGCGATCGCCGGCGAGCCCACTACCCTGCTGGTCACCATCGCGCTGGGCTACCTGGCGCTGGCGGTGTCCGGACAGTTCGCCCGGATGCTGACCGCGTGGCTGGCCAGCCGGCTGGCGTGGGACGGCACCAACCGGCTGCGGGAGACCCTGGCCGAACACGCGCTCACGTTGGACATGGACTACCACGGCCAGCGCACCCCGGGCGAGATGATCGAACGGGTCGACGGCGACGTGGTGGCTCTGGCCGAGTTCACGGTCGCGTTCCTGCTCGACGTGGTGGTCTCCATCCTGCTGCTGGTCGGGGTCATCGTCGTGGTGCTCACCGTCGACGTGCGCATCGGTAGTGCCCTGCTGGCGTACTGCGCCCTGGTCGGCTTCGGCATGGTGCGCGCGCAGCGGCTCGCGGTGCCGGCCGCCACCCGGGTACGGGAGAAGTTCGCCGCCCTGTTCGGCAGCCTCGAGGAACGCCTGGCGGCGGCCGAGGACCTCCGCGCCAACGGCGCCGGCCACCACACGGTCAACCGGCACCATCAGGCCAGCGCCGAGGTCTACCGCGCCGACCTGCGGGCCGAACGGATCGGCGGCGGCCTGTTCGCCGGCACCACCGTCGCGTTCGCCATCGGCACCGCGCTGGTGCTCGGGCTGGCGGCGTGGATCCAGCAGGCCGGCGCCCTCACGGTCGGCACCGCGGTGCTGCTGTTCCAGTACACCCAGATGGTCCGCACGCCGTTCGAGCGCCTCATCGACCAGCTTCAGCAGTATCAGAAGGCACTGGCGGCGGTGAACCGCATCGGCGGAATGCTCGCCGAACGGCCCAGCCTGCCCGCCCCGGCGCATCCCCGTCAGCTTACCGCGTCCGGGGCGCTGAGCCTGGAGTTCGACGGTGTCGGCTTCGCCTACCCGGACGACGACGTGCCGGTGCTGTCGGATGTGTCGCTGCGGCTGGAGCCGGGCCAGACACTGGGCCTGGTCGGGCGCACCGGCAGCGGCAAGACCACCCTGGCCCGGATGGCGCTGCGCCTGTACGACCCGACCGCTGGCGCGGTCCGCCTCGGCGGCGTGGACCTGCGTGAGGTGGACCGGGAGTCGCTGCGCCGCCGGGTCGCCATCGTCACCCAGGACGTCCAGCTGTTCGCCGCCAGCGTGCGGGACAACCTGACGCTGTTCCGCCCCGACCTGGCCGACGACGACCACCTGCGCGAGGTGCTGGCGCAGGTCGGTCTCGGCGACTGGCTCGCCGGCCTGCCGGACGGCCTGAGCACGGCGCTCGGTCCGCAGGGCGGCGGCGTGTCCGCCGGCGAGGGTCAGCTGATCGCGTTCGCGCGCGCGTTCCTGACCGACCCGGGCCTGGTGGTGCTGGACGAGGCGTCCAGCCGCCTGGACCCGGCCACCGAGGCGCACATCGAGGCGGCGGTCGACCGGCTGCTGGCCGGGCGTACCGCGGTCCTGATCGCGCACCGGCTGTCGTCACTGTCGCGGGTGGACCAGATCGCGGTGGTCGACGGCGGGCAGGTGGTCGAGTACGGCCCGCGGCAGGGGCTGGCAGCCGATCCCACCAGCCGGTTCGGGCGGCTGCTGGACGCCGCGGGGGTGA
>SLSW01000306.1 GCA_007130245.1 Micromonosporaceae bacterium
CACGACCTGGTCCGGCGGCTGGAGGGCGGCGGGTTCTGCACCACCGACGGCTTCCCCGGCGAGCATGAGCTGGCCGACGAGTACGGGGTCAGCCGGCATACGGTGCGCGAGGCGCTGCGGCGGCTGCGCGGGGCCGGCATCCTCGACTCCGGGCGCGGCCGGCGCACCTCGGTGCGGCGCGCCCGCATCGAGCAGCCGCTGGGTGCGCTCTACTCGCTGTTCAGCGAGGTGGAAGCGCGGGGGATGCGGCAGCGCAGCACGGTGCTGGCCCGCGAGGTGCGCACCGACGAGACGGTGGCGGCGCGGCTGGGGGTGGCAGCCGACGCCGAGTTCGTGTTCCTGGAGCGCATCCGCTACGCCGACGATGAGCCGCTGGCGCTGGACCGCACCTGGATCCTGGCCACGGTGGGGCGCCCGCTGCTGACCGCCGACCTGAGCTCCACCGGGATATACGCGGAGCTGGCCCGCAGCACCGGCGTACGCATCACCGACGGCGAGGAGCGCATCCACGCGATCGCCCCCACCGCCGACCAGTGCCGCCAGCTGCACCTGGGCGCGGCGGTCGGCCTGCTGGTCATCGAGCGCGTCGGCCGCATCGACGGCGAGCCGGTGGAGTGGCGCGAGACGCTGGTGCGCGGGGACCGGTTCAGCCTGGTGGCTTCGTGGGCGCCGCACCGGGCGTACGAGATGCAGGTGGCCGGCGCCGTGCCCGGGACCGGACCGACCGGCCCGTAACCCCCGGGGTGTCTCCTCCGTCGAGTCCCGGCCATTCGACGTTTGATGTGCTCCGACAATGAGCGTAGCCTCATCCGCATGAGGGGCGAACTGAACGCGACCGCGCCACTCCGGGAACAGCGCATCGCCGAGATCTTCGCCGAGCTCGCCGGCCTGTCCGGCGGGGACGAGGACGAGGCCACGCTGCTGCCGGCGCTGGCAGAGCGCTGCGTCGAGCTGCTCGGCGTCGCCGCCGCCGGAGTGTCGCTCATCGGCCCGGACGGGGAACTCGGGCCGGCGGTAGGCACGGCCAACGACGGCTACCGGCGCCCGCCTGCGCAGGCGGTGGCCGACGGTCAGGTGATGCCGATGCGGGCGCGGGGGCAGGTCGTCGGCGTGCTCACCCTCATCGGCGACGGCTCCGGCCACCTCGACGCGGCCCAGCGCCAGCTCGCCGAAGCGCTGGCGGACGCGGCGGCCAGCGCCATCCTGAGCCGGCGCGAGCTGCGGCGCAGCGAGACCCTGGCCGGCCAGCTGCAGCACGCTCTGTCCAGCCGGGTGCTGATCGAGCAGGCCAAGGGGATCCTGGCCGAGCGCTGGCAGGTCAGCGTGAGCGAGGCGTTCCGGCTGCTGCGGGAGCATGCCCGCGCGCACAACCTGCCGCTGCGGGAGCTGGCGCGAGAGGTCACCGAGGATGGTGCCGAGCTGCCGGCGCCGGACGCCGGCCTGCCGCCGATTGAGCGGTGAGCTCCGTTCCCGGGCCGGCTCCGGCTTACGAGATCCTGGCGGTGGCCTCGTCCGCCGGTGGGATCACCGCGCTGGGACGCCTGCTGGGCGCGCTGCCGGATGACCTTGCCATCCCGATCGTGATCGTGCAGCACCTGGACCGGCGCCACGAGACCGTGATCGCGGAGGTGCTGGAGCGCCGCACCAACCTGCCGGTCAAACTGGCCGAGTCCGGCGAGCGCGCCGGACCCGGAATGGCGTACGTGGCACCGCCGGACCACCATCTGCTGGTCGGGCCGGACGGTGTGTTCACGCTGTCCAGCAGCGAGCTGGTGCACTTCGTGCGCCCGTCGGCGGACCTGCTGTTCGAGTCGGTCGCCGGCGCGTACGGCGACCGTGCCATCGCCTGCGTGCTGACAGGTTCCGGAAGCGATGGCGCGATGGGCGTGAGCGCGATACGTTCCCGGGGCGGCACAGTGATCGTGCAGGACCCGGACTCGGCCGAGTTCAAGGGCATGCCGGAGGCTGCGGTAGCCACCGGATCGGCCGACTTCGTACTGCCCCTGGACGAGATCGCGGCGGTTATCCGAGGTCTCGTCCAGGCGAGGAAGTCTGATGAGCAGCGATGAGCAGCGATGAGGAGCAGCGTCCGGACGACGATCTGGAATCGTTGCTGCGCTTCATCCGCGAGGCGCGCGGGTTCGATTTCACCGGGTACAAGCGGTCGTCGCTGACGCGGCGCATCCGCAAGCGGATGCACGACGTGGGTGTCGCGGGCTTCCGTGACTACCAGGACCGGCTGGAGATCGACGCGGACGAGTTCCGGGTGTTGTTCAACACCATCCTGATCAACGTCACCGGCTTCTTCCGCGACACCGAGGCGTGGCGACACCTGCAGTCCGAGGTGCTGCCCGGCGTGACCGCCCGCGCCGGCCCGGACTCGCAGATACGGGTGTGGAGCGCCGGCTGCTCCAGCGGCGAGGAGGCGTACTCGCTGGCGATGGTCTTCGCCGAGCTGCTCGGGATCGACGAGACCGTCGCACGCTTGAAGATCTACGGCACGGATGTGGACGAGGAGGCGCTGCGCGACGCCCGCGCCGGCGTGTACCCGCCGAAGGCGCTCGGGCCTGTGCCGGCCGAGTTCCTGGAGCGCTACTTCGAGCCCAGCGGCGATAACTTCGCCTTCCGCCCGGACCTGCGCCGGCGGGTGATCTTCGGGCGCCACGACATCACGCGGGACGCGCCGATCTCGCGCCTGGACCTGCTGGTGTGCCGCAACACACTGATGTACTTCAACGTCGAAGCGCAGAACCAGATCGTGGACCGGTTCCACTTCGCCCTGAATCCGGGCGGGTACCTGTTCCTCGGCAAGGCGGAGATGCTGCTGTCGGACGGGGAGCGGTTCGAGGTGGTGAACATGCGGCAGCGCATCTTCCGGCGCCGTCCCGGTGTGGCCGCCCTACCGCAACAGATCGCCGCCATCCGGTTCGCTCCCGAGGCGCGCCCGGCACTGGGCGCCACCAGGCGGCGCGGCCAGGTGCGGGAACTGATGATCGAGGCGGTGCCGTGCGCCATGGTCGGCGTCGACCTGGACGGGACCGTGAGCACGATCAGCCACGAGGCCCGCAGCCAGTTCGGGTTGAGCTCCCGGGATGTCGGCCGGCCGTTCCACGACCTGGAGCTGTCCTACCGGCCGGCCGAGCTGCGGTCGTTGATCTCCCAGGCCCAGCTGGAACGGCGCAGCATCCGGCTCAGTGGCGTGGAACGCCTGGTCAGCCCGGAGGAGACGCTGTTCTTCGACATCATCGTCGAGCCGTTGCGCGACGCTGACGGCGGCCCGGTGGGCACCAGTGTGTCGTTCCTGGACACCACCCGGCAGAACCGGCTCTCGCAGGAGGTCAAGCAGGTCCGGCAGGACCTGGAGACCGCGTACGAGGAGCTGCAGTCGACCAACGAGGAGTTGGAGACCACCAACGAGGAGCTGCAGTCGAGCATCGAGGAGTTGGAGACCACCAACGAGGAGCTGCAGTCGACCAACGAGGAGTTGGAGACCACCAACGAGGAGCTGCAGTCGGGCAACGAAGAGCTGGAGACCATGAACGAGGAGATGCGGATCCGCGGTGCGGAACTGGACGAGATCCGCCTCTTCTTCGAGGGCGTGCTGGCCAGCATCGCTGCGGGTGTGGTGGTGCTGGACTCCGAGCTGCGGGTGCGTAGCTGGAACCGGGGCGCCGAGGACATGTGGGGGCTGCGCCCCGCCGAGGTCTACAACGAGCCGTTCTTCGACCTCGATTTCGGCCTGCCCACCGAGGAGGTGCAGGACATGGTCAAGCGGTGCATGGAGACCAGACAGCGGCTGGGACCGCTGGACGTGGTGTCGATGAACCGGCTCGGCCGCACCATCACCTGTTCGGTGTTCTGTTCTCCGCTCGGTGAGGAAGGCGGCGGGGTGGTGCTGCTGATGGAACAAGCCGGCCAGGAGCGGCTGTGACAGTTCGCCGCCGAGGCGTAGGCTGATTGTATGACGCCGGGCATCGGCCCTCGAATTAGAACCGCACGGCACCGGGCGGATCAGGCGTTGCTGCGCGCGACCCGGGCCGCGGAGATCGCGCAGCGGCACGAGCAGCAGTCGGACGAGGGCCCGGCGATGTTGTCCGAGTTCCACCAGCGGATGGCGCGCACCCAGCGGCGCTCCGAGACCGCCCACCGGGTGTCCGCCAGGATCCACCGTGCCTACGCGCAACAGCTGCAATTGTGGGCGGATGTCGCCAGCGGCGCACCGGCCCCACCGTCGTTCATCGGGGCGGTGGCAGACGAGGCCGGTACGGGCAGTGCGGCGGTGGTGCTGTTCGGCGCCGACCGGATCGAGGCGATGGTGGCCACCTCGGATGCCATCGCGCGCACCGCACAGGACGTCGAGTTCACCCTCGGCGAGGGCCCGTCGCAAGAGGCGGCCCTGCGCCAGTGCCGGGTCACAGCCACCGGCGGCGAGTTGGCCGCTCGCTGGCCCCAGTACGGACCGGCGGTGGCCGGTCTTGGGGTACGGGAGGTGGTCGCGGTGCCGCTGGGGCGCGACGCCGGTGTGGGCGCGCTGACGGTGCTGTCGAGCTCGTGGGCCGGCGGCGCCACCCTACCGGTCATCTCCTGGCCGGCCGTCGACACGGTCGCCGACGTGGTGACAGGAGCGATGCTGGCCGAGGTCGGCCGGAACG
>SLSW01000223.1 GCA_007130245.1 Micromonosporaceae bacterium
CCTGCCAGCCATGCTGGTCCTGCCAGCCATGCTGGTCCTGCCATCCGTGCTGGTCCCACGAGTCGGGCCGGGGGTCCCGCCCGGGCTGGCCCTCCCACCCTGGCTGAGCGTGCCAGCCGTGCTGGTCCTGCCAACCATCCGGGGCCGCCGGGCCCGGATGGTGCCACTCGGGCGACTGGCGCTGACGCGGCACTCGGCGGCCAGGTTCACGCCGCGGCTGGGCGGGCCCGGACCGCGGTGGTCCGGGCGCGTGCTGCTCCCACGGGTGAGGGGGACCCTGCATATGTGCGGCACTCCTGAGGGGCGGGGGAGTAACCACCGGCCACTGGCGTGGCCGGCACTGAACGTCACTTTAGGCGATCTGTCAACCTTCCGTCATCCGGGACCGGCGCTCACCCGTCCCGCACCAGATCGGGGTTGTCGACCACCCACTGCGCAATCCGGTCCTCCCGTACCGCCTGGTACAGCCGTGCGGCGCCCTCGTCGTCGGAGAACACCACGCTCTGGCCGCCTGCCCAGCCGGTGCCGGCGTGCGGGCTGGTGAGGAACGTCAGGTTGTGACCGCGCAGGTGACGGAACTTGTGCGCGGTGCCCACCAGCGCGAAGTCCTCGTCGACGGTGAGGGTGCTGGTGGCGGTCTGCAGGAAGGCGTTGAGCTTGGCCGGGTTCGCCAACGTGCCGGTGTCGGTCGCCTTGTCCATCAGCGCCCGCAGGAACTGCTGCTGGTTGCGCATCCGGGTGAAGTCGCCATCGGCGAACTGGTAACGCTGGCGGATGTAGTCCAGCGCCTCCTCGCCGTCGAGGTGCTGGCGTCCCTGCTCGAACGTACGGTTCGGATGGTGGATCGAGGTGATGGTCTGCTCGATGTCCATCTCGACACCACCGAGTGCGTCGGTGACCTCGACGAAGCCACCAAAGTCGATCATCATGACGTGATCGAGTCGTACCCCGGTGTAACCCTCGATGGTCTGCACCATCAGCGGCACCCCGCCCCAGGCGGTGGAGGCGTTGACCTTCGCCTCATGCCCGCCGCGCGTACCGTCGGCGTTCGGCGGGACGTAGATCCACAGGTCCCGCGGGATGGAGATGAGATACGCCTGGTCGTGCGAGGACGGGATGTGCATCACCATGATGGTGTCGGCCCGGTACGGCCCGTCGCTGCCGTCCGGGTCGCGGGAATCGCTGCCGAGCAGCAGGATGTTGAGCGAGCCGGCGGCAGCTGCCGGCGGCCGGTCGCCCACCCCGGCGAAGAAGTCGTCCCGTTCCATGTTGTTGTCCAGCCCGCGCAGGTAGAGCAGACCGCCGCCGACCAGCAACGCGACAACCAGCAGCACCGACAGGACGATGACCTTTGCCCGGCGCCTCCGCCGCGGCGCGGCGGTCAGCGCGGGTGGGTGGTCGTCGTAGCCGCCGGGCGGCCCATCCGAGCCGCCGTAGCCGTAGCCACCGGCATTGGGAGGGCTCACCGGCACCGAGGCACGTCCGGAGATGTGGGCGTCGGAGTGGCTCGGGCCGGGCACGGCGGCGCGCCCCGAGGCCGGCCGTGCGCCCATCTCGTGGGCAGACATGCTTCCAGAGTACGGTGTCGATGCCGGTCCGGCGGTGTGTTAGCGCAGTGTGTGACCGGCCCCGCAACGTGATCCACCCGCACGGGGGAGCGGAACCGGTGTCGCGGCGTCCGACCGACCGGATAAGTCAGACATTCCTAGTTCGCCTGATCTGTCCTGGCCAGGTGCTCACGGAAGAAGGCGATGGTGCGGCGCAGCCCTTCCTCCGGATCGACCAGCGGCTCGTACCCGAGCCGCGTGCGGGCCAGCGTGAGGTCCGGCCGTCGCATCTCCGGGTCGTCGGCCGTGCGTGGCATGTAACCGATCGGTGAGCGGCTACCGGTCAGCGCCACGATCCGCCCGGCCAGGTCCCGCATGGAGATCTCGTGTTCGGTGCCGCAGTTGACGGGGCCGGTCTCGTGCGAGTCCAGCAGCAGCAGGATCCCGCGCACCAGGTCCTCGACGTAGCAGATCGCCCGGGTCTGCTCACCCGAACCGTGCACGGTCAGCGGCTCGCCGCGCAGCGCCTGGCTGATGAAGGTGGGGATCGCCCGCCCGTCGCCGGGCTTCATCCGCGGCCCGTAGGTGTTGAAGATACGCACGATGGCGACGTCCAGGTCGCGGGAGCGCCGGTAGGCCATTGTGGCCGCTTCCGCGAACCGCTTGGCCTCGTCGTAGACACTGCGGACGCCGACCGGGTTCACGTTGCCCCAGTAGGACTCCGGTTGCGGGTGCACCAGCGGGTCCCCGTACGCCTCTGACGTGGAGGCCAGCAGGAATCTCGCCCGGTCGCTTACCGCCCGCTCGAGCAGGTTCAGCGTCCCCAGCGAACCGACCCGCAGGATCTCGATCGGCAGCGTCGTGAAGTCGGTCGGGCTGGCCGGCGAGGCCATGTGCAGGATCGCGTCGAAGCGCCCGGCCAGCGCCGGGTGGACGGGCAGCCCGTCGCAGATGTCGTGCTTGACGAGGATGAACCCGGGGTTGTCGGCCAGATGCGCCACGTTCTCCTCGGCACCGGTGACGAAATTGTCCACCGCCACCACCGTGCAGCCCCGGTCGATCAGCGCATCGATCAGGTGGGACGCGACGAACCCGGCGCCCCCGCTGACCAGGACCCGGTGACCGGCGCCGAAGCGCTGCGCAATGACCATGGCCGCAAGCCTACTGGGACAGCTCGCGGTAGCGTCCCCGGTGGTAAGCCATGGGGCGCTCGTCACGACCCACCGCCACCTGCGCGATGGTCGCCTCGACCAGCATCGCCCAGCCGCAGCGGCGGCTGTCCTCCAGCCGGCATCCGGCCCAGGTGCCAGCGTCGACCGGCACCGGGCCGTACGGTGTGTCCTGCCACCGGTCCTGGGCGAACAGCCCGCCCGGCGCCGGCGCCAGCCCGGCGAACCGGTCGGCGACCTGCTGGCGCCCGGCCGGCAACGGACACACCGCGAACGCTCCGGCCGCCTGCAGGGCATCCCACAGGTCGGACTCGTCGTCGACCAGACCCACCACCCGGCCCGGCTCGCCGTCGGCGACCAGCATCGAGGAGACGGTCAGCCCTGCCGGGCCCGGCGCGGTCCACAGGGTCACCGGCGCGACCAGTCGCCCGCGCAGCCGTCGCACCGGCGAACGGTGCTCCTCCGGGGTGGCGAACGGGTCGGTGTCGTGTATCTCGGCTCCCGGTTCCATGCCCATGCCCCCATCCTCCCGCGCCACCCTCTCCCGGGCTGTCAGCGGTTGGGTGTGACCGTGGCCAGCAGTTCCGGCGCCCGGCGGTCCAGCACGTCCCCGGCCAGGTAGGTACCCAGCGTCGCAGCCGCGACGCCGTACCCCGCACCGAGCGGCAACGCCAGCCACGGCCATGCGTCGCCCAGCAGGGCCGCCGCCACCAGCACCGGCACCGATACCGCTGCGGCGCCCAGTAGGCCCACGACCGCCAGCATGCTCTTGGCCGTCGCCTGGCCGGATCCGGTGGCGAAGGGATTGCTGGTCTCCGGCAACGCGTAGGGCGCGAGCACCGACACGAACATGTTCACGGCCAGGCCGCAACCGTACCCGGCGAACAGCACCCCCCAGGTCGCCGCCGCCACCGCGGGTGACCCCTGCGAAGCCGCCATCACCGCGCCCACCACCACCAGCAGCGGGACCATGAACACCGAGTAGGCCACCGCACGGGCCTGCAGCTCGCGCCGCCCCCGGACGCCGATGGTCAGGTGGGTGGCGTAGGCGGTGCCGTCGTACCCGAACTGGTTGGTCAGCATCGAGGTCACGAACGCGGCGATGAACAGCATGGTGAGGTAAACCGTGATCGGGCTGGCGGTGCTCGCCTGTGACAATGAGAAGTCGAACCCGACGCCGTCGCCGTGGACCGGTATGCCGCGGGCGCCGGCCGTGACCAACAGCGGTACGAACAGCCCGATCACCACGATCATGATCATCGACGACCGCCGGCGCGCGTCCCGCCACCAGTAACGGACCTCCCTGGCCACCAGCGCGCCGAACGCGGTGGCCGGTAGCCAGGGCAGTAGCCGGGGCAACAGCTCGGCGCACGCGCCCTGCCGGGACACCCGGGTCGGCGTGGTGGTGCCGGCCGCCGCACCGGCCATAGCGGACTCGATCGTGCGGCCCCACCACCCCAGGGTCACCGCGAGCGCCGCCCCGGTCATCGCCAGCTTGGCTACCGCCGCCCACGGCCTGCCCTCGGCGATCTCGATGCCGACGGTGTGCGCGGCGCTGAGCGGCGTCCAGCCCAGCACCCGGGCGACCGTGGCGATCCGGTCCCAGTCGGCCTGGCTGATCGCACTTACCACCGCGATCTGGATCGGACCGAGCAGCGCCGCCACGCACGCGATGAGCACCCACGCCAGGTCGCGCACCCGCCGCGAGCGGAGGACGCTCGCGAATGCGCTGGCGACCGCGCGTGCCAGCGCCAGGCACAGCAGCAGACCGGCCACGATGCCGAGCAGCTGCGCCACCGCGCCCACGCCGCCGCCGTGTGCTCCCGCCGGGATCAGCAGCCCGGCAGTCGCGATCAGCACCGCCGCGGCGGGCACGCCCAGCAACGCCGCCATCAGTAACCCGCTGACCAGCCGCCAGCGCGGTAGGGGCAGCAGGGCGAAACGCGCCGGATCGAGGGTGTCGTCCACACCGAACCACACCAGCGGCAGCAGCACTGAACCGACGACCAGCGCCGTGCCGCCGAAGCTGGCGGCCAGCAGCCACGCCTGCGGGTCACCGACGGCGGTGACGGCAAACAGCAGGAACCCCATCCCGGCCAGGTAGAGCCCGAACACCCCGCCGAAGGCGAACGACAGCACGCGCGCGGGTCGGCCCCGGAAGCCATTGCCCAGCATCCGCAGCTTCAGCCGCGCGAAATGCCACAGCGGCACCATCGGATCCGCAGCCCCCGGCACCGTGGCGAAGTCGTCCGGCGGCAGGTCCCGCTGCTCGCGCTGGGTCAGAGCCACGACAGTTCTTCCCCGGTGGCGGTGCGGCCGCCGACCACCTCGACGAACACCTCCTCGAGCGGTCGACCGCCACGCACGTCCTCCAGCGTGCCCACCGCCTTGATCGCGCCCTCGTCCAGAATGGCCACATGGGAGCACAGCCCCTCGACCACCGCCATCACGTGACTGGAGAAGATCACCGTTCCGCCGCCGGCGACGTAGCGGGTCAGGATGTCCCGGATCAGTGCCGCGCTGACCGGGTCGACCGCCTCGAACGGTTCGTCGAGCACCAGCAGCCGTGGGGCATGCAGCAGCGCGCACGCCAGCCCGATCTTCTTGCGCATCCCGGCCGAGTAGTCGACCACCAGCGTGCGTCCGGCCTCGGTCAGCGCCAGCACGTCGAGCAGCTCGGCGGCGCGCTGGTCGACCGTGGCGGGATCCATTCCGCGCAGCAGCCCGGTGTAGGCCAGCAGCTCTGGACCGGACAGCCGGTCGAAGAGGCGCGCGTTGTCCGGTAGCACACCGAGGCGCCGCTTGGCCTCCACCGGGTCGCGCCACACGTCGACGCCGAGCACCGACGCGACCCCGGCGTCGGGACGCAGCAGCCCCACCGCCATTGACAGGGTCGTGGTCTTGCCGGCGCCGTTAGGTCCGAGCAGCCCGTAGAAGGAGCCGACCGGCACGTCCAGGTCGATGCCGGTGACCGCGATCCTCGTGGGAAACCGCTTGTACAGTCCTCGCAGCGCAAGAGCGTTCTGGCGGCCCGGTTCGGTCACGTTCACGACCGTACCGTGGTCCCCCCGACCACCACGGGCGGTCCGGTCACCGAGGGGGACAACCGGCGGTATCGGGATCGGCCAACACATCCCGGGCGGTGGCGCGGGCGAGGTTGGCGCTGCGCCAGTCCGTTCTGTCGCCCAGGTAGGTGCGCAGCTGCGCCAACGCCCGCTCCCGGTGCCGGTCGGGCAGGCACACCAGCACCGGCGCCGCGTCGGCGGACAGGCCCGCCAGGTAGCGCACGTCAAGGTACTGCCCATCGGCCCAGCGAGCGATGTTGCGCTCGGCGATGAACCGGTCGGGGTTGAGCGCGGACAGCGCCAGGACCGCGGCGATGCCGGTCGCCACCACCGCGCGTGGCCACCAGTGGGCCCGCAGCCGCACCCCGGCGACCAGGACCAGCAGGAAGACCAGGCCCAGCCACAGCTCCACCACACTGACCAGGACACGCAGTCGGGTGAATCCGTACGCCTCCTGGTAGGTGTGCATCCGCAGCAACGCCGACGCCACGATGACCAGGCTGAGCATGGCGAGCGCGCCGAGCAGGGCACGCAACCACCGGCGCTGCGCGGTGGTGTGTCGGGGAGCGATCCTGGCTACCACCGCGATCACCACTAGGGTGAGGGCTGTAACGGTCAGTAGTTGCCAGAAGCCGCTGCGGGCGTACTCGGCGTACGTCGGCCCGTCCGGCCCCAGCACGTACGACGCGCCTCCGAACAGGACGGTCACCTGCACCGCCACGAAGCCCGCGAAGAGCGTCACCAGGGTCGCGACGGGGATCATCCACTCCGCGGGCTGCACCGTGGCGTCGGACACACGCGGGTGCGGATCCGGGTCGAGCGCGGGCGGAGCCAACCGGAGGAACACCGCGGCGAGCACCCCGCCGGCGCCGAGGACGAACAGCACCGACCATCGCCCCAGCGACGCCGCGTCCAGCGGCGGGATCACCTCGCGGAGCAGTCGGGAGAAGGCCGCGTCCGCCGAGATCAGCAGGGTGCCGAACACCAGCAGCACCAGCCCGGTCGCGGCCGCGGTACGTCCCGGACGCCACGCCGGGCCGGTGCGGCGCCCCGCCACTGTTCCGCGCCCCGCCACCGTTCCGCGCCCCGCCCACGCCGCGCCACGCATGACCGCCGCCGGCACCAGCAGGCTTCCCAGGGCCAGCCCGCGCACAGTGCGTCCGCCGGTGAGCGCCGCCACCACCGCCGCGGCGGCCGCGAGCAGGCACAGCAGGAACACCCACCCCGCCGACCGCACCGCGCCGACCGCCAGCAGCAGCAGCGCGGTAGCGGCCCAGGTGGCCGCACCGGTCCGGGTGGGACCGCGTGGGGGTCGCCAACCCGGGCGGGCGGGCAGGTCCGCGTGGTATCTCCGGTGCGGGCGCAGGTGGAGCAGGGTGATGATCACTGCGGCGGCCATGGCGAGCCCCGCCAGTGACCATCCGATGCCTGGTCGGTCCAGCGGCACCAGCAGCGCAGCGAGGACGCCGGCGGCTGCCGCCGCGGCCAGCGGCACCGGCCCGGCAGGCGTCGCGGGGCCGGGCCAGATCGGTGGTGGCGGTGACGGCGGCGGATGTCCCGGATACCGCGCGTACGGGGCCGGGTCGGTGGTGGGGGCCGGGTCGGTGGTGGGGGCCGGGTCGGTGGTGGGGGCCGGGTCGGTGGTGGGCGTCGACTCTGACATGCCGTGCTCCTTCGGATGCGGTCCCGGCGCCCGGGTGGGGCCGGTTAGTGGTCGGGGTCCTTTGAGAGCTGCTCCGTTGGTGGGTGCGCGGGCCGGTCGACCCACACCGCACCGGGTCCGGGACGACAGTGGACACGGCGGCGTGCGCGTCACGGGCGCCGCTCCGTTCGTAAGAGCAGCTCCCAAAGGGCAGTGGGCGACTGGGTGCGGTCGCCGAGGGCAATGGATCCTCGTACGGTCTGGCCGGTGTCTGTCAGCCGGCGGCACCGGCCCGTCAGTTGCGGTGAGCGCCCTATCCGGGCGAGGCCAGTGGCAGGGTCACCCGGATCCGGCAGCCGGTGTGGCCGTCCGGCAGGTCGCCCGACCCCGGCGGCGGGCGCCCGGGCGGCGCGGGACCGCCTGCGTCGACGACGGCGATCGTGCCGCCGTGCAGCTGGACCACCCATCGCGCGATGGCCAGCCCGAGACCCGTACCCCCGCCACCGACCCGCCTGCCCTGGGTGAACCGGTCGAACACGCGGGCGCGTTCCTCCGGTGCGATGCCGGGACCCTGGTCGGCGACGTCGAACACCGCCCGGTCGCCGACCCGGCCGGCCCGCACCGACACGACGCCATCGGGCGGGCTGTGCCGGGCCGCGTTGTCGAGCAGGTTGGCGAACACCTGGTGCAGCCGACCCGGGTCGGCCGGCACGGTCGGCGTCGCCCCGGCGGTGTCCATCGTGAACCGCACCGACCGTCCCGCGCCGGCCACGGCGATCTCAGCCTCCTGTACGACGCCGGCGAGGAAGTCCGCCACATCAAGGTCCTCGCGGTCCAGCTCCGCCACGCCGGCGTCCAGCCGGGACAGATCCAGCAGCTCGGTGACCAGGCGGGACAGGCGCTGGGTCTGCACCAGCGCGGCCCGCGCGGTGGCCGGGTCGGTGGCCGCCACGCCGTCGACCATGTTCTCGAGCAGCGCCTGCAGTCCGGAGATCGGTGTACGCAGCTCGTGGGAGACATTGGCGATCAGTTCGCGGCGCTGCCGGTCGGCGGCGGCCAGGTCGGCCGCCATCTGGTTGAACGCGCGGGCCAGTTCGCCCACCTCGTCGCGCGAGGTCGCACGCACCCGGCGGGTGTAGTCGCCGCGCGCCATCGCCCGCGCCGCGGCGGTCATTTCCCGCAACGGCGAGGTCATGCCGTGTGCCACCACCTGGGTCACCACCAGCGCCACCCCGAACGCGGTCAGCGTGGTCCGTGGCGGCCACCAGCCGATGCCGTACCAGAACACCGACACCGCCGCGGCGATCGCCAGCGCCACCAGAATGCCGATCTTCACCTTGATGGACCGGAAGGGGTCCAGCGGACGCGGCAGCACCTCACGTACCCGCGCCCTCACCGAACTCATCGCGCTCACCGAACTCACCGAACTCACCGAACTCACCGCAGTCACCGGGGCACCTCCAGCGCGTACCCGATCCCGTGCACGGTGCGAATGAGGTCCGCACCGAGCTTGCGACGCAATGCCTTGATGTGGCTGTCCACCGTCCGGGTGCCCGACGCCTCCGCCCACCCCGACACCTCGGCGAGCAGCTGCCTGCGCGACATCACCGCTCCGGGCCTGCGGGCCAGGCGCACCAGCAGGTCGAACTCGGTCGGCGTCAGGTGCACCGCCGCGTTGGCCTGCCACACCCGTCGCTGTGCCTGGTCGATGTGCAGGTCGCCGAGCCGCAGCGTCCATCCGTCCGGAGGCGCCGAGCGGTCCACCCGTCGCAGCAGCGCGTGCACGCGTGCCGCGAGCTCGCGCGGCGAGAAGGGCTTGGTCAGGTAATCGTCGGCGCCCGTGGCGAGACCCACCAGCAGATCGGTCTCGTCGTCACGCGCGGTGAGCATCAGCATCGCGGTCGGCCGGTCCGCCTGGATGCGGCGACATACCTCCAGCCCGTCGAAGCCCGGCAGCATGACGTCCAGCACCACCAGGTCCGGCCGGGCACGTGCGGCGACCTCGACGGCGGCGGGGCCGTCGGCGGCGACGTCGACCGCGAAACCCTCCGCCCGTAGCCGGGCGGCCACGGCGTCGGCGATGGTGCGGTCGTCCTCCACCACGAGGATGCGACGTTGTCTCATACCCGGCACGGTACGAAGCCGATGCGAACACGGTGCGTAGGCGTTGTGAAGAAGCTGTGCGCGCTGTCAGTAGGCGCCCTTGCGCCCGATGACCACGCCGACGGTGCGCCACAGGATGCTCAGGTCGTAGGCGAGCGACCAGTTGTCCACGTAGTAGAGGTCCAGCCGTACCGCCTCGTCCCAGGACAGGTCGGCGCGTCCCGACACCTGCCACAGCCCGGTGATTCCGGGCCGCACCAGCAGCCGGCGCCGCACGTCGCCGAGGTAGTCGCCGTCGTCGGCCGGCAACGGTCGCGGTCCGACCAGCGACATCTCGCCCTTGACCACGTTGATCAGCTGCGGCAGCTCGTCGATGGAGGAGTTGCGCAGGAGCCGGCCCAGCGGGAACACGCGCGGGTCCTGACGGATCTTGAAGAGGTGCCCGTCGGACTCGTTCTGGTCCAGCAGGGCCGCCCGTCGCTCCTCCGCGTCGGTGTACATCGTGCGGAACTTCCACACCCGGAAGATCCGTCCCTCGCGCCCCACCCGCGGCTGCCGGAAGAAGACCGGGCCCGGGTCGGAGATCTTGATAGCGATCGCGACCACCGCGAACAGCGGGGCGAGCAGCAGCAGCCCGGTGCCGGCGGCGAGCCGGTCGAGCAGGTTCTTGGCCAACCACGCCGTCCCGGACAGGGTGGGTTCCTCCACGTGCAGCAGCGGCAACCCCTCGATCGGACGCACATGCACCCGCGGTCCGGCGATGTCGGTCAGCTGCGGTGCCACCACCAGGTCCACGCCGCTGCCCTCGAGCTGCCAGGCCAGCCGGCGCAACTCGCCGGGCTCGGCGCTGGCCGAACCGCAGACCGCGATGGTGTCCGCACTGAGCTCCTTGACCAGCGGCAACACCTCGCTGCGCGGCGGGTAGACCGGCACCGGGGTGAGCAGGCCGCGTGCCGCTCCGTACCCGTCGGTGAGGTGGATACCCACCGGCACCAGCCCGGCCGCGGGGGTGCGGGCGACCGCCTTGCAGATCTCCAGCGCCTCCGGGAGCGTGCCCACCAGCAGCATCCGGTGGGTGGCGGTGCCGTTGCGCCGTCGCATCAGATGCAGCGCCCGTCGCGCCAGGGCTCGCACGATCAGGATGTAGACCGCGGCGCCCACCAGCGCGGTGGCCACCGACAACCGGGACAGGTCGATCTTCATGGCGAACGCGACGAACGACACGGTCGCCGCCATCGCCACCGCGGCGCGACCGACCCGCTTGAACTCCTCCGTGCCCAGCCCCAGGTGCCGGCGGTCGTAGGCGCCGTTGGCCCACAACATGATCACCCAGGCCAGCGGCAGTGCCAGGAACGCGATCGGCAGGAACCACTCGTCGGTGGTCTCGGTGTCGAACCCGGCGTCGGCCTGGGTAAACGCGGTGATCGCGGTGAGGCTGGCCAGTGCCGCGGCGCCGAGGTCCAGCAGCAGCAGCGCCGCCACATAGGGGCGGTGCCAGCGCGACACGCGACGGCGGGCGCGGCGCCACGAGTTGCGGGGCACCCCGTTGGGCAGCGCCGCCTCCGCCTGCGGCGGGCGGATCTCGAAGCTCTCGGTCTCAGGCACAGCAGTCCCGTCCTCGTCCGCGGGGGCCTCGGGCTGGCCGTGGCGGGAGCTGGGAACCGAGCGGTGGAGGCTTCTCGTCATGTCGAAGGCAGTCTACGGCTTCAGGGCTACCGGACAAGGCGGGACAACCGCCGGTCCGCGAGCGGCTTACCGCCGGTCTGGCAGCCGGGACAGTATTGGAGTGAGGAGTCGGCGAACGACACCTCTCGAACGGTATCCCCGCAGACCGGGCACGGTAATCCGGTCCGTCCGTGCACGGCCAGCCCGGAACGTTTCTCGGCCTTCAGGGTGGCCGCGCGCTGACCGACCGACCGGGAGATCGCCTCACTGAGCACATCGACCATCGCCTCGTACAGCGCGGCCACCTGCTCGTCGGTCATGCGGCCGGTCAACGCGAACGGCGACACCTTCGCGGCGTGCAGGATCTCGTCCGAGTAGGCGTTGCCTACCCCGGCGATCACCTCCTGGCTGGTCAGAATGCCCTTGACCTGCCCGTTTCGGCGGCGCAGCCGGGCGGCGAAGGTCCTGGCGTCGACCGAGAGCGCGTCCGGGCCGAGCTTGGCCACCCCCGGCACCTGCGCCGGGTCGCCTACCAGGTAGGCGGCCAACCCCTTCTTCGTACCCGCCTCGGTCAGGTCGAAGCCGGAGCTGTCGTCGAGGCGCACCCGCACCGCGATCGGTCCCTTGCCCGGCCGCAGCGGCGCGGCCGGCAGCGACTCGCGGTAGTGCAGCCAGCCGGCCCGGGCCAGGTGCACGACCAGGTGCAGGGCACCCGCCAGGGTGACATCGAGGAACTTGCCGTGGCGGCCGGCACCGGTCACCGTCCGTCCGGCCGCGGCGCTGATCGGCGGGTCGTACGTCTTCCAGGCGCTGACCGCCGCCACCTCGACGCGCGCGACGCTGCGGCCCACCGCGCGTGCGCGCAGGTAGGCGGCGAGCGCCTCCACCTCCGGCAACTCGGGCACGTCTGTCACGGTACTGCCTCGTGCGACCGGAAAATCCGGCAGACTCGTCCAGGTCGCGCCCTGGTTCCTGATGGGGTCGAGCCACGGCTTCGGAACCGGAGTAGCGTCAGCGGCTGTGAAGGTGGTGGTGGCGCACAACCGGTACCGCTCGGCTACGCCGTCCGGCGAGAACCGGGTGGTCGACGCCGAGATCGCCCAGCTGACCGGCGCCGGGGTCGAGGTGGTGCCGCTGCTGCGCAGCTCCGACGACATCGGCTCACTGCCGCTGCGCGGCAAGGCGCTGCTGCCGGTCTCGCCGCTGTGGAACCCGGACGCCCAGCGGGCTCTGGCCACGGTGCTGCGCGAGCACCGCCCGGACGTGCTGCACCTGCACAATCCGTACCCGCTGCTGTCGCCGGCGGTGGTGCGCACCGCGCACCGGCACGGCGTGCCGGTGGTGCACACCGCCCACAACTACCGGCAGGTGTGTTCGGCCGGCATCTACTTCCGGGACGGACGGATCTGCCACGACTGCCGCGGACGGCGGCTCGGCGTGCCGGCGGTGATCCACCGCTGCTACCGCGGGTCGGCGGCGCAGAGCGCGGTGATGGCGGTGACGCTGGCCGCGCACCGGTCGACCTGGCTGTCGGTGGACCGCTTCCTGGCGCCCACCTCCGCGCTCGCCGAGCACCTGCGCGGGTACGGGGTGCCGGAGGACCGGATCACGGTCAAGCCCAACGCCCTGCCCGACCCGGGGCCGCCGCCGCCGCCCGGCGAGGGTTTCCTGTTCCTGGGCCGGCTGTCGCCGGAGAAGGGACTGGATCTGCTGCTGGACGCGTGGGCGCGGCACCCGGACGGATCCCTGGGGACGTTGCGCGTCGCCGGCGACGGCCCGCTGCGTACCCGTGCGGAGCAGGCGGCCGCCGACCGCGCCGATGTGGTCTACCTCGGTCCGCTCGACGCCGCCGCTCGCGACGCCGCCCTCGCCGCGTGCGCGGTGATGGTGACGCCGTCGACCTGCGACGACGTGCTGCCGACGGTGATCATCGAGGCGCTTGCCGCCGGGCGGCCGGTGCTCGGCACCGCCCTGGGCGGCATCCCGTACCTGGTCGGGGACACCGGCTGGGTGGTGGAGCCGGACCCGGCGGCGCTGGCGGCCGCCCTGCCGGTGGCGGCCGCGCACGCCGCATCGCGCTCGGGCGCCGCCCGCGCCCGCTACGAGGCGACGTTCCACCCGGACGTGGTCACCCGCCAACTCGTCGACGTTTACCGGAGCCTGCGCTGACCCAGAGGACGTCTCCGGACCCGCTTGGGGGACTGAGTGGTTACCGAATTGCCGCTTAAGCGGTGATTTGCGGCGCCACTGGATCACCATCCAGCCCCCCAAGCGGATTGAGAGGGGCCTCAGCGGCTTGGGAAGAGTGCGTTGCGGGCGGCGACGGCGATGCTGGCCAGCAGGAACCCGCCGTTGATCACGGTCAGCGCTACCACGAACCAGATCATGGCCGCCGGGGCGAGCAGCAGGATCACGCCCGCCACGAAGAACAGTGCACCCGGATCCCGGACCAGCTTGACCACCCGTACCGGCAGCGACCGCGACGGCACCATGCTGGCGTGCGCCGGGTGCTCCCCGGACTGCAGCACCGAGGTCACCAGCGCCACCATCCAGGTGCCGGCGAACACCACCACCAGCCACACCGGGGTGTCCGGCCGCTGCGCCACGGTGACCGTGGACAGGGCGGTCAGCAGCGCGATCGTGAGCGCCGCGTCGGTGAGGATGTCGGTGCGGGCGCCGGCGTTGCTGGTCTGGCCGGTGGCGCGGGCGAGCATCCCGTCGGCGCAGTCGAAGGCGTACGCGACCTGCCAGCCGACCAGGGCGAACAGGCCCACCGCCCAGGCCGGTACCCGGCCGTCCGCCACCGGCTGCGCGAGCACCGTCACGGTCACCGAAACCGCCAGCCCGAGCACCAGATTGACCAGCGTCAGCACGGTCGGGGCGAGGCCCAGGCGGTGCGCGGTGGCCGACACCACCGCGCCGATCCACTGGCCCGTGGCCTCACTGAACAGGCCGCCGCCCTTGTTGACGGCGTAGTAGTCGGTCAGCCGCGGTTGATCACTCGGGGAGGGCACGCAGGTAGTCTGCCAGCCGCTGCGCGATCGCGTCGGCCGGCAGGTCCAGGTGCTCCAGGATGGTGTAACGGTCCGGCCGGGTGCGCGGTGCGTGCGCCACCGCCTCGACGAACTGGGCGTCGGTCAGACCCAGGTCGGCTGGGCGCAGCGGCAGCCCGTGGCGGCGCAGACAGCCGGTGAGCTGGCTGAACAGCGTCTCGTCCCCGCGCAGGAAGGTGCAGAACGCCGCTCCCAGCCCGACCTGTTCGCCGTGGGTGCCGGCGCCCGGGTGCAGCGCGTCGAGTGCGTGGCTGATCTCGTGGCACCCGCCGGAGACCGGCCGGGTCGAGCCGCACACCGAGCTGGCCAGGCCACCCAGGATCAGCGCCTCGGCGAGCGTGGCCAGGAACCCGTCGTCGTTCAGCGTGCCGGTGTGGTGCAGCAGCGCCCCGGCACTGGTGCGGGCGAGCGTGGCCGCCAACCCGTCCACCGGTTCGCCGCGCACCCGGTGCGCCAGCTCCCAGTCGGCGCAGGCGGACAGGTTGCTGATCGCGTCGCCGATGCCAGAGCGGGTCTGCCGGTCCGGGCCGCGGGTGACAAAGTCCAGGTCCACCACCACCGCGATCGGGATGTGCACCCCGTACGAGCCCTGCCCGCCGTCGTGTGCGAGCGAGGCGGTGGGTGAGGCGAGCCCGTCGTGCGCGAGGCTGGTGGCGACGCTGACCATGGGTAGGCCGTAGCGGGTGGCCGCCCACTTGGTGGTGTCGAGAGTCTTGCCGCCGCCGATGCCGACCACCGCGTCGTACGGTCGCTGGCGCAGCTTGGCGCCCAGGTCCTGGGCGGCGTCCAGGGTTCCGCCGGTGACCACGAACAGGTCCGCCGACCCCAGTTGCGGGCGCACCAGCTCCGCGACCTTTTCCCCCTGGCCGGGGCCGACCACAACCGCCACGTCGCCACCGGCCGAGATGCGCTGGTCGGCCAGCAGCGCGCTGAGCTCTGCCACCGCTCCGCGGCGGATCTCGATGGCCAGCGGGGTGTTGACGGTGCGGGCTAGTAGCGGCATGCGATCTCCCGGGCACGGGCCAGGTCGGCGTGGTCGTCGACCTCGACCCATTCCACCGTGCCGATGCGGGCGCCGCGCACCTGCCCACCTCGGGCGGCGAACTCGGCGAATCCGTCCTCGTAGTACAGGTCGGGGTCGCGGCGCCAGGTGGCCTCCAGCGCCTCGGCCAGCCTGTTCGCGGCGGCCGGCTCGATCAGGCAGGCGCCGATGTACTCGCCGTGCGCGGTGGCCGGGTCCAGCGACTTGTGGATGTGGGTGAGCTGCCCGGTGTCCGCGTCGAAGCGCACCTTCATCTCCTCGGCGCCCAGGGACTTGGCGGCGTCGATCGCCAGCAGCAGCTCCGGGCCACGCTCGGCCAGCAGCGTCTTCTCCACGCTGACCGGGTGCACGGTGTCGCCGTTGACCATCAGCGCACCGGCGGCGAGGTGGTTGCGCGCCAGCCACAGCGAGTACGCGTTGTTCCACTCCTCGGCCCGGTCATTGTCGATCAGCTCGAGCGTGACGCCGTGGCGACGCTCCATCGCCGCCTGCCGGTCCCGGACCGCCTGCGCGGCGTACCCCACCACCACCGCCACGTCGGTCAGCCCCACCTGCGCCAGGTTGCTTAGCGCGATGTCGAGGATGGTGGTCTCGCCGTCGACGGGCACCAGCGTCTTCGGCAGCGTGTCGGTGTACGGCCGCAACCGCCGCCCGGCCCCGGCCGCAAGCACCAGCCCGATCATCGCGCTCCTCTCCGTCCGCCCCATCCCTCCGCCCCCACTGTGTCGCGTTTTCAGCGAAAGCGCGGTCTGGGGGCGGCCCGCAGACACCAGTTTCGCTGAAAGTGTGGCGGTGGTGCGGCGCGGGGCAGCCGGTGGCGAGGGCCACCGGGCCGCAACGGTCAGGGTCAGGGCAGGGCGGCGAGGTCGGCGAGCAGCCGCAGCCGCTCGTCCGGGGTCACGCGGCCCACGACGTCGCGGTGTCCAGCGCGATCTCCGCCATGCTGCGGAAGGTGCGTTCCCGGTCCTCGGCCGGCATGTGCTCGCCGGTCTTGATGTGGTCGCTGACGGTGAGGATGGTCAGTGCCCGTACGCCGAACCGGGCCGCGATCGTGTAGAGCGCCGCGGTCTCCATCTCCACCGCCAGCACGCCGTACTCGGCGAGCCGGTCGTAGAGGTCGGGCCGGTCGGTGTAGAA